>CAYXRZ010000018.1:0-11765 GCA_964467235.1 uncultured Candidatus Saccharibacteria bacterium
ACCAATCAACCAGCGTTCGCGGTTGCGATAGAGAATAAAAAAGGCCACCCAAGTTAAAAATAAAAACCCAATGGACACGTAAGTTTCCAATTTATCGGCACCCTCAGCAACGGCCATATAGGTATCCTTGGACCACCAACCAACAATCGCCAAAATAAGCCCCCGCGGCACTAACCCTGCGAAACTCAGAAGGAAAAACTTCTTCCAAGGTAAACGCAAAGCCCCTCCCACGGCAGTAATCAATGAAACAGGCAAAAGCGGTACAGCGCGAAGAATTACAGTAACTCTCTCGTCCCAAGTACCTTCGTCAAATTTTAACTTTATTAGTTCCACATCTCGCCAGGAAAAATCCAAAAATTTGGAAAACTTGTCTACGAAGAACTTACCGGCGTAATAAGTGGGCCAGTAAACTGTTAAATTACCCAAGGTTGCTCCCAAAGCATAGGGAACTGCAATTTTGGTAAAAAGCTGCGGTAACGCTTGAGCAAGAACCCTTTCCGGTACCAAAATAAAACCCGCCGACATAGTAATAAGCGGAGAAGGAATAGGAACAATTATTGCTTCTGTAAACCCGCCAAGGAAAACGCCTAGAGCGCGGTAGTGCAGAACCCAATCCAAAACTGCTTGTGTAAAGTTATC
This sequence comes from uncultured Candidatus Saccharibacteria bacterium, assembly GCA_964467235.1. Lineage (GTDB taxonomy): Bacteria > Patescibacteriota > WWE3 > JAUXAW01 > JAYEID01 > CAYXRZ01. Next base: position 640 of record CAYXRZ010000018.1, read on the forward strand.
AAACATAACGGGTTTAATAATATAAGGGCGAGGGGTGAGAGTCAACCACCGTAAGTTAAGCCAAAGCAAATCCCCGCAAGATTTCACCTTCCAAAAACCTTGCGGGGGTTAGGGCTTGCTTAGAAATCAACGTTCGTCTCTCCTTCACTCTTGCAGGGATTTATCTCGGGACAAGGTCCGGGTTCAAGAAACTGTGTTGCGTCGTTGTGAACGAACCGAACCTCAAAACATTCCCCATCCTTACAGCCATGCCAAGTTTCAGGCGCAACAATATACCTTTTAGGTGCTTTGCCCGGAAAACCGTCATCTGTAACACCATCCGCACCGGAGGGCACCGCAATTAAAATAATTGCAACACCTAAAAGCATCACCGGCACCAACCGAAAAAGAAATGTTCTCCAGAACTCTTCGTTCGACACTATCCTCACCTCCTTCTTAACAGTCTTAACAGTTAGCCTCTATACAAAAACAAAACCCCCTTTCCAGGGGGTAACACTAACCACTATTAACTTTTATCTGCTTTGTAAACCATAAACAGGCAAACACTGTTAGACTCAGAGTATAGAAAATCTGCTCTGCTGTCAACTATTATTTACCGGCCCAATGGTCCAAAAGCTCAGAAACAATCGGCCCGCCTTTATAATTTTTATCACATGGAAATTTTCCGCATTTAAAACACAAATCAACTCCCCGTTCCTCTGCACACGAGGGTAAGGGGCAGATTTCTGCCGGTATTTTTGCACTGCACCCGTCACAGTCGTCTTCCGATTGTTTTTCTTTTACATATTTTGGACATTCGGAGCATGCTAAACCGCAAACCCCGAGCACTACATCTTTATTCATCGCTACGGTCTACGATACAAGAAATCACACAAAAATTCAACCAACAGAAAGAAATCAAATAAACCCTACAATCCAACAATAACTTGTATTAAAATTTAGTTCCGCAACTTAAAAATAGCTAATTTTGAATTTTCCAAAGAGGCGGCACGTCACAAGGGGTGGGAAAATTTTTACAAAAAAATTGGTTTCCTAAAAAACAAGCCTTTGTTATCATCTGAATACAAAATTTCTGGGGTCTAACAAGCTTGTATAAAGAAGAAGACAGGACAAAATATCCAAAAAATAAAAGGAAAAGGACAAGGGCAAAAACCAAAAGTACTACCAAATATTTCTTCATATTTTTATCTTAACACAAAATAATTCGCAACGAATGAGTTTCAGTCGTCGACGGCTCTTCGCAAAGCAATATACAGTCCTCAGGACTATATATTGCCGCGGAAATGTGTAACCTTACACAAATACAGGACATTACAAATAGATACTACGATCGTAGTATCTATTCGTAAAAAGATGTTAGAGCTGTAATCAAGGCAACGACAGGGGGGTGGGGTTCCGATAAGGCCGCACGCAACGTGTACAAACTTCCGCTATCGGCTTTTATTTCGAAAAGGAACTTTCCCCATCACAACAGCTCTTATAAACCCCTCGGACTTTTGATCTCCTTGTATTCTTCTATATTCTTCCAAAAGTTCCGGATACGTTCTTTCAATCCAACACATTCTTATACAGAATTTGCTAGGATTTTTTTATTGTAAAAAGAGATATATGGCGCCCCACAAGCAAGCTTGTTGCTTTCTGCGAAGGAGCGTAAAAACACAAAAAGCCTTGCATAAAGCAAGGCTTCTTGTATAACTATTACTTGAGTAAAATTACTCAGCAAGTTTCACATTTTTTGCACTTAGCCCTTTTTCTCCCTCTTCGACATCAAACGTAACGGTGGCTCCTTCTTGAAGATTCTCAAAAGTGACACCAACTAGATCCGTAGAGTGGAAAAAAACATCATTTTCTTCTCCTTCACGAGAAATGAATCCATAACCTTTGTCTGTTTTTGTTTTAATTTTTCCGTTCATATTATTTTTGAAGATTTATTGAATAAATCTACTTATTATACCTCCTTTCCGTGCACATTATACAGGTTTAGGCAACAATTATCAAATTGTACGTTTTCATTTCCCAAGTCTGAAATGGATGTGGGTGGCACGCTGCGCATAGCTTATGTTTTTTTGCAGAGCGTGGGCACGCTGAGCGTGCTTAAATATTGCGATTTGCCCTAAACCACGTAGGGTTTAGGGCATGAACCATGTAAGGATTATGGCTGCGCCACCTAAAGTGGCTTGCCATGAACCCAACGTGGTTCATGGTTGCCGGGCTAGGATTCGAACCTAGATCGGCGGGATCAAAACCCGCTGTCCTACCATTAGACGACCCGGCAAGCAATATTATTTTACCAAATAAACCAGTATAAAGCCAATAAAAACTCGGCACCTATTGACTTTATACCTGCATTTTCCTATCATTAAACCGTGGCAGATAAAAAGTCAGAAAATAAAAAAGGTGCGCCCCCCTTGCGGGGAAACAAGAAATTCAGGCTTGCTGTTATTGCAGTACTTATGATTATTGTCGCCGTGCTTTTCTTTGTTTGGGAAAAGGCGCGGATTTTTATGGCAATAGCTTTTGTAACTCTCCTTGCGGCGTTTGGTCTTGAAGCTACCGAAAACGATTGGGATCTCGGAAAGTTAATAGAAACAGGCTCTTTCCAAGAATCCAAAGTTGCTCGCGATACATCGGGAAATATCCTTTTTGACAAGGAGGGGAACATTACAACAGACTCCTCTACCGGGAAATCCGCCGACGAATACAACTGCTCGGACTTTGAAACCCAACAGGAAGCGCAGATATTTTTTGAAAGATTAGGCGGGCGGGGAAACGATGTAAATCGTTTGGACGGAGATAAAGATGGCGTAGCTTGTGAGTCACTCCCCAAAAGCCGTTAAAAATCCCACTTTAAAACCAACGAATTAATTCTTCCGCTGTTCACCAACTGTCTTAGCAAAAGCTGCAAACTGCAAAGCTGTTATCAACAGTACCATTGCCGCGTACATATACCCAAAAAAGTCCGGGCCCCCACCGTAACTTGAAAAAAATTGAAAGTAAATGGAGTGCGCTGCCACTAAGTAAAATATTACATAGGTAAAAGAATGCAGCCACCGCCAGGACTCTACTCCCAACCATTTGATAACTTTGCCGAAGGAGGTTGCGGTAAGTATAAGCGCCCAAAACAAAGCAACCAACCCAAGCAAATTCGCCAGACCGTATCCCCCACCGCCAATACCGCCGCCCAAGGCCTTGAGCAAATCCCAATTCGGACGACCGCTCATTGCGGCAAAAACATGAACCAAAGAAGTAATAGTAAACCAAATGCCCAGCTCACTCCGCCAACTCCAAGGTAGTTTTAAAGGTGTGGAGACCACACGGGGCTTTTTCAGCCGCATCACCGGGCCAATTAATAAGGTGAGAACCAAGAGGATAAAGGAAACGCGGGCAAACGCCGTGGACCCGCGGATGCCAAGAAAGTGTTTAAAAGAAAAGGCCAGCACTATGGAAAAAACACCCACTATAAAATGTTGAACAAGAGTATTCCGAGCGTCCATATAGTGTCAGTCTACACAAAACTCCGCACCAAGTAAAATACTTTAAACTACCTCAACGTAGCAAATCTTGCGCAGCTTTCAGGCGGGAGAGAGTTTCCCCGCGACCGAGGACGGCGATGCAGTCAAAAAGAGGTGGGGAAACAGTTTTCCCGGTTACGGAGACACGGGTGGTCATACAAATTGCGCGCATTCCCCAACCTGCTTCCTTTGCTTTGGCGCGAAAGGCTTCTTCTAATTTGTTGTGCTCGAGTTCCGTTTCCTCAATGATTTTTACGGCCGCTTTCAGAATTTCTTTTGCCTCCTCTTCGTCACCGCGAGCTTGGTCAATCAAAAGATCTTTATCTACTTCCGGAGCTTGGAAGAAGAACCCAGCTAGTTCCTCGAAATCGCGAAATGTTTCCATACGCTCCTGCACCAACGCAACTACCTGCAACCAACGTTCCTCTGTCATTTCGACTAAGGTCTTCTTATTAGACCGCATGGAGAAATCTAGCGAAGCGTCTCCTGTTTCAGATGCGGTCCCGACCCTTCGGGACCTAGATATCTCGACTCCTCGCTGACTCGTCGCTCGAGATGACAAAAAAGAAAAGCCGGCACCAAAATTCTTAATCCTTTTCGCAAGCTCCTCTACCGATAGATCCCGGATCCATTTCCCGTTGAGCCACTTCAATTTATCCTCATCATACACAGGTGCAGTGGCGTCCAGATCTTCCAACTCAAACTTATCAATCATTTCCTTAAGACCAAAAAATTCTTTCTCCTCGGGATGAGTCCAGCCTAAAAGAGCAAGATAATTCAATAAAGCTTCTGGCAGGTAACCTTGCTTTCGGTATTCCAAAGCGGGCTGGGCTCCGTGACGTTTGCCAAGTTTAGAACCGTCCTTTCCCCGCAATAAAGGTGTGTGGGCATAGACCGGGGGCTCCCAACCAAATGCGTTGTAAAGAATAATGTGCTTGGGGACAGAAGAAAGCCACTCCTCCCCGCGAATAATGTGGCTTATCTCCATTAAATGGTCATCCACCACATTAGCCAAGTGATAGGTGGGGAAACCGTCGGATTTTAAAAGGACCTGATCGTCAATAATCTTGTTTTCCACTTCAATATCCCCCCGAACCACGTCGTGGAATTTGGTTACTCCTTTACGGGGAACTTTAAGGCGAATTACGTACGATTCGTCCTCTTTCGCGCGCTCTTCGGCCTCGCGCGGGTCTAAATCCCGGCAGCAGCGGTCATACATTGGGGGTTCGCCGCAAGCCCGGCACTCCGCCCGCACTTTCTCCAAACGCTCGGGAGCGCAAAAACAGTAGTATGCATCGCCTTGCTCTACGAGCTGCTCTGCATATTTTTGGTAAATACCCACCCTTGATGACTGCCGATAGGGGCCGTATTCTCCGCCAATCTCCGGAGATTCATCCGGCGTTAACCCCAACCAATTTAAAAGCTCAAATATTTCTTTTTCCGACTTTGCATCGTAGCGGGAACGATCCGTATCCTCAATTCGCAAAACCAGACTACCCCCATGCTTCCGGGCAAAAACATAATTTAGGAGGGTAATATAAGCAGTTCCAATATGTGGCCGCCCAGTGGGGCTGGGGGCGCTACGAACACGAACATTACGATTGTGGTTTTCATTCATAACACATAAATTATACCAACTCTCGAAAAAACTAGAAAGAAGAGAATAACTTGTGCTACACTTGAAACTGACAAACTGCCTAACTGGCCAACTGTCGCACTGATCATGTCTTTAACCAAAACCGCAAAAGTTACCCGACGCGCCGTCGCTGTTTTCGTAATCATCATTTCCCTGCTTTTCGTAGGAAGGTTGGGGTGGAATGTTGGTCTGAGTGTTTATTATCACTTTTTCCCTCCGGAAAAACCACCCCCGGAAACAGAATTCGGAAAAATTGCGTTACCCCAAATTCCTGGAACTCAATCAGACACTTCCAAATGGAACTTTACTCTGGACACCCCAACAGGGCGGTTGCCCCATCTGCCCGACAGGTTGCCTGTGTTTCCTTTACGCAACCCCGCAGCAACCCCCCTTACCGAACTTAAAGCAGAACAGCTTGCGGCAAGCTTGGGCTTTACTACCAAACCGCAAATACCTTCTCCTTCAATATACGAATGGAAAACCAACTGGCGCACCCTTCGGATGAACGTTGTCAGCCAAGCATTTGTTTTAGAAAGCGACCCGCAAATTTTAGAAATACAACTTTCTCGCGGGCAGTCTTTGCCCGAAAGCCAAGCAAAAGCGCGCGCGCTGAGCTTTTTAAACGAGCTTAACCTTTCCAACAAAAATCTAAAAAGCGCGCGAAAGGAAGCAAGTTATATAAAAATCGAAAAAGGGGAGCTGAAGCAAGCAGAAAGCCTTTCCCAAGGTCACCTTACCCGTATAGATCTCTTTAAAATAATTGCGGTGGATGGGAAGAATTATAACGTCTACAGCCCCGAACCTTACCAAGGACTGACTTACCTAGCAATTTCCGGCCAGCGCGGAGAAGAATTTTACGAACGGGTCCCTTACGCGCGCTACCAAAACTGGGAAATTCTTACAGACGAGGGCTCCACTTACCCACTGCTTTCTCCAAACGATGCATGGAACGCGCTCACCAGTGGAAAAGGAACTTTAGTTTACCTAAAACCTCAAGACAGCGGACCCTACCAAAATCCTGCCGTGCCAAATGTGGAAGAAGTAAAAATTCAAAAAGTGAGTCTTGCTTACTACGAATCAAAAGCCCCCCAAGAATACTTAACACCAATTTATATCTTCAAAGGGATTGCGGAAGTAGAAGGTCAGGCCCCGTGGGAGGTTATCTTCTACGTTCACGGGATAACGGAAGAGTGGAAGAAGTAAACTAAATTCGAAGCACGAAATCCTAAATCCGAAACAAATTCAAAATTCTAATTTTTTAAACACTACCATATAACCACTAAAGAGATTAATTATTACCAGCTGGACCAGCTTGCACATCATAAGCGCTTTTCACCCATTCTATTATCCTCTTCATCTCTTCAAACCTTTGGTCTTGGGCACTGCCTAAAAGAACCGCGTAAAGTTCTCTCCCTTCCCACAACCACGAAACAGCTAAACATTCCCCCGCGTTTTCCGTAGTCCCCGTTTTTACACCCGTTACATAGGGCACATCAAAAAGGAGATCATTGGTGCTCTCCAAACCGTGCCAGCGTGATGGCGGGTTCCCTGCATCATGCACATTTATTTCGCGGGTTGCAACTATAATTTGAAAGACCCGGTTTTGCATTGCCTCCCGAACCAACCGCAGCAAATCCTCAGCCGTGGAATAATGTTTTTCGGCATCCAACCCTACAGTGTTAACAAAATGCGTGTTTTCCATCCCCAACTCCTGCGCTTTGCGATTCATTGCGCTGATGAACTCCTCTTCGTTCGCCCGCGAGTCATCATACGTCGACTCCGGATTCCGTGCCAAAACACAAGCTGCATCAGCAGCCGAATGCATAAGAAGGCCGTAAAGCAAATTCTTCGTTATAATTCTCTCCCCCGGCTGTAAATTCATGTGGGCTTTCCCTTCTAACCCTAAAAGGCAGGCTTCGGAAACAACAAACTCTTTGTCCAAAGGATATTTCTCCAAAGCAACCAAAGCAGTCATAACCTTGGTTAAAGATGCCGGGGGGGTGGTCTTGCGGCTGTTTTTTTCAAGTAGCACTTTCTTGTTTTCTCCGTCCACAGCCAAAACAGCCTCTGCCGTTAACTCACCCAGGTCGGGCGTGCCTTCTTTCTTTCTTGGCCACTCCGGTTCAACCGGCGATTGGTCCTTTTCCGAAGCCCCCGCCACAGAACCATCTTCTTTTTCCGCCTTTTGTTCCTTAAAACCCGCCCGAGAAGCATCTACAGCCCCAGGCGGGACAGCAGTAAGAGAGGTAACCAAAATCAAAACAACTGCAAGAACACGAGCAGATTTATCTATATCAATATCCAAATCAAAGTCAAACCTGCCGCCGTGGTAGGCACGCATAAAAGAAGCGCGTATTTTCCTTTTCAGACGGATAAAGAAGTATTGGAACATAAATCAGCTAACAGCCCACAGCGTTCAGCATACAGCACTAAGAAAAACTCAATCCCCGAAAAGTTATGTCGTCATTCTGAGGAGTCCCGACCGCCTTGTCGTGGATGACGAAGAATCCCCTGCTGCAAACACTTATTAGTTACCACAAGTTACAATGTCTTACCACTATTCATTTTCCCCATCCACAACCTCAATCCCCAACTCCTGCAGCTGTTTCTCGGTAACTTTACTCGGAGCGTCCATGACTGCGGTCTCGCCGGAACCGCTGGTAGGGAAAGCCATCACTTCACGCAAAGAAGGCTCCCCCAAAATAGCCATTAGCATTCGGTCAATCCCCGGTGCAATACCACCGTGGGGGGGCACACCGTACTGAAAAGCTTCCAGCATATGCTCAAATTCCTTCTTTTGCTCCTCGCCAAAACCGATTAATTCAAAAACTTTCTCCTGAATATCCGCCTCGTGAATTCGGATGCTCCCACCACCCACTTCAAAACCGTTTAAAACCAAATCGTGCTGAAGTCCGCGGACTTTAAGTGGATTTGTTTCTAAGACAGGTATATCATCGGGGTGCGGGGCAGTAAACATATGGTGGCTGGGGGCAAGCTTTTCACCCGCTCCATGGAAATAATCTTCTTTGCTTTGCTCAGCAAAAAGCGGGAAATCAACAATCCAAGCGAAAGCCAACTCATCGGGGTCGCCGGGGTTTTCTCGAAGGTCGGGCTTATCAGTTCCGTACTTTTCCATTACATTCTCATGTGAAAGTCGTGGCCAAGGCTTTTCCTTAATCCTCTTTTCGGGCCAAAGCTCCTCCACCATCTTCGTAAAAAGGCCCTCAGTAAGCTCGAGAATCTTCTCTTGTGTTACAAAAGACATTTCCAAATCCAGCTGAGTAAACTCGCCGTAAGCCCTGTCTGCCCGAGGGTCTTCGTCGCGAAAACAGCGGGCAATTTGAAAATAACGCTCAAACCCGGCAACCATCAGAAGCTGTTTGTACTGCTGGGGGCTCTGGGGCAGTGCATAAAATTTCCCATGTTGAAGCCGAGAAGGAACCAAAAAGTCCCGCGCTCCTTCCGGGGTGGATTTGGAAAGAATTGGTGTTTCAATCTCCACAAAGTCCTCGCCCATTAAATAATTGCGAATAAACTGCACCATCTTGCTTCGCATTCGCATATTCCGCGCCATCCGCGGACGTCGTAGGTCCAAATACCGATAATCAAGGCGCTTCTTTTCGTTTATCTTCAATCCATCTCCCTGGATATTGAAGGGCGGAGTTTTCGAATTCGAAAGCACTTTAATTTCATCTGCCTTAACCTCCACTGTGCCCGTTTCCAAATCGGGATTAATCATACTTTCCGGCCGTGCTTTTACTTTTCCTGTAATTTCCACAACATATTCGTCACGCAAAGGCTCAATCTGCTCCGGACTGCAAACCACCTGCACAATGCCTGTGCGGTCACGAAGGTCAAGAAAAGCCACACCACCGTGGTCCCGCCGGGTATCCACCCAACCTTTTAAGGTAATGTCTTCACCTACGTTCTCTATTGTTTCGTTTGCTAAAGTCCTTTTGGACATAGGCATAATGTATCATAAAACCTTGTGCTGTAAAAGAACTGTCCAAGGAAAAGAGCGCAGACTAAAGTCTGCTACTACTATAAAAAATATAGTAGCGAGCTTCAGCTCGCGCTCTGACAGGCGCGCACTAAAGTGCGCTAATTCAAAGAAACCAAATATGCTAAAATACGCCTACACAAACTTGCAAAAAAATCAATATAAGCCTACAATAAACAACGCAATGGTTAAAAACAAAATTGAACTACCACAAGGAACCAAACTCCCTAACCATATCGCAATCATCCCTGACGGCAACCGCCGCTGGGCACGCGCGAGAGATTTACCAACCTTAGAGGGCCATAGAAAAGGTTTTAATCTTGCCCCTAAGATTTTTCAAACCATCCGCGACTTGGGCATCCACACCACTACCGTCTGGGCTTTCTCCACCGAAAATTGGAACCGATCTAAGCACGAAATCAACTACTTAATGGAACTTTACGAGAAATTTATTGATGATAACCTTAAAGATGCAAAAAAGGATGATGTCCGAATTTATCACCTAGGGAGAAAGGACCGAATTCCCGATGCCCTCAGAAAGAAAATAGAAAATGCTGTAGAAGAAACCAAAAATAACCAAAGCTTTGTTCTCAACGTCGGCTTGGACTACGGCGGCCACGACGAAATTATTAGAACCGTTGAGAAAATTGTAACTGCTGTTCAGACCAGGAAAATAGAGAAGGAAGATTTTAAGAAAGAAGTTGGTAAATACGCCGGAAAATACCCTTACTACGAACTCAAAAACTATTTAGATGTCAACAATCAACCCCATCCCTACCCCGACCTTATGATCCGAACTTCCGGCGAGCAGCGTCTGAGCGGGTTCCTTTCTTGGGAATGCGCTTACAGCGAAATCTATTGGGAGCGGGACCACTTTCCAAGTTTCAGCCCCGAAAAGCTAAAAAAGGCTATTCTCGACTTCAGTCGAAGGCGCCGGCGCTTTGGCGGTGCTGACCAATCTGTCCCCAACGTGCAATTTAAACCAGAAAAAACTGCCGAGCTGGAAATCAATTGGTGGAAGGCGCACAACCAAAATAGCAAAAAAGAACTGCGAAAATTTTCTACACAATGGATCAAAGAACTTTATAATGTTGGGAATGATGAAGCAAAGGAAATGACGCAAACAATGTTTAAAGCAGTAACAGAAGGTCACAACCAAAGGAATTGGGAATTAGCTGTAAACGCCATGGAAAGTTTCTACTCAACGGCACTGGAAAATATGGAAGCAGACTTTGATCCGCGGCAAGTTGCGGAGCTGGAAGTAAATTGGTGGCAGGTGCATGATGACTTAGAAGATTCCGTCGATAAACTGGAACTAGAAAAAGCATTTAGTGCTCTTTACGGCGAACTCTACCAGCAATCGGAACTCCAACTCCGCGAAGCTGTGCATTGGAAGGCAATGGCAACTTTTGAACACGACTTAGCAGAAAAGGAAGGAATTTCGAAAGAGAAGCAAGAAAAACACTGGCAGGAAGCAGAAAAACACCTCCAAAATTTCTACCACGAATTAAGAAAGTTAGTTTCCTAGTAATCTTCGCAATGCGATAATTGATTATTCGAACAGAAACAGAAGGTTTGGTGGGAATTAACCTTCGAAATAGTTGCAAAGCAACCCTATCACGTGATGGTCGGGGTGCCGGGACTCGAACCCGGGATCTCTGCCACCCCATGACAGCGTGTTGGCCTCTACACTACACCCCGAAGTGGCTAGTTACATTATATCTTCAAAACTTCCCCACCGCAACTGAAAAAGGTAAAAACCTTATCAAAACAACTCAGTCTAAAACATTGCTTTAGACTAGGATACTCTTCTATATTATATTATTTATAAATTACGAAGAGGAGTCGCGATCGCGACCTCTATTCGTAAAAGTTATCCACAATTAAACTTGGTAAACCTATTCAAGTAAAAGACTTGAGAACAAAAAGAAAGAGGGTGAGGCCGGAAGTCTTGCGGCAAGTATTTGTAGATTACAAA
>CAYXRZ010000019.1:0-11173 GCA_964467235.1 uncultured Candidatus Saccharibacteria bacterium
GGGTTGGGTCAAATAATTGCTGATATACCGACAATGATCTTCCGTCCGGGGAAGGAAGTAGAGCTTGAGGAGAGTAGGGGAGGGGTGCAGTTGACAACTTCCCAACAAACACAAATTAAAGCTATTGAGGAGAAGCTTAGTAGGGTTGGTTTTGAGATTGGAATTCGGGTTTTGACTGTTGGAGAGACGCCAGAGAAGGCTAATAGCTTACTGCGAAGCGCGTGCGCCTCTTTTAAGCAGTTTAGTACAGCTAACTTGAACGCTTTTACGCGCAGTGAGTACATTGAAAACTGCAATGAATTTTTAGAAAATTACCGGGAACGCACTTTTCCTTCCTCGTGGGCTTACGTTTTAAACACGGAAGAGCTGGCTTCTGTGTTTCACCTTCCTAATGTAAGCGTAGAAACGCCCGCACTCGCGTGGTCTTCCTACAAAAAAGGTGAGCCTCCGCTGAATCTTCCTATGGGTGACGAGGAGGATATTGTTATTTTGGGGAAAACTACTTTTAGGGATCATATGCGAAAGTTTGGTATCCGCAGGGAAGATAGAGCGCGCCATCTTTATACAATTGGAAAAACAGGAGTGGGAAAGACAACCCTTTTTGAAAATATGATTATTCAGGATATGCAGCAGGGGACGGGTGTGGGTGTTATCGACCCGCACGGGGAGTCAATTGAACGTCTTTTGAATTATGTTCCTAAGGATCGGGAGGATGATGTAGTTTTCTTTAACCCCGCAGATAAAGATTATCCGGTGGGGTTTAATATGTTAGAGCTAAAGGATGACGAACAGAAGAGCCTAGTTGCTTCCGGTTTGGTAGATGTGTTTAGGGCGCGGTTTTCGTTTTCTTGGGGTCCCCGATTGGAACATATTATTAGAAACTGTATCCTTACACTTTTAGAAGTGCCGCGGACTACACTTCTTGGAATAACAAGACTTCTTCAAGACAGTAATTATCGTAAATATATTTTGTATAAAGTTGATGATCCTATGTTAAAGGCTTTTTGGGAGGATGAGTTTCAAGGTATGCTTTCTAATAATAGATTGGTAACCGAGGCAATTGCTCCTATTCAGAACCGCTTGGGTCAGTTCTTAGCTTCCCCTACGGTGAGAAACATTGTTGGCCAGCCGCGCTCCAGTTTTGATTTAGAGGAAATAATGAATGAGGGGAAGATATTTTTTGTTAACTTATCTAAAGGGCGGTTGGGATCTGACGATTCAAATATCCTTGGTTCAATGCTTGTTACTAGGATGCAGTTTGAAGCCATGCGGCGGATAAGAATTCCGGAAGAAGAGCGGCCTTATTTTAACTTGTATGTAGACGAATTTCAGAATTTCGCTGCTGCCGGTTCCTTTGCTTCCATCCTTTCCGAGGCCCGTAAATATCACCTGTGCTTGAACCTTACTCACCAATACATTGCCCAGCTCCCCGAGGAAGTTCAAGACGCCGTTTTTGGTAATGTTGGGACAATAATATCATTTGCTTTGGGAGCTCCGGACGCTAAAGTTATGGCGCAGGAATTTGCACCTTATTTTACAGAGGAGGATATAATTAACTTGGATGCTTTTAATGTCTATATGGAGCTAATGGTTGACGGAATGAGCTCGCGTCCTTTTTCTGCTGTTACGCTTCCCCGCCCAGAGGTTCCAGATGATGACAGAAGTGAGATTATTGTGGAAAAGAGCCGTGACAAATACGGGCGGCCGCGGGAGCGCGTTGCGGAGGCAATTTCTAAATGGAGCCGGACCCAGTTTGATTTAGGAATGGCCAAGGCCGAAGAAGCCCGCAAAAAAGAAGGATAACCGTAGATCTAGATCCGCGCGAATCCTTCTTTGAAATCCGTGTAAATCCTATCCGATGAGTAAAGAAGACCGTAAAAAAATTCAAAATGTATATCAAGCTCTGTCGGCGGCAGTGTCGAGCATAAATTTGGCTAAGAAGCTTCTTAATGATTTGGAAGCAGATTCAAAGGTGGATACCCGCGAAGTTCCGGGGGAGTTTGGGGTGTTTAGCGGGGATGTTATGGTAACCGAGGAAGGCGAGAAGTATCAGGTTCCGGAAAACTACGCTTCTAAGTCGGAGTTGGTTTACGGCGATACATTAAAAATGATGGACCGGGACGGAAAGAATTTTTTTAAGCAGGTGGAACGGGTGAAAAGGCAGGAGGTAAAAGGCGTTCTTGCAAAGAAGGACGGGGTATGGCATCTTATTGATTCTCACGGTTCTTTTGAGGTTTTGCCGGCGGCGGTGAGCTTCTACGGTGGGGAGGAAGGGGACGAGGCTGTGGGTGTCATTCCGCAAGATAACCCGCGCGCGCCTTTTGCAGCGCTGAAAAGTGTAATTAAAGAGGACGATTAATTTTTTTGAAAATACGCGACGTACGAGTTTCTAAAAAATCTTGTCAGCCTTTTGCGGTACCGTCTTTGGGTGCGCCAGTGGTACACATTTTCAAGAGCCGCGCGCCCGTTTAGTGACTCTGGTTTCATTCGCGGCTATTCACATTGGTTCCGGTAGCGATGCCTTTTGTATTTTTACTAGTTACTGTTTTTTAATTATGTCCGGACATTCACATTGGCAAAATATACAGCATAAAAAAAGCAAGAAAGACAAGAGAAGGGGAAAGCTCTTTTCAAAACTTTCGGATCAAATTGCGGCTGCCGTGAAGGAGGGGGGGAAAGATCCTGATTTTAATCCCACATTGAGGACGGCAATTGATGAGGCGAAAGAGGCTAACATGCCCAAAGAGAACATACACAAAGCAATTGATCGCGGGGCGGGAGAGGGAGAATTTGCGCGGAATCAGCATATTTTAGAAGGATACGGTCCGGAGGGCGTAGCTTTTTTGGTTCAGTTGGAGACCGACAATAAAAATAGGGCGATCGCGGATCTGCGCAGAATATTTGAAGAGTACGGAGGTTCTTTAGGAGAGGCAGGTTGTACTGCTTATATTTTCCGAGAAGGTACACCAACTTTTAGCGTTGATATCAGTAAGGAGTCAGAGGAAAGAGTAAATAATTTAATCGATAATTTAGAGGATTATGAAGACGTTACTTATGTTTTCCACAATGCAGCAATTTCTTAAGAATTTTTCCCTGTCCAAAAAGCAAAAATTTTTACTCACTGCTCTTGTATTTGCGGTAGGGCAGGGAAGTGCCTATCTGTTTGAAGGGCCTGTCCGGTTAATTCCCGTTTTTGCCATTTTTCTTTCTTCTTTTGTGGCTGTAAAACTTTTTTTTCAAGTTAAATTTAGTTATTACTGGGCGATTCTTTCTTTTTTTCCTGCCTTCTTCTCCTTGAGTGCAGGGTTCATAAATTATTATTTTCCCAATACGGTTTTGTGGTTTAAGGTTGCATTTACCTTTCTTTATTTTTTTATTCTTTACAGCCTTTTCTTGGCGTTAAACATTTTTAAAGTTTCTGCAAGTAGGGAAGAGGGAATTCCCTTGCTTAATGCGGCCAAAACGGTCCTTTTTCTTATTACGACTATCACTGCTTTTTTTACTTTTACAGTTCTTTTGAAGATTTTCAACGTGGTTCTTTTGCAGACAGTAGTTGTTGTTTGCTTCACTTTTTTGTTTTCCTACTGCCTTTTTACATTGAACAGAGGAGGGAGGAAGGATACGAAGGTTCTTTTAGGGGCAGCGCTGGTTGCCTTTGTTTGTTTCCAGGTGTTTTTGGCTTTTGCTTTCATTCCGGTAGAAACATTTTTTCGAGGTTTAATTATCGCCGCTTCTTTTTATGTTGGGATCTCCATGGAACGGGATTATTTTGCGCACAAAATAAATACCCGGTTGGTTTTGGAATATCTTTTTTTGCTCTTTTTTCTGGGTGCTGCTGTTTTTAGATTTAGTATGGAATAGAAGAAAGAGTAGGGGACCCTCTTAACAATTTCTATCAAACAGGGCAGGTGAGTGATAATAAAGGTCCTATAACTATAGAACCCTATAACATATATCCTATATAGTTTCCGAGCTGCTTTTACGGTCTTGGGTCTTTTGACCTCTTCTCTTGGATTAAATTCAAAAAAAAATTAAACAAAAAAATTTAAAAATTTTTCAGAGCCGCCTTTTCTTTTTTATTTTTTCCCGGAATTTTTTTCTGATTCCCCTTTTCGTTTTTCAACTGGTAAAATTTCTGGAATTATTTCCGCAACCTGACATTAGTTTTATGTTTTGATTGTGGATAACATGGGGTTCCTCGCGGCGTGTAAGCATAGCTAGGACCAAGCTTTTTAGAGCGCTTCTAAGACGTTTTTCTAGGGAGTTGGTGTCTTTATACTTTGGTAAATTAAGTTCTAATTTTTTTAGGTTACCGGGGTTGGTGTTCTCTTTCCGTTTTTGTTGCATTCAATTTGTGCGAGCACACAAAATTCATTACTAAACTCAATATAAGGGTGATTATATGGAGTTCTATATAAATAAAAACTTCACTCTTCTCTAAAATTTTATCTCTAAAAAAATCCGGCAAAATTTATTTTCATAATAAATAGAATAAATTGTAAAAATTTCTTAGTCGTACTTCTCTTGTAGTTTTTGTGTATCTTTTTTGCTATCTAACGCACTTTGTGATTGTTATTAAGGCAAATTAGTTAAAATGACCGACATATCTATAGTTATAGGACTTCTCAGGTACCGTTTTATGCCTTTTTAACTTTATACTCGTTGTAAAAATTAGCGCTCTCCCCTACTCTATATATAAGAATGCTAAAGAAATTAGACGACTTTTTACTTTATTTAAAAACAAATAATTATTCTGAGCAGACTATTGCTAATTACGAACGCGATTTACAAATGTTGGATAACTATTTCACCGAGCAGGGGACCGGATTTGAAAAACTCTCAGTCAAAGATATTGAGAGGTATAAAGCCTACCTTAGGAGTAGGGACAGAGAAACTTTAGAGGAGCTTGCGGAGGATGAGGTCAGTTCCCGGGAGCACGAGCCTCTTTCAGTGAGTTCTATAAATAGAATGCTTTCCAGCTTTCGAAGCTATCTTAAGTATTTAGCTAAGCACGGTGAAAAAACTCCTCTTAGCCGAGACGAGATAGAATTAATTCGCGCTCCGCGGAAAAAAGCGCAAGTTGCCGAGCTCAAAGATATTATTCGGTTGGTAGAAGCCCCAACCAAGCTGGAGGAAAAGGAAAAAATAGCTTTGCGCAACAGGGCGATTTTAGAAGTTTTGCTTGCTACGGGAATGCGCATTTCGGAATTAGTCCAATTAGATCGTAAGCAAGTTGATGATTCGGGGAGTATCTTTATTGAGGGCAAAGGGAGAAAAGAACGCTTTGTTTATCTTACTCCCCGGGCTAAGCACCATTTGGATACCTATCTAGAGGTTCGTGAGGATGATTCCCCGGCGCTTTTTGTTCCCTTTGGTGGGCGGTATAAGAGCGATCCCAAAAAGCGTTTAACTAAAAGTTACATCCAAAAAAAGATTAATGAGTATGTTAATCGGTTGGGAATAAATGTTCCAACCTCGGCGCATTCTCTCCGGCATGCCTACGGTACTTATTTGGCGGAAAGGGGCGCTTCCCCTGTGGCGATTCAAATTCTTTTGGGCCACGAATCGCCTTCAACCACAGACCGTTACATTCACGCCTCTGATCGCTTTGCAAAAGAACAGCACAAGAAACACCACCCGTTGTATGGGGATTAGTGATTATCTTCCCACAATCACCAGATCTTCTTGCGCGCGCGTGACTGCAGTGTAGAGCCAGCGGTACCAATCATCCTCATCCATTTGCTTGAATCGTTCTTCAAAAAGCAGGACTCGCCTAGCCTGGCTCCCCTGCGCTTTGTGCACAGTTAAAGCGTAGCCGAAATCAAAAAGATCGCCCATTTCGTAAAATGAAAGGTCGGCTAAATTCCGAATGGTTTTTTGTTCATTAAATTGTTTTTTTAATACTACTCCCGCGTAAGGTTCTCCGCTGTCCATTTTCGCTTCCATAAAATACCAAAGGTCGCGCCCTTTTTCGTCTTCCCAGGGTTCAATTTGGTTAATTATTCCTCTCATTCCGTTGTAAATTCCCTTTTTGTGATTGTTTCGAAGGCAGATAATAGTGTCGCCGCTTTGCGGCCTTTGGCTATCCATTCCTTGTATTTCGCGGATGGCATTGTTTAGCTGTATACGGCTGCGGTTATAACCTACTAAGACCATAAGTTCATCATCGTAATCTTCAAGGATTTCCTCTACCACTTGCCCGGTTTCGGGGGAAGTTTTCCGAAATTTCCTCACCTGCCCAAAATCTCCGAACGGTATTTCTTGGTGATGGCGTACTTTTTCTGAAAGTTTTATGATCGGGTTTCCTTGCGCTTGGCGGTGTATTTTTTCCAACCGTAAATCGGGATCTTGCATAAGGTTGAAGTTGCCGTGGACCGGGGGGAGCTGACCGTGGTCCCCTACTGCCAGTATTGGTCTTTTGTAGCTTAGTAAATCGTTCCAGATTTCCCGGTTGACCATGGAAGCCTCATCAACAATTATTAAATCTGCTTCAATTTCTTCTTTTGGATACCAGCCGAGGATATGTCCGCTGTTGTCTTTTTCCGGTTCATAAATTAAGGAGTGGATAGTGCTGGTGGAGTCTTGGGGAAACTTTGCGTTGTTTTTGGTAAGGGTGTCTTCCAAAACACGTGCTGCCTTGCCTGTGTAAGAGCAGAAAGCAACTTTAAGTTCGGGGAATTCGTCATGCAGGGCTTGGCGGAAGAGAGCAGTCATTGTGGTTTTCCCTGTTCCGGCGTAGCCACCAAAAGTGAGGTAAGGGCTTTTTTCCCCCACAAACCATTTCCACGCTTTTCGCAGGACTTCCCGCTGGTCTTCGCTTAATGTTATATTTTCCATTGCCTTAACAGTATAGCATTATGTTAAAGCTGGCCAAGGGAACGCTGGCCTTGTAATGCGGTTGTCATTCTGAAGGAGTTCTGACGACTGAAGAATCCTCTGCGGTAAAAGGAGACCTTTTATGGCGGGAGATTCTTCACCCTAAACCAAATTGGTTTAGGGTTCAGAATGACAGCTGAAGGTATCCAGTTCAATTTAGCTTTAAGATAAAAAGATTAAGAAGGGCGGCAAAAGAGGTCCACGCAAGGTACGGGAGAAGAAGCAGCCCCGCGGTTTTATCAATATTGTAGAATTTGATCAGAGTAGCAAGGATTGCAATCCAGAGGACAGTTATTTCTACAAAAGCGTAAAGAGGTTGCTTTAACCCGAAAAAAATAATTGACCACCCCGCGTTCAGGATAAGTTGGAATAAAAAGAGGATTAGCGCGGGTTTATAGCCCTCGGAATTGGGTTTGGACCACACGATGTAAAAGGAAATTCCCATTAAAATATAAAGAATTGTCCACGCCGGTCCAAAAAGCCAACCGGGCGGGGTGAAAGCAGGCTTGTTTAGACTTTCGTACCAGTTAGGGATAGCCGGTGCGGTAAAAAAGGACCCTAGGCCTCCCGCAAAAAAAGGCAGAGCAATTGAAATTAGGAATTTAAGGATTTTGGACATTATGGTTTCATTGTACTATAATTTTTCTATAAGCAGAAGGGTTGTAAAGGAATAATTACAACAGGGCCCCGCCAGGCGCACGCATTTTTGAAAGCCGCGCGCCCGTATGTAAACTTTTGCGATTGCGCGCTTAGAGAAAAATTTGCTTTTATTTTAGGTGTTAATTATACTTTTCTGCACGCAAATTTTTCTATGCTTTCAAAAACGGTTCGCCCGTCGTGCTCCGAATATGTAGCTAAAAATGCCTTATATATTAGAATTCTGGCTTGAAATTTATAAAATTCCGGCAATATTGGTGTTCATTCACATGAACATTGCTTTTATTGTTGCTACGTTGAGAAAAGATAACTCTATTGCCGACATCGCTTGGGGTTTGGGTTTTATTGTTGCAGCGTATACCGCTTTTCTACTCCAACCGAAGACGACTCCCCACGATTACGTGAGCTTAGCTATGGTCACGTTATGGGGGTTACGGCTGGCAGGCCAAATTTATCTTCGTAATCGCGGTAAGGAAGAAGACTACCGCTATAAGGAAATGCGCGAAAAATGGGGGGGCAAAGCACTTCTTTACAGTTACTTTAAAGTTTTTATGCTGCAGGGGCTGTTGCTTCTTATCATTGCCTCTCCCCTACTCTTAATTCAATCCACAACGGAAGCAGCTTTTGGTGGTTTGGATATCATTGCTGTAATCATTTGGTTAGTTGGTTTCTTTTTTGAGGCCGTTTCCGATTGGCAGTTGTATCAGTTTATTCAGGATAAGAAGAACAAAGGGAAGCTCTTAACTGAAGGCCTTTGGAAATATTCTCGCCACCCCAATTATTTTGGTGAAGTTACCCAGTGGTGGGCAATTTTCCTTTTGGCTCTTGGACACCCTTATAGCGCGTTAACCTTTGTTGGTCCCCTAACGCTTACTTATCTAATTTTGAAGGTTTCAGGTATTCCTTTGTTGGAAGAAAAGATGGAAGGCAAGAAAGGGTTTAAGAACTATAAGGAAAAGACTAGCATTTTCATTCCCCTCCTTCCGAAGAAGTAAAAATCTTTTTAATTATAGATTACTCGCAACTAAATAAGCCACACCTGCAGTAACGGTAGAGATAAATGTTCCCCAGATAATATCTGTGATGGTAACTTGCAAAGGCCAGTTCTTGAGTGTAGCCAGGTTGCTCAAATCATATGTTGCGTAGGTATAGAAACCAAACAAAGCTCCGAGGAGTAATGCTTTTTGCAAGGATTCCGCCTCTTTTGCCGGGCTAACAGCAAGAATAATTACCCCCAGCGGAAAAAGTAGGTAAAAGATAATTGCCGGCGGCCAATTGACGGGGTTACGAAGCATTGGCCCCAGCTTATCCTGGTAAAAATTCTTAGCAATAATCCCCAGCCACAAAAGGTCAATACCCAGAAAAATAGGTGTTGTCAGAGCATATGTTTTTGCAATTTCTAAAAGTTCCATTATTTTTATTGTGGCTTATTAAGAATAGAAAGTAAAGAAGTAATAATATTCTACACCTCGGAGGTGTAGAATTTAATCTTTTAAGTTTTGTAGACAAGTCTTCCTTCGACTTCTTTTTTCACGTTTTGGTGATTGCGAAGATATTCTTCGAGTACTTGTTGGGCAGATGTAGCAACTGTTTTGTCTTTTCCCGAAGCGAGAAGCTCTTCCGGGGTAATGTTTAGGTATTCTGTTGCGCTTTTAAAATGGTAGCGCTGTATGGCAATCGTGTAGCTTTCCTCGTCTTTAACTTTTTCCCCGCTAATTTTCAGTGATTCCAATTTGCCGGAGCTGTCGTTGTAAACCGCGCGGACTTTGCTGTTTAGTTGGTAACATTCGCCTTCGCTGTTTCGGTTTTCGGTACGCATAATGTGAGTGAAAATTCGTCTCAGTTGTTTTCCCGTTATTTCGTAGCGGCTGAGGACGTCGTCATAAGGGAAACAGGTCAAAAGATCTTTAAGAGTTACGGCCGGCCCCATTTCTTCTACGCGGATGGAACCACTGCCAACGAGCATTACGTCGCACTCAGCCGCTTTGGCAAAGGCATCGGCAACTAAATTACCCAAAGACGTTTCCACTTCCCTTTTAGGATGGGTTAATTTTTGGGCCAATTTACAGATTAGTGTGTTGTATTTTCGGTCAACGTCCTCTTTAAAAGTATCAATAAAGTTTTGGACGGCCTCGTCAGGTTCGGCAAGGTTTTCGTCCACGGGGATTAGTTCCCATTCGTAGTCGACTATTGCATTGGTGTCGTCATCGACAACAATGTCAAAACGGCCAATCTGGTCGGTTCCCACGCCGGCTTGGGCAATCAGGACACCGTTAACCATCTTTGGTTTTTTGAGAATGGTGTGCGAGTGGCCGCCAATAATCATATCTACTCCCCACTCCGGGCGGAGCATTTTCGCAAGCTCGCAGTCCGATTCAAAGCCAATGTGAGTTAAAAGAACTGTTAGATCAATATCATCGCCTTTATAGGCGTTTGTTATCTTTCCGACTTCATCACGAGCTTCTTCCAAATCCACGAAGCTGCCAATTAACTCGTCTTGTTTAAGAGCGTCCATTACTTTTTCTGTTATTATTCCGGTAAAGAGAATGTCAAAACCCGCCTTGTTTATTATCAGGTACGGCTGCATCAGCCGTTTGTGGTATTTTTTGATGTAAAGATTCGCATTAACAATGGGGAAGTTTGCCATTTTCTCGAGGAAAAGGAGGTGCGGCAGTCCGTAATCAAACTCGTGGTTGCCCAGAGTTACCACGTCGGGGGCAAGGTAATTGGTGATTTCAATAGTGGAGATTCCCTTGTATTCAGTGTCAATGAGTGAACCCTGCACCATATCGCCGGAAATGACATAAAGAACGTTTTCCTCTTCTTTCCGTACTTTGTTTATGTAACCGGAAAGATAGCTTAATCCCCCGATCAGATTTCCCCCACCTTGAGCCACTTCGGCATAAAAGTCCCCGTGCATATCGTTAGAATGGAGGATAGTAAAATTTTTTGTGTTCATTGGAGATAGTATAGCAGAAAAGTTTTACTTGTAGTCATCTTGAGGTACTCCGAAGGATGCTTGTCATAGTATTGTCATTCTGAGGAGGTCTGCCCGCTTCGCGAAGTCAGCGAGGCGAGCCGACGAAGAATCCCTTGCGGATTAAGATATCTTGGTAATCACCGCAGGAGATTCTTCACCCCCAGCTTCGCCAGCTGGTGGAGACTGGGGGTTCAGAATGACAGTAAGGAGAAGTATATGATTACATTCCCTCCGGGAGCATGTCTTGCATTTTGTCTTGCATTTCCTGCATCTCCTCTTCGCTCATTTCTTGCACATCCTCTGTAGTTTGCGGTACAAGCTCATCCATGTCTAAGAAATTTACATCCGTGGGTGTGTCGAACCGCGAGTCGGCAATGTTTGCCGGCTGGCAGTTGTATTCCACGTTGGAAGGAATTGTAACGTCTTCTGTACTCTGCTCAGTGTCAGGCTGCGCCTGTTGTGCTGGCTCATCAAGCTCTTCGTACATTTCTTCTGTGCTGTCGTAGCAGGTTTTTACGCCCTGCGCTTGCCCTTCGGCCCAAGCCCACATGCAGTTGTCTTTCATTATTGCACGGCTCTCGTAACCTTGTGCAGAAATTTCCGTATAGACGTTCTTGTTTTTGATCCAAGATGTCCCTTCTGCATCTTCCATACTCCATG
>CAYXRZ010000020.1:0-1683 GCA_964467235.1 uncultured Candidatus Saccharibacteria bacterium
TGGTTTTTCCTGCGGCGGTCACGCGGTCAACCAATTCGCTGATCTTCAAATCCTCAGGACCAATGTGGTTTACAGGAGAAATTACACCGTGAAGAACATGATAAAGACCTTTGTAGTTGGTCGTTGCCTCTACCGCCAAAACATCCAAAGGGTTAGCAACAACACAAATAGTGCTTTGGTCTCGACCAGTATCGCGGCAAATACTGCAAGGAGAATGTTCATCCACACTAAAACAATTTTTACAAAGGACTGTTTCCTCCCGCAGTTCACCCACTGCTTGCGCCAAAAGATTAACTTCATCTTCCGGTACATGCAGTAAATAAAATGTAAGGCGTTTGGCTGTTTTAGGACCAATTCCGGGAAGTCTCTCGAGAGCATTTATTAAATTTTGGACTGGTTTAGGAATTTTCATAAATCTGAAGAAAACACATCTGCGGCTTCTTGATCAACCTCTTCGGGATTAACCTTCTCCTCCTTACCATTCTCATTTTCCTGATCCGCAAGTGCCTTACTTTTACTTTTCTCTTCCTTTTCCTCTGATAATTCATCCCCAACCTTAGCACAAGAATCCCGCGAACCGAGCACACAACGTACACGAACGGGAATACTCAAAACGTCTTCCACTACCTTTTCCACCGTCATTTGGTTTCGTGAAGAAGACAATTTATCCTTGTGGAAAGAATAAAAAGCCTCCAAAGTTAAATTCTCACCGTCAAAAGACTTCGGGCGGACAGAACGCAAAAGAGCCACTAGAGAATGATTGTAGGGCTTAATTCCGTTCAAAATATCTTTCCAACGCTCCTTGATTAGAGCAATATCTCCTTCTTCCTCACAGTGCACACCATCCGCACACTCTTCCACCTCTTCTTCATTTTTACTTTCGATACTCTTCTCAGACACATTATGTTCTTTTGGAAAATCAATCACACTGGCCACAGCCATTTCAAAACCCAAAGTAGGAACGGGGGCGTAAGCGATATAGCGTTCCGCTTGAGTAAATTCGTTAATCAAAGTCAGTAATTCTTCCTTTTGGAAAGACTTTGCTTGTTCAGTCATTTTTTGAAACTCTTCTTCCGCTGCGGAAACTAACTCTTCACCCACACCAACCTTTATCAACAGTAAATCTCTCAGATACTTGAGCAGTTTTTGGTTAAAATATTCCAAGTCCTTTCCACCTTCGTAGAGATTATTTAAAAAAACTAGGGCACCTTCCGTGTCACTGTTGGCCAAAAAATCAACAAAGTCAAATACATCCAATACCTCTCCCCCACCAAGAATTGTTTCCACAGCCTCTCCCCCCACAATCACTTGCTCCAGAACTGTTTCCGCGTCACGAAAACCTCCGCGGGCAGATTTTGCTATTTTCACCAAGTCCTCTTTGCTTACGTCTACACCCTCCTCCGCACAAATACTGGCCAACTTTTCTACAATCTTATCCGTTCTTGCACGTTTAAACTCAAAAATCTGACACCGCGATTTTATTGTCTCCGGTACCCTTTCCGGCTCAGTAGTGGCTAAAACAAATACTGCGTGCTGAGGCGGCTCTTCTAATGTCTTTAGAAAGGCGTTAAACGCCTCCCGAGTGAGCATATGCACCTCGTCCACTACGTACACTTTCTTCCTCCCCTGAGAGGGAGCCAGTTTTATTTTTTCGCGCAGCCGCCGGATATCCGAAATCCTTCG
>CAYXRZ010000020.1:1783-10471 GCA_964467235.1 uncultured Candidatus Saccharibacteria bacterium
GCACCCCGTTGTGCCCTGCAGCTCCTTTGGCTTTTTGCAGTTTATATTCTCCTAACTCAATGTCCAAATCATCATGAACAACTAGCAAATTATCTAAATCTGCATCTTTTTTCTCTACTTCTCTTTTTACCGCGTTTCCCGAAGAGTTCATCCCTGTTTGGGGTTTAAAGCACGCAAAGTTCTCCCCAGCCGCCTCCTTAACCCCGGAGGTTTCTGCGGATCCAACCTCCGGGGTTTTCCCGGCGGAGGAATAACAACTAGACAACGCGTCAACAACAAAAAACCCCGCGTTGTGGCGGGTTTTCTTATATTTCTCGCCAGGATTTCCAAGTCCAACAATCAGCTTCATTTTTCGTGATGCTTACCAAGAAGGTGTAAGACACCGTGCCGCATTAACTCCGCAACTTCCTCCTCATATTCGTGCCCTAACTCCCGTGCCTGCTCTTCTGCCTTTTCTTTATCAATAACAACTTCCCCCAAAAGGAAAACTCCATCCTCATCCGACTCTTTAATCTCAAAAGACAAAACATCCGTTGTCCCCGCCCGCCCGCGGTACTTTTCATTAAGTTTTTTCATTTTATTGCTATCTACCACAGCGAAGGAAATTTTAAACCTATCAATTGTTCCATTGTTCGATTGTTTCATGGTTCAATTGTCTAAATAACACGAATCAAACCAGAGCCCTTTGCAGCTTACACTCATAAAGATCTGCCGATGCGGCGGGGGTACCGTTTTCAAGAGCATAGAAAAATTTGCCTAAGCGGTACTTACAATAACCTCAATCTAGTAGCAAATTTTTCCCTAAGCGCGCAGTAACCAAAGCCACTAATCGGGCGCGCGGCTCTTGAAAACGAGTACCGCCGGAGCAGCTGCATAACCAGGCATGATAACTAAGCAAGCGCTTTTCAGAAATGTGTGCGCCTTGCATTTCCGAAAGGATTATCTAAACACATACTACTGACGCAACAGCCCAAAAGAGTGGAATACAAAAATCTTCATTCAAGCAGGTTTTCCGCTATCTCTTTAACAAGCGCACCATCCGCCCTACCTTTAACCTTCGGCATAACCGCCCCCATCACCTTTCCCATCTCCGCTTTGGAATCCGCGCCCATTTCCTTGACTGTCTCCCGTACGACTTTCTCGAGTTCTTCCATGGAAAGTTGTTCAGGCAAATACTCTTCCAAAATTTCCAGCTCCTGCCTTTCCTTTTCTGCCATCTCTTCCCTGCCTGCATTTTCAAAAGCTTCAATCGACTCTTTCCGCTTCCTTGCCTCTCTCGATAAAACCTCAACCTCTTCCTCTTCACGCAGCTCCTCGCCTTTCGCAATTTCTGCGTTGTGCAAAGCAGCCGAAGACATACGAAGAACTGAGACCTCCAAAGAGTTCCCTTTTTTAATTGCCTTTTTTAAATTGTCTTTGATTTGGGAAGTCAAGCTCATTGATTGCGCTGTGAAAATCGCCATTCCAATTCTTTTCTTTTTTCCTTTTTTTCCTCCGAAGGCGATTTGTAATATTCGCGCTTCTTCAATTCATCCATAATTCCTGCTTCGTAAACCTTTTGGTTAAATCTGCGCAACGCTTGCTGAACCGACTCTCCCTCCCGGACTTTAACTTTAGTCAAAATATGCACCTCCTTTAATAGGATACAAAATAATTTAATTTTTGCTCCAAAATCAATTCTACACCGCTAAACAATTTCAAACAACCGCAGTGGTATTTCTAAATGTTGTAAAGACAAGGAAGAAATCCCTAAAAACTGAGATTTTGTTGAGGTGGTAGGAAAATGTTTCCTGTTACCTTACCATCCCGTTATCCCGGTAGCTAAACGGAAATACCCATCTTCCCAAAAACGTTTAATCAGCTAACAATTAACAATCTTCAAGAGATCAGGCATCGAAACAATTCTCACTGAGTCCTCACCTCGCTTTTTCAACTCTAAACCACCTTTTTCTAACGACTTAGAACTAACCACAACACGCCAAGGAATACCAATCAAATCCGCATCCGCAAACTTCTCTCCGGCCGACTGCTCCCGATCATCATAAAGAACCTCCCCTCCTTCGTTCTCTAATCTTTCGTACACTTCTTCCGCCTCCTTAGTAACTTTCGGATCTTCCATATTTAAATTCAAAAGGTGAACTTGAAAAGGAGCAACAGACTCGGGCCAGATTATACCTTTCTCATCATGGTGAGTCTCCACAATTGCTGCCATTGAACGCCCAATACCAATCCCATAAGCACCCATCCACATTGGCTTTTCCTCGCCATCCTCATCAACAAAGTAACCCTCGTGCGGTTCCGTATAAAAGAAATCCTGCTTAAAACAGTGTCCCCATTCAATTCCTTTCTTTTCAACTAGCATTCCTTCACCACAGCGGGCACAGGGTTTTCCCGCCTCCGCCATAACAATATCCGCAAGAATATCATATTCAAAATCCCGCCCGTAATTAACATTTACTGAATCAGTTTTTTCTTCTTTTTGCCCGCCAATAAAGTTTTTTACTTTGGTCAAACCTAAATCACCGACATACGTAACTCCCTCAACCCCCCAAGAATGAACGTACCCGGGCTTAGTGTCAATCTGCATTAAATCCTCCTCATCCGCAGATTCCAAAGCATCTACTCCCAAAACACGCAGTAATTTTGCTTCATTAACCTCCTGGTCACCGCGAACAGAAGCAATAACCAACTTACCTTCCGGAGTTTTGTAAACTACATTTTTTAGGTATTTGTAAAGCGGCTTACCGTAATGCTTTACATTATCCTCCATTGTCTTTACCCACTCCGGCTGTTCAATAATCTCGAAAGGCTTTTTTTCCTCGTCGGGAGTCAAATCTTCCCGCTTGAATTCAGCCCGATCCTCGCTCGCGGCGTAATCACAGCTATCGCAAACAAAAATAGTTGATCCTCCGTTCTCGGCGGGAACAATAAACTCGTGATTGTAATCCCCGCCAATAGCACCGCTTTCCGCCTCCACCGGAATAGGATCAAGGTCCAAACGATCAGCAATCCGCAAATAAGAATTAAAAAACTTCTCGTACACTTCTAGAGCTTGGTCTTCGCTGCGGCAAAAGGAATAAGCATCTTTCATCACAAACTCTTTCACCCGCAGCAACCCGCCGCGAGGGCGCTTTTCGTCCCTAAACTTACTGCTGAACTGGTAAATTAAGATTGGTAAATCTTTGTAGCTGGGAGAAAACTTCTTAACAAGCTCGACCATCATACCTTCCGCCGTAGCTCCAATTGCAAAAACATTTCCGCTGTAATCCTCAGTTATAAACATTTCCCCCCCAAAAGCAGTATCCCGGTTAGTCTTCTTCCAAAACTCAATTGGATGCAAAGTAGGCACGACCATGCGCTGACAACCAATCTTATTCATTTCCTCTTCAATAATATCCCTTATCTTTTCCCAAACTCTCATTCCGAGCGGCAGAAAGGAATAAAACCCAGAAACAGCCTGGCGAATAAACCCACCGCGGTAAAGCAGTTCATAACTGGGCACCGCAGCTTCCCGCGGCGCGGTCTTCGTCGATTTTCCAAAAAGCTTTGAATACCTCATACGCTAAAAATAACACAGATCACAAACACTCAAAAGGTGGGGCATGCCGCTTACCAAAACATAGAAAAATTTGCTTGCAACTAAGTTCAAGTATAAACAAAACAAAGTGCAAATTTTTCTCTGAGTGAGGCTAGAGGAAACTTTTGCTTAACAACAATAAGTTGCCGAACGTTTTGGGGAAGCGGCGGTGCCCTACCTTAAGACGTTTAAATCAACCGCCTCACATCCTGAATTGTCACCAGTATTGCCAAAAGTGCCAAAAGCGCCA
The DNA here is from genome assembly GCA_964467235.1 of uncultured Candidatus Saccharibacteria bacterium. Lineage (GTDB taxonomy): Bacteria > Patescibacteriota > WWE3 > JAUXAW01 > JAYEID01 > CAYXRZ01. Next base: position 5,611 of record CAYXRZ010000020.1, read on the forward strand.
TACCCACCGCATTAACAAGCTGGCGGGTCTCCGACTTCACTCGCTTCCCCCGCAAAACTTCAATCCCAACAAAAACAAGCTGACCTCCATCCAACGCGGGAATTGGAAAAAGATTTAGCAAAAAGAGGTTCAAACTGAGAAAAGCTAAAAGCTGTAGAAGATACCGAATACCAAGCATAGAGGCCTGTGCAGTAACATCAAAAATACCAACGGGACCGCCCAACTCTTTAGGTACCCGACCGGCAAAAATCAATTTTTTAAGCATCCAAGCCAGCCCTGAAAACATATCTTTAACAATTGTAGCACTCTCCTCTAATGCCCTAACTGGTGCCATATACCAGACATATTTTTTAAACTTGTCCTCCCCTTCAAAATCCCAACTTATTCCCAACGGCCCTTGTCCCTCGGGAGGGTCAGTGCGAGGCACCACAGCAATTTTCAAAGTTCCTTCCATTCCTTCCCTCTTAATTTCCAAAGTAACTTCCTTTCCGGCATTTCTTTCTACTGTATAAAGCAAATCTCCGGGGTTTTTAATCTCTGTTTCCTGAACTGCAACCACCTGATCCCCAACGTTTAACTGCGCCTCTGCCGCGGGGGTCCCCTCCTCTACTTCGTCAATAAAAACCCGACCTTCGGAATAAGGGCTACCGATAGTAAAAAGAATCGAGAATAAAAACCAGCCCAAAATAAAATTAGCAACAACTCCGGAAAGGATAACTAAAGTTTGCTCCTTCTTGGGTTTTTTATACATTGTGTCTTCAGAAAAGCCGCAAAATCCCCCAAACGGAATCAAATTAAAGGAAAAGATTGTCTCACCAAATTTTTTGGCAAATAGCCGCGGGGGGTACCCAATCCCAAACTCCTCCACCGGCCAACCCAAAATTTTCGCAGCAACAAAATGACCAGCTTCGTGAAACAAAACTAAAAAAGAAAGAGAAAAGATAGTAACAACTATTTGCAAGAGGTTCATAACGTTAAATCTCAATGCGACAAAAGTCACCTAGTTCAACATTTTCCTTCGTCTTCGCCGCGTATTCTTGAATAAGTTCCCGTATTGTCTTCTTCGGATCTCGAATCCATTCCTGATCAAGAAGAGTCTCCCTATCCTCTGGATCCATAGCACAAACCTGCATTGCCAACTCATCCGCCAGTTTTTGAAACTCATCACTGCGGGCAACAAAATCGGTCTCGCTGTTAAGCTCTACTAAAGCCCCTTTCTTTCCATCCGTGTGGATATAAGCGCTAACCACACCCTCGGAAGTCTCACGGTCTGCCCGCTTTTTAGCCTTCATTACTGCTTGTTCTTCTAAAATTTGTTTAGCCTTTTTCAAATCACCGCCTGCCTCTGCCAAAGCTTTTTTGCAGGCCATAATTCCAACTCCCGTCTCTTCTCGAAGATTTTTAACTCGGTCTAAATTTGTATCACTCATAGATTTTCCTTTATATCCTCTGCTGTCTTTTTCCCAATCCCTTTTATACCCATTAAGGCTTCTTTAGACATTTTCCGCAGTTCCCCTAACTCAATTCCCGCTTCCTGCAAAGCGTTTTCGGCACGCGTTCCCAGTTCCAAAGAAGCAAGAGGGCTTGCCTCTTTTTTCTCTTTCGTCTCGGAAAATTCTTCTTCCTTTTCTTTCTTTACAAAAGTGATCTCTTTTCCTTCCTTTCCAGCCTTAACCGCTGCAAAAAGCGGCGCTAAAACCAAGGAAAGTGCCCGCAGGGATTCATCATTTGCCGGAATGGCAAAGTCAACATCAGGTTTGGTATCGCTGTCCAATACTGCCACAACCGGAATATCCAAAGCCTGCGCTTCTTCCACAGCTGTCCGCCCTTTCTTAGCGCTAGCCACTACCAAAGCCTGCGGAGGCTCTTCCAAATCACGGACACCACCAAAGTCACGTTCTAATTTGTCAATTTCGCGCTTAATTTCAAGCCGTTCTTTCTTCGTATAATAATCAAACTCGCCCTTATCCAGGCCCGTTTCCAAGCTTTTTAGTTTACTAACATTTTTTATCACCTGCTTAAAATTGGTAAGAAGTCCACCCACCCATCGCCCGGACATATAAGGGGAACCTGTCTCCTCCGCCTTTTCGGCAACTAAATCCGCCGACTGCCGCTTAAGCCCAACAAAAAGAACAACACCACCTTCGCGGCTAACCTCATTCAAAAACAGTGCGGCCTCTTTAATACCTTCCACCGTTTTTTCCGGGTCCAAAATATGGTAACCCCTCTTTTTAGCAATAATAAGCGGCTTATTTTCCGGATGCCACTTTCGTGAAAGATGTCCAATATGGACACCTTTTCTCATTAGTTCTTCAATTTCTGCGATCTGAATTTTTTCTTTTTTACTCATAGCTTGAAGAATAATAACATAAAACTCTCAATATGTCAGGAATATAACATCGGAAATGCGGGATGCACCGTTTCTGAAACCTACACAAATCTACGCAAATCAGACTAAAGTCTTTTGCGGCTCGCGCTTGTCCGAGACATAGATCGAAAGCCCAATTCAAAATGCACATCTCGGGAAAGGCTTTCGATCTCTGAGCGAGCGTCTACACCTTACTTACAAAAAACACAATAATGGTCGCGAGCGTTCTCGGCAAGCGTGGTGCCGCAAAAGACTTCAAGAACCTCAACTGGGCGCAGAACCGCAAAAGGCACAACTATTTTTTCTTCTTATTCTTCGGATTCTTCCAAGAGGCGTACTCACAATCGGGGTAACGGGAGCAACCGTAAAAAGTCTTGCCCTTTTTGGTTCGCTTGACAATAACATCCCCCTCCTTACAATCCGGGCACTTCATTCCAATCCTGTCCAAATAGTTTTTAGTAAACTTACACTTCGGATAATTGGAACAAGCAACAAATTTACCGTACCGCCCCTCTCGCAGCTCCAACTTCCCCCCACACTTCGGGCAATCACCCTTTAATTGAGATTCGTCTACCTCGTCTGGTTCCCCATCCTCATCTACATCAGAAAGCGGCCGGGCGTAGTCACATTCCGGAAATGCACTGCAGGAAAGAAACTTTCCGTACTTACCCAATTTCACAACAAGCTTTTTTCCGCACTCTGGACACTTCTCTTCTGTCTCTTCCAAAACAGTAACTTCCGCCCGGTCAATTTCTTTCATCTTTTTTTCCAAAAGCTTAGAAAAAGGACTCCAAAAATCGGCGATCACATTTCTCCAAGAAACGTCACCCTCTGCTATTTTATCCAGCTTCTGCTCCATCTCTGCTGTAAAATCAATATCAACAATATCGGGAAAGTGCTCAATAAGTAAGTCAGTTACCACCACTCCAACAGTTGTCGGTGAGAAATAATTGCTTTCCTTTTCCACGTAACCCCGCTTACGAATAGTAGAAACAATCGGCGCGTATGTAGAAGGGCGCCCGATATCATTCTTTTTAAGTTCTTTAATAAGCGAAGCTTCTGAATACCTTGGCGGAGGAGTTGTCTCGTGATCTTCCTCTTTAAGCTCGCCAACTTCCAAGGTATCACCTTCCTTAAAATAAGGAACTTCATTTTCTTTAGTTCTCTTTCGAATCCGCGGGCGAATCTTAAGCCACCCCTCAAACTTCAAAATTCTTCCTACACCACGAAAAAGAAGTCCGTTACCTTCTAACTCCACTGTTGTTCTAATAAAAACAGCTGGCTTCATCTGCGAAGCAATAGTTTGCCGCCAAATAAGGTCGTAAAGTTTAAACTCCTGCTCCCCAAGCTTTCGCACCTTAGCCGGTTTAACCTTAATATCCGTAGGGCGGATTGCTTCGTGCGCCTCTTGAGCAGTCTTTGATTTCGTTTGGTAATGAACCGGAGAATTTGGTACATACTCAGCGCCTAAACTGTTCTTTATAAAGCTACGGCAAGCCGTGATAGCACTCTCTGCAATAAACTGAGAATCAGTGCGGTGGTAAGTAATAAAGCCTTCCTCATAAAGTCTTTGCGCCAAACGCATAGTTTGCGCCGAAGAAAAACCAAGACTAGCCCCGGAAGCCTGCAAAGTAGCTGTGGTTAGCGGCGGATAAGGTTTTCGACTAATTTCTTTTGCCTCAACGCTGGAAACTTCATAAGAATTTTTCCCCGCTCTTCCCTTGAGCTCTTTAAGCTCAGCTTCCGTATCAATTGTCGTTTTAGTTACCTGATAGGTACCAGAAAAAAGGTTAATCTCTTCCCGCTTTTCAACATCCTTTCCTTCAATTGATTTCAATTCCGTCCACAGACCTTGTTCGGATTCATCTTCGAAATAGGCTTCCAACGTCCAGTATTTTTCTCGTACAAATTTTTCCCTTTCCTTTTCCCTTTCCACAATCAGCCGAACCGCAACAGACTGCACCCTCCCTGCTGAAAGACCCGCCTGAACCTTTTTCCAGAGCAGAGGCGATAACTTGTATCCAACTAGGCGATCCAAAACACGGCGCGCTTTCTGGGCATCGACTAGATCCATATCCAACTTGCGAGGTTTCTCAAAAGCCCCCTGAATAGTATCCTTGGTTATCTCGTGAAAAACCACTCGTTTCAAATCCTCGGCCTTACTAGCAAGCACTGGTTCCAAAACCACGCCTAAGTGATATGCAATTGCCTCTCCTTCTCGGTCCAAGTCCGTAGCCAACCAAACATCCTCGGCCTTTTCTGCTTTTTTCTTGAGAGCAGAAATTATTTTTTTCTTTCCCGAAGAAGTAACGTAGTTAGGATCAAAATTATTTTCAATATCCACACCCAGCTTTGACTTGGGCAAATCACGTACATGCCCCCGCGAAGAGTCAACTTCAAAATCGTCCCCTAAATACTTAGAAATTGTTTTTGCTTTTGTCGGCGACTCAACAATTACAAGATTAGACATAATACTAAAAACTAACCAGAACC
>CAYXRZ010000021.1:0-10225 GCA_964467235.1 uncultured Candidatus Saccharibacteria bacterium
CCGTGAAGATTACCAAAAAAGCAAGCCAAAATATCCACCCCTGTCTTGGAAACAAATTCGGCAGCTTTCTCAGGATCAGTTAAGACGCGTTTGCCTTCCGAATTCTTGACAACGGAATGACCACCAGCTACGTCAATCTCACCTTCTACCAAAGCATCATATTCTCTTGCTAATTCCACAACTTCTTTTGTCTGGGAAATGTTTTCTTTAAAAGGAAGTTCTGAGCCGTCAAAGTGGACCATGTCAAACCCGGCTTCAAGTGCTCTTTTGATGGAATCGGAATCTTTGGCGTGGTCGAGGTTAAGAAAAACAGGACTCTGGTAACCGCCGCATTCCCCAACCTCCGGGGTTGGATCTGCAGAAACCCCGGAGGTTTTTCCTGCGGCGGACTTCAGTCTTAAGCTATCCCTAATACCCGCTAAAGTCTCAATGCCAAAAAACTTCGCCTCCCCGGGAGAAAGTTCCAAAATAACCGGAGTTTTCTTTTTTCCCGCAACGTTTAATATAGCTTTAACTTGCCCCAATGTAGAAACATTGAAAGCACCCAAAGAGTAACCTTGTTCTAGCGCATTGTTAAAGACATTTTTTAATGTCATAAAAAGCTGAAATCAAAAAGGATATCAGGTTATCGGGTTATCAGGAAGCCAGATCTCTGATTTACCGATAACCGACTTTCCTAAATACTACTCGCGCAAATACGGACTGCTTCAGAGCAGAAAGTTCATCAGTGAATACAAAAATAACAAACCTGTCACAACAAAATAAACCACCATAAAATTTTGCGTAGGGGGAACGTTTAAGATCTCAAACCATCTCTTCAACTCTCCCCGATTCCAGTCACGGTACTGCAAATAGAAACTACGTGCTAACGCGGAAAGCAAAAAAGCGGAAACGAAGGCACTATTACTGCTTGAGGTTACGTAAAGAGCTAAAAGGTTTAATGCAGCCTGGAAAACAGCATTTTCTAAAGCGTCTTCCAACTCACCCCAAAAAGAAGGGAGCTCAAAAACAAAAAAACCAAGTACTGCCCCAGCAACCAGAGAAAAAATTTTAAAAATTGTAAGCAGGATTTTGTCTAAAGGCATGAAATCAGTTAGTCAGTTCGTCAGTTTGTCAGCAACCCACCCCCTGTCATCTCGGGCGGCGAGTCGTCAGAACTCCTCAGTCGAAATGACACAAGAGCGCAAATACTTTCAGCAGGCGTAATACCGCAAGGCTACACAAAAAAGTGTTTTTCAAAAATGCGCGCGGGTATAGGTCCCTAACTCTTGATTAAAGGGACAAAGCGGAAACTGCCAAAACTCTCCCGCTTTAACCCCTTCTCAGCTTTTGTAACTCTTACCATCTCCTGAACCAATCGGCTGCCCACCGGTGCTACTAACCTCCCCCCAACCGCAAGCTGGTCCAGTAAAGGCTGTGGTATATCTTCCGCAGCTGCCGTTATAATTATTCCCTCAAAAGGTGCTTCCTCTTCCCGCCCCTCACTACCGTCGCCGGCAATGACTTTCACATTTTCATAACCTAATCTTTCCAAAGTTTCTTCTGCGCTCAGGGCCAGGTTCTCTAAACGTTCAATAGTAATAACCCTTTCAACTATTTCTGCCAAAATCGCCGCCTGATAACCGGAACCCGTCCCCACTTCCAAAACTTTATCCGGGGGTTGAGGATTTAAAAGCTCTGTCATCCGCGCCACAGTATAAGGTTGAGATATAGTTTGCCCATTCCCTATCTGCAAGGGAGAATCCTGATAAGCTACGGATTTCTTTGTTTCGGGAACAAACTTTTCTCGCGGAACCTTCCGAAAAGCCTCCAAAACCTGATCATTTTTAATACCCCTCCCCCTGAGTTGGTTCTCTACCATCTTTTCCCTTTGCTCACTAAAGCTCATAACAATAATTGTGTGGGCGCGCCGTTTCCAAGGGCATAGGAAAATTTGCCAGCAAATAACTTAACAATTAACACCAACCACAAGCAAGTTTTTCTCTAAGCGCGCTGACACTTAAGACAAAAATCAGGCGCGCGGCCCTTGGAAATGCGTGCGCCTACACAAGCTACCTAATCTCACATCTTCTGCACTTGCTCTCGCGCAATTTTACCCAAAACCGGAACCTCCCACTCTTGCCCTTGGTAGGCCCTAACCATTAATACCACCCAAAGCACAACGCTCCCTAAAGAAATAAGAACACTAAGAATTTGACCCAAGATGGGGATAATGTTAATAACCGTAGCCCCAATAAAGATCGCGCCAAAGACCACTATAGACTGCATAGCATGAAACCGAACAAACTTATCTTCCTTTTCTACCAAAAGGAAAATAATACCAGTAATAAAACCCATCAAATAAGCGAGCGCACCAGCCAAATTTGAGTCCAGACCGGTTCCTCCAGCCATATTCGGTTGTGGTTGAGATTCAATTGATTCTTCCAAAATTTATCACCCCCTTTAGAAACTGTTAACGAATGTAATAAGTTTTACAGTTTCTTAAGTCCTGAGCCTGTCGAAGGACACTCAAATAAACTAGCTTCATAGTATCACTTCTCCCTCTTCTTCACAATGAAATGAAGTTTAGAAAACTCAATGAGCAAAAAATTCAAAACAACAACCAATGCTACCAATCCCCAGAGCTTCAGAGGTAAAGGTGACACATGAAGTAATCCTTGCAGCGGAGGAAAATACAAAGCTGCCAAAACGGAAAGAGTCCCCCCAATCACCGCTCCCAAAAGGAGTAAATTAGAAAAAATATTGTAATGAAAAACAGAGTTATGAAGCGCTGCGCAAGAAAAAACATAAAAAAGAGAGTTTAAACTGAAAACAGTAAAGACAAAGGAGCGGACCATAAGCAAATTGTAACCACTTCGAAGAAGTAGCCAAAATAAACCCAAAAAACAAACATCGTCAATTAGTCCAATTAGCAAAATAAGAATCTTCATCCCCCGATCCAAAATTGGTGCGTGTTTTTCTCGCGGGGGCCTGTTCATTACTTCCTCCTCACCGGGGTCAAATGCCAAAGCCACCCCCGGAAATCCGTCCTCCACAAAATTTATCCAAAGAATCTGGGCGGGCAAGAGCGGAAGCGGCCAGCCAAGCAAAATACTAACACCCACCAAAAGAATTTCTTGAAAGGAATCGGAAAGAAGGTAAAGTGCCACCTCTTGAATATTTTCAAAGACAACACGCCCCTGCTCAACCGCTGCCACAATAGTCCCAAAGTTATCATTAGTCAGTACTAAATCTGCAGTTTCTTTTGCAACATCTGTTCCCGAGCCTAGCGCCACACCTATATCTGCAGCCTTAAGCGCCGGAGCGTCGTTCATTCCGTCACCGGTCATTGCCACCACTTCTCCGTTGGCCCTAAAAGCATGCAAAATACGGACCTTGTGGCTGGGCTCCACACGAGCAAAAATACCAATTTCGTTAACTTTACCTTGCAGTTCTTCATCACTTAGATTTGCAAGTTCCGCCCCCTCCAAAATATTATTTTCTTTTACAGATAACCCGGCCTTTTTTGCAACATTTAACGCAGTCAGCTTATGATCACCAGTCACAATTACTATTCTTATACCGGCACTTTTGCATTTTTCAACGGCATCTTTTGCTTCCGCACGCAAAGGATCGGTAAACCCAACTAATCCTAAAAAGGTAAAACCACCATCTGTGTTTTTAATAAGCTCTTCCTGAGAACTACCTTGCTGGTTAGTCTCCTTGTAAGCAAAACCAAGAACCCGGAATCCCTCCTCTGCCCAATGATTTACTTTCTTTTCGACTGATTTCTTCTCCTGAGAAGACAGATCACACCTCGAAAGGATAACTTCCGGCGCACCTTTGATATACAGCTTGTCAGCTTGAACTTCCTTTTCTTTCTTGCTAGCTTGCTGACCCTCTAACTCGCCGACTCGCTGTACTGCCACTGCCATATATTTTCGCTTCGAAGTAAAGGGAACCGTTGCCGTTTCTTCAAATTCCTCCGCCGTCACGTCACCTTCAAATGCCTCCAACAAAGCTTTATCAATATGGCTTTTCCCATCGTTACAAAGAACAGCTGATAATTTTCCTTTACGTTCGTCTTCAAAGTCAACGCGCTCCACGGCAAGCTTTCCCTCAGTAAGCGTCCCAGTCTTATCCATACAAATAACACTTGCCGAACCGAGTGTTTCTGCCGCTTTCAAACTCCGAACCAGCCCACCTTTTTTAGAAAGTCTTTGCATACCTAAAGCCAAGACAACAGTTAGTGTCGCTGGCAGACCTTCCGGAACAGAAGCAACGGCCAAAGCAACGGAAGTCATTAATAACTCTGCCAAAGGCTGCCCTTTTATAACCCCCAACAAAAATACAAACCCGGAGGCCGCAGTTAAACCGATCGCAACTGTCTTTCCCAATCGGGAAAGACTCTTCTGAAGAGGTGTTTCTTCCTCCCTTAAATCACGAACCATTCCCGCAATTTTTCCTAACTCTGTTTCTCCTCCTGTCACCGTTACAACAAACTCCCCCTTTCCTCTAGCAACCGTAGTTCCTGCATACACCATGTTCGCACGATCCGCCAAAGAAACATCATCTTCCATTACTTCTTTTCTTTTTAAAGAAGGTTTAGATTCCCCGGTAAGAGGAGCTTCATTGACTTCTAAACTCTTTGCGGAAATAATCCGACCGTCTGCAGGAATCTTGTCGCCAACTTCTAAAATAACAATATCACCGGGAACAATATTTTGTGCCTCTATTTCCGTAAGCTCTGCACTCCGTCGTACATTAGTATGAGGACGAATCATGGTCCTGAGCTTAGCAAGCGCTTTACTTGCTTTGTATTCCTGCAAAAACCCAACTACAACCCCCACAGATAACGCAGCACAAATAATAAAAAAGTCACTGCTGTGACCGAGAACCAAGGAAAATGCTCCAGAAATTCCAAGGATAATTGTAAACGGACTCTTAAATTGAGAAAGAAAAAGTTTTATGAGGGAAAGACGCTTTTGCCGGGGAATTTTATTAGGACCGTACCTCTTAAGTCTTCTTTTCGCCTGTTCTTCAGACAACCCAGATTCCCCCACCCCCAAATCTTTTAGAACTTTTGAAGCTGTAACTCGCCAATAAGATATCATCTCAAAATTTAAGAAGCACTCTGCGGTCCGCACCTGTCCAAAACATAGATCGAAAGCCTAAGTCAAAATACACCATCCGGAAAAGGCTTTCGATCTCTGAGTGAGCGCTTTCTCCTACGAGCAACTCCAAACATTGCTAGCCGCGAACAATTTTGGCAGGTGTGGGACCGCAAAGTGCAAAAGTAACCATCTTCAAGGAAACTCGTACCTTGCAGCTTTAGTTTTTCCGCGCTTTACCAAGACACCCTTCTCCACTAACTCCCGAATATCCCGCAAAATTGTATCATCAGAGTAGTCAGGGAAAAGTTCTTGCCAATCTTTGTTCTTTATCTGTCCGTAGTCGTTCACAAAAAGAATTATCTTTTCCTGACGGGGATTTAACCGCACTTGCCCCGCACTTTCCTTTAAATGGGCATCACGGCTAAGCTTTAACACCCGCTCCTTTATCCTGTTGTATTCCACTGCCAACCCAAGCGTAAAATACTCTAACCAGTGAGTATAATCTCCCTCGGAATCCCAAACCGACTTAATTGCACCGTAGTAATGAGCGGCATCTCTATCGTAATACTCTTCCATACTAAACAAATCTTTGACGCCGTAACCTTCCAAAGTAAGACTTAACGTTGCCAAAATTCTTGAAGTTCTTCCGTTACCATCATAAAAAGGGTGAATCAGCACCAACCAAGTGTGCAAAATTCCTGCTTTTAAGATTCGATTTACCTTCTCTGCATCCTCGGCCGCCCAATTACAAAGCTCTTTCACCAACTCGGAAACCTTTTCCGGCGCCGGCCATTCTAAAACCTTTTCCATAGTTTGGCTATTGCGACTGTAAGCCTCTGTCTTACGAAACTCTCCTCGGTAATCGTCCTCGACAATATTTTTGGTAATTACAGCATTCAATTCCTTTATGGTTTCTTCGTTTATCTGCCCCTCCTTTTCTGAAACCTCCTCAATATAATCCAAAGCATCGCGGTAATTTATTACCTCCTGAATATCCCTTTCCCGAGCAATAACATTATGCTTTTCGCCTTTATCCAGAATTTCCTTAACCTCAGTAAAGTTCAAAGGGTTACCTTCTAAAGCAGTCGCGTAATGAACTGACCTCTCAACTGCTTCCTTCTTAAATCTTCTTTCCCACAATGGCACCATCGGTGCGTTCTTAATTACCTCGCGCGCCGCCTCAATCCGACTAATGTTAGCTAGTATGTTATTTGTGATGTCAAAATGTGGTTTATACATATTATGTAAAGCAGCAAATTACAATCCGCCGGCTGGCGGATTGGAATTTGCCAAAAATAAAAGTAACAAGGTAATCATCAAAAAATTTAAAAATCTAAGTATTTAGTTCGACTTCCTCAACCTTGCCGTCTTCCACTCTAAACACCCTCTCGAAATAATGTATATCTTCCACACTGGGCAAAGCAACAACCAGTGTTTTCCTTTCCAAAAATTCTAACATGTTTGCAAAGATCCTCCGCCGCGTGGCGCTGTCCACCGAAGAAAGAGGATCGTCCATAATAAAAACCGGTCTGTTCCTGTAAAGAGTACGAGCCAAGGCAACCCGCTGCCAAAATGCATTGGAAATCTCTACTCCTCCACGAATCAACCTACCCAAAATTTGTTCGTCCTCAAAACCCTGCTCCTCCATCCAACTGTCCAACATGGTAACTTGCAAAACTCTATCGTAAAGATCTTTATTAAACTCCCGCTCAGAATCAGAAACAATGATATTTTTCTTTATGCTCATATGGTAACGAACATAATTTTCAAAAAGAGCACTAATTTTATTTTTCAATTCTCCCCTCCGCAGTTCTCTAATTGATATACTATCAAAAAGGATATCACCCCGTTCTATTTTATAAAGACCGCAAAGAAGGCGCAAAATCGTTGTCTCCCCAGAACCATCAGGGCCAACTAATACTGCTTTATCACCACTATTAACAGTAAAATTTACATTACTAATTGCTGCGGTCTCCCGTCCAGGATAGGAAAAAGTAAGATTGCGAACCTCAATAGCAGAAGGACCCGGGTTTAATACTTTCTCCCCTGTACTAACATCCCCAAAGCCCTGAAATCCAAGAAAATCATAATAATCACAAATATATTGAGCGTTATCTCCAATTATCGAAAGGCGGTCGAACAGCCGCAAAGAGGCACTATACAAGTTAAGCATATACCGAAACAAAGATTGAAACGTACCAACCGTGAGTTTCCTTACAACAGCTACAGCAATAAGTCCCAAAAGCAGAATCCTAAACAAAATTTGGTCCAACAGCCCAAAACCAAAACCTTTAACATAACGATCGTACTCACGCCCGGAAACACCCTCACTCATGTCCTCCGCTGCCCTCTGCCGAGATTCCACGAGGAACCCAAAAACTCCGTTCACTTTAAGTTCCGCAAAGTTCTCCAAACGCTTTGCCTGCCTATAAACTTGATTAATGTACTTGTTTCTTTCTATACTAGCGTCCAAAAAACCTCGCTTCCTCTTCATTACACTATATTTATAAATAATTTCCGGAAGCACCAACAAGGCCGCACCCAAAGGAAGGAAAGGATGAATCTGGTAAACAAAAAAAGCTGCACTAGAAGCCTTAATCAATTCGTGAATCACCTGACGTGCTCTACTATAAGTATCAAAGATTCTTGACGCAGCGTAGTTATTAACGCTGGAAAGCAAGTTCTGAAACTCCGGACTCTCTACGTCACCCAAATTTATCTGCGAAATCTTTTTTATTATCTGCTGGGGGAAAATTTCGTAATTAAAACGGGACTTAAGGCGCTGACGGTAGTAGTTTTTTACCGATTTTAAAAAATTAATTAAAACCCAAAGCCCAAAAAGGATGAGAAAGAAATAAAAGGACTGCGAACGAAAATAGTCTGACAACACAAAACGTTCCCGCTCTTGAATATAAAGAACAGTCTGATCCAAAAACAACCCAAACACACTAATTCGGTACATTACCAAAAAGGCATCAGCAAAAAGAAGAACAGAATCAAAAAAGGCTGCTGTCCTGTCTGTCGCATAAACCAATCTAAGGGCTTGAAAAGTACTTTTTAACTTCTTCCTTCTTCTTTCGTTAAAAGGCAGGTTCATAATCGTTTTCAGTTTACGGGAAATGTGAGGGAAAAACAAGAAGAGGATCCGTAATCCGCTGTCCACCAGAACGGAGAAAGAAAAAACTTTTTTCCAACCCGGGCTTGAAGAAACTCGGAGGGCTCGCTTTTTTTACAAGAAAACTTCTGAAACAGTCCTATGAATTGCACCAGTGGGGTGGAGGATACTTTCCTTTATTGCAACAGCACTAACCTCAAATAAGCACCTAGGTTGCACTTCAATAGCTGATAAGTCCACTGAACCCTTTCGCACGCGGGCAATGGTAATGTGAGGGGGCTTTGGAGAAGCACAAGGAAGTCCGCTGGACTTTAATTTTATAAAAATATTTTCCTGTAATTCAGCGTAAGCACCCGCCGGGTCCGCAACATTAGCCATAACCACTCGCGGGCGCCGATTGTTAGAAAACGCGTTTATCCCCGTGATAGCAAGCTCAAATGGGCTGAATTTTTTAGCTGCCGTGCTAATTAAACTCTCCAACTCCGATATCCGTTCCTCCTCCGTGACAATCCTACTATGCTCTTCCGTGGCTTTCTCTCCTCCCGTGATTCTCTCTTCCCCAAGTTCGCCAATAAAAAGCACTGTTAGGTGCATTTTCTCCGGCTTTTCCCAACGAATGTTCTTGTTCTCTAAGGTCTCTTTTAATACACTTTGAACCTCGACCAATTTTTCCTTAATTTTCCTGGAACATCAATAGACAAAAAAATCCTCATCAATATCTAAACTAAAGTAACTAAACCAACAACTAACTGCGTATAATATAAATTACGAAGAAGAGTCGCGATAGCGACTGCTCCTCGTAAATTCTATAAAAAAACGACTACTGCGTACATACGTACAATATACAATATTCACTATTCGCTATTCATTATTCACTAGTTACCTAACGGAGTTCGATGATCTTCGCTGTGTCCATAAGACCGGAGTTTACAAGTTCTGGCTCGGCAGATGTAATAATTGATTGTTGACGGGGTAAAACCTCCAAAATCCTCTTTCGGTGCTCACTATCTAATTCCGAAAAAATATCATCCAAAATAAAGATGGGCCTCTCCCCTGCGCGTTCCGAAACAACCTCTAGCTCCGCCAGACAAAGCGCAAAAACCGCCTCCCGCTGCTCGCCACGTGACCCGTAAACCGCGAGGTCCCTATTCGTTCCCATTCGTGAACTCTCTCCATTCGTGTTTATTTGTATAAACCGAAGGTTGTCTCTATGGGGGCCCCAAAGCGTCGTTGTCCGCTCTATTTCCTGTTCAACCCGTTCCCGATATAGCTCTTTTTCCAAGCTACTAGATTCATAAAAAAGCTGTATTTCCCAACCTAAATTCTCCAACTCTTCGTTTAAGTCTTGGATAAGATCTTTTCGATCCTCCGTGATGTGCTGTCCCAAAGAATAGAGTTTTTTATCCCAATAATGAAGTTCCTTACGAGCCGTACCAAACTCATTTATTTTCCAAAGTACCTTATTTCGATTGCGAACGACGTCTTTGTATTCTTTCTGCTGGTGGTAATAAGAAAAGTCAACAGAAGAAAGAACACGGTTCAAATAAGAACGCCTCCGGGAAGGGCTTCCTAAAATAAGTCGCAGGCTTTGTGGAGAAAACAAAACCACGCGAAACTGAAACTGAAATTCCTCTTGACTCTTTTCCACTCCGCTAACTTTAAATACTTTTTTATGCCCACCATTTCCGTTCTTACCAACAAAAACTTCTAACTTCTCCCTTTCCTTTTCCAGTTCTGCGACCTCCTCGGAAACTGAGAAATCAACTCCAATGTCCTCTTTCTGCTTGCTCCCAACCATATCATCCGTAAGCTCCGCCTCAACACGAGCCCAATCTTTCCTAAATTCCACCAGCTCCTCCCCCAGAGAAGCCCGCATAGTTTCCCCACGCGAGAGTAAGTAAATTGCTTCCAACACATTTGTCTTCCCTACCGCATTTGGACCGACAATGAGAGTAGTTTGGGGAGAAAAAGTAAACGTCCGAGAAGCGTAGTTTCTAAAATTAGTAAGGGTGAGTTG
>CAYXRZ010000022.1:0-4250 GCA_964467235.1 uncultured Candidatus Saccharibacteria bacterium
CCGTATTCGTTTAGTTTCATCTTGCCTTTAATAGAAAGATTGCGCAGTTTAATGTTGTGGGCTTTGGAGCCGGTGAAGTACATAAGTGCAGCTCCGTAACTTTCTTCGTTCACAACACGGAGGTCTGCTTGCATGCCGGTTCGCAGTTTTACGGTGGATTTGGTTTCTCCTTCGGAAACAATTTCGGCGACATCTTCGAATTCGGTGAAGCGGTGGGTAATTTCCTTACCTTTCTTTCCTGTGGCTAAAACATCTATATCACCAACAGTTTCTTTTTTTCTGCGGTAGCTTCCGGCAACGATTACGTCTTTGGTATTGGAGCCCTCTTTGAGGTATTTAACTAGGGGTTCTACATATTGTTCCGCTACTTTTAGTTTGGTTCTTTTTTCTTTTCCCGGGCCTTCTTCAAGTGCTTTTTTGATTTTTGCAGTTATTTTTTCGCCAAATCCGTGGAGCTCCTGCACCTTTCCTTCTTCCAGGGCTTTTTCTAGGTCTCCCGTAGTTTTAATACCCAGCTTTTGATGCAGGTCCCCTACTCTTTCCGGACCCAGACCCTCGATTTTTAAAAGTGTGGTTAAAGCTTCGGGGAAATCTTGTTTTAGTTCTTCCAGCTGTTCCAACTTACCGGTTCTTGCCATCTCTTCCAGTTTTTCTGCAAGGTCCTTTCCTACCCCCTCAATTTCCGTGAGATCCTCTCCTTCGTTTACCATGTCCTCCACACTGCGGGAAAGATTACGAATTTTCCGTGCTGCGTTACGATATGCTCTAATCCGGAATTGGTTTGCTCCTTGAATATCAAGGATGTCCGCAACTTCTTCTAACGTGTCAGCAATTTCATTATTATAAATCGGCATTGGTTGTTTATATGTTAGCAGGAATTAGGGGGAGATTCTATTGATTTCTAAATTCCTTAACGGTTAGCTTGTTTTTTATCAGTCTAGAGTATTTTTGTTCGGAGAAATTCAACTTAAAATTATAAAGTACAATCCTAAATTGTTTACAAAATGCAAAAGAATCATTAGATAGAGATTGGGATACCTTATGTATAAGGCGGTCCAAAGCAAACTTAAAAGAAAAGAGAAGATTACAATGTTTATGCCAAAGAAGCGAAAAGGCATTAATACCATGTGAAAAAGTGCAAAAATGATACTCGTATACGGTACTGCGGACCATTTACTTTTAAAAACTTCCTGTGTGTGGGCTAGGAAGTATCCGCGAAAATAAAGCTCCTGCACCGCAGCGGAAAAGAAAACAAGCCAGACTAAGTTGAAAGGAATTGGTTCTTTATTAAAATTGATGTTTGCTGTGGAAATAAGGTAGGTCAGAAGTAAGGTTAATAAATATGCCGGAATGTAAACCTTCAAACTATCTTTTAGATTATCTGTCCTTATGCCCAGCGATTTAAGAGACAAATTTTCTTTTCTGATCACCATGTATAGAGCAATTACTGCTAGGATAAATAGCACAGATGGTTTCGGATAGAGGTAATAAGCTATGGGAGCCAGTAAAGGAGGCAAAGTTATTTTTACTAGAGTTTTCAAATCCTGCTTTTTAATCATTTTACTTCAAACCTACTCTGGAATGCCCCCTGAAGTTTTGAACTATTATATCCTTGCCCTCAGTAAAAACATAAACAGCGACATTTCTTGTTTTCATCGATTCTAATCTACCATAAATTGGATCCACCTGCGATATCCTTTACATTACGAAAACATATGACGTTCGTCATACATTTTCGTAGTATTTTTTACTTTCTGTTGTAGCAATAGTAGCTCGCAAAGGTAATACCTTTGATTCTTATTTTAGGTAATAAGAATTATTATGCATATTAATGTACTAGTACGTTAATATGACGCTGCAAGTGTTGGTTCTATTCCCGTTTATCCTTGAGTTCCTTGTATTTTTCTTGATAGTAATCTAGCCACTCGTCGTTCTCCGTGATGGTTACGGTTTCGATGAAGGTTTTGTTTTTGAAAGCGCCGGACTTTTCTATTTTTTCTGTTTGTTTTTTATTTAATTCTTTTTTGCTTATATTTAGTTCTTTCAAAAGATAATCAAGAATTTCTTGGACATCAGCGAGTTCGCCGGTTAGCTCGTCTTCCTTGGCATTCAGAAGTTCTTTCGCTTCTTCTTTTAGTTTCTTTTTGAGTTCTTCAATATATTCCCTGCGGTCTAGGGTCCGGCTTTCGACTTTTATAGCATGGCTTGCAGTTTGTTCTAAAATCTTGTCGCGCACCAGTTTTGCAAATTTGAATTTTCTCATAAGATTGTTTAAAAAAAGAATACCATATGGGTATCAACTGCACATTACTTTTACTGGGTTTGTCCCATATTTTTTACGAAGAGAGGTCACGATCGTTACCGCTCATCGTAATTTTTATAAGTCTTTAGTAAGGATTCAGGTTTGTTAATCGAAGAATTCGTGGAAATGAGGGGCGATGAGGCGGGAATTTTGTTTGGCGTGGTCTATTTTCTGGATATCTTCTTTTTCCAGTTCAAATTCTAGTGCCTTGAGGTTTTGTTCAAGGTGTTTGGGGTCTTTTGAACGGGGAATGGAAACCCGCCCTTCTCGGTAGTGCCAGTTGAGGATAATTTGCGCCGGGGCAAGGTCATACTTTTTTGCTAATTCTTTTATGATATCCAAGCGCAAGTCCTGACCTTGGGCAATGGGTGAATACGCAATTACTCGAATTCCCTTCTTGTCACAAAATTCTTGTAGTCGCTTTTGGTTAAGCGAGGGGTGGAATTCCACTTGGTTTGCGGTTATCCTTACGCCGGTGTCCAAGGCATTTTTTAGGTGATCAATGGTAAAGTTGGAAACACCAATAGCTTTAACTTTTCCCGCTTTTCTAAGAGTTTGCATGCCGGAAAGTGTTTCTTCAACAGGTACAGAGCTGTTTGGCCAGTGGACCAGCAGTAAATCAGTGTAGTCAGTTTGGAGTTCTTCTAAAAAGCGATTCCCAGCCTTAACTACTTCATTTTTCCGAAGGTCATTTCGCCAGACTTTTGTGGTGATAAACAAATCTTTGCGGGGGATATTGCTTTCGGCGAGGGTTTTCCCAATTTCTTTGTGATTACTGTAGGCATCGGCAGTGTCAATATGGCGGTAGCCGAGTTCCAAAGCTTTTTCAACGGCTTTGCGAGCTTTCCTGCGGCGGAGTTTCCAAGTACCTAGGCCAATAGCTGGTATCTCGGTTTCATTGCTGAGTGTAAAAGTCAGAATGTTCATTACGTATCTAGTTTAGGGGTTGGAGTTTAAGTGTTTGTTAGAAAATTGTAAGAATTTGGTAATTATGCTTGGATTTTATAACCAAAACCCCGAACAGTGTGGATGAGGCCTTTTTCGAAACCTTCATCTACTTTATCTCGAAGGTATCCAATATATACATCCACAACGCGGGATTCCACGTCTTGGGGGTAGGACCAGATTCGGTTAAGAATTATTTCCCGGCTTAGAACTCGCCCTTCGTTTTCCATTAGGAATTTGAGCAGTTCAAATTCACGGGGCGTGAGTTCAATTTCTTTGTCGCCCCTTTTAACTTCATGCCTATCGTTGCTAAGAGTTAAATTACCGATTTGTAAGGTTTGGTTCAGAGAGGGTTGCTTGGAAAGACGGATTTTTATTCGAAGCTTGAGAAGTTTTACGTTGATAGGTTTGGTCACGAAATCATTGGCCCCGCACTGAAACTTTTCTATTATTTTGTCTGCGTCATTTTCTTCAATGAGAAGAATAAGCGGAATATTCGGGTGCTTTTTTCGTAAGCGGAGGCAAACTTCTTCGCCGCGGAGGTCATGGAGGGATAGGTCCAGAAGAATCAAATCCGGATTAAGGTTCTCGAGATTGTTTAGAACATCACTGCCCTCTTCCGCAGTGTCGACCCGGAAGTTTTCTTTTCTTAATTCTTCATTAAGAAATTGCCTAAGTTTTTTATCTGATTCAATTAAGAGTATTTTTTTCATTTTTTTGTGGGTGATATTAGAATTGTCACCCTTCGCTTCCGCTGGCTGGCGGAGCTATGGGTGACACTCCTCCGCTTAAACTCGCTAACAGATGGCCGAAGGCCATCCGTAGCTCGTTAAGATCGGAGGGTGGTTGCCAGGGATGGATTCGAACCATCATTGACGGTTTCAGAGACCGCTGTCCCTGCCTTTTCGGCAGGTCGCCGGAGAGGCGACTACCATATTAGCCGAACCACTGGTTGCCAGGGATGGATTCGAACCATCATTGACGGTTTCAGAGACCGCTGTCC
>CAYXRZ010000022.1:4350-8182 GCA_964467235.1 uncultured Candidatus Saccharibacteria bacterium
CTGGTTGCCAGGGATGGATTCGAACCATCATTGACGGTTTCAGAGACCGCTGTCCCTGCCTTTTCGGCAGGTCGCCGGAGAGGCGACTACCATATTAGCCGAACCACTGGTTGCCAGGGATGGATTCGAACCATCATTGACGGTTTCAGAGACCGCTGTCCTACCGTTAGACGACCTGGCAATGTGTTAGTTTTTTTCTTCTTGTTCTTTAAAATAATTATTTAACTTTTCTCGCAAAACTTCCCTGCCATAGCCAGTTTTGTAAAACTGTTCTGCTTTAGAGGCGTCTTTTTTGTTCAAATAAGCTTCATAATATATTAGTTTGTAAGGTCGATTCTTTTTTGTGTACTTGCCTCCAGCGCCAGAGTTATGGTCTTTTAGCCTATCTTTTAAATTTGAGGTCATTCCCTTATAAAGGCTTCCGTTTTTTAGTGATTGTAATGTATAAAAATACCACATTCTCTAATTCTAGGCTGTCCCCGCCTCTCCGGCGGGTCGCCGGAGAGGCGACTACTATTAGACGACCTGGCAATATGCCGATCTTTGGAAAATCGAGTGTTCATAATTATACCGCAAAAATTGGAATTTGTTGAGGTTAGTCAAGAGGTTTTTGCCTTAAGATATTTGTAGATGCTGTTTGCAGCTACTGCGCCTTCCGCGCAAGCGGTTATAACTTGCCGAAATTTATCTGATGCAGTGGTTATGTCGCCCGCTGCAAAAACTCCTTCCTGACTTGTTGATTGGTCTGGCGAAACTTTTATATAGCCTCCGTTATCAGTTTTTAAATCAAGTTTTTTTGTGAGAATGCTTTCGGGTTCAGAACCTATTTCGATAAACAAACCTTCTACTTTCAAATCCACTTTCCCTTGGTGAGATTTGTCGATTCGTATCCCCTGCAGGTTTTCTTCTCCCAAGATAGCTTTTACGTTGGTGTTGTAGATGACCTCAATTTTTGGGTTTTCTTTCACTTTTTCAATCCAAGCGGGTTCACCGCGTAGTTTTTCTCCACGGTAAATTTGGTAGACTTTGCTTGAAGTTTCAGAAAGTAATAATGAAGCCGTATTGGCAGCATCGGAACCTCCCACCACTGCCACATCTTTACCTTGGAAAAACATCGCATCGCACGTTGCGCAGTAAGAGACACCGCGGCCAAGAAACTTATTTTCCTGCGGAAGTTCCAGCCGTCTTCTTTTTGTCCCGACAGCCAAAAGAACAGTTTTTGTCTGGTATTCCTTCTCTTCGACGGTTTTTATTTTGTAATAATCTTCTTCCTTTTTAATACTTTTGACTGTGCCTTGGATTATACGGCCACCTTCGTTTTCGAGGTGATTTCGTAATTTTTTTGCAAGCTCCTGTCCGCTGATCTGTGGTTCCGTTGGATAATTACAAACTTTATGTGCGTCAGTGATTAGTCCCCCTGGATTTTCGGCAATAACAATGTTTTTTATGCGGTACCTGCTTGCGTAGATCCCGGCAGTACAACCGGCAGGCCCGCCCCCGATGATTATAAGATCGTGTAGTTTTTGCGCGTTGTTCAGGTTATCCATACGGGACATATACTATACTCTGAGAAAATTATTATCAATAACTTAAAATGCACGTCTTGGAAATACGCGCGGCTTATGGTAACATCATAAGCGTTAAGATGAACGGTATAATTAAGAAGTTAAAAACAATCTTTCGCAATGGTCCTCCGGTTGTTATTTTTCCTGTTTTGATTGCTATTTTAGTGGTGTCTGCAGCGTTTTTGAAGTTTCGCAAGCAAATTGTTGTGGCAAGAGTAAACGGAAGCCCGATTTACAGGTGGGAACTTGTTAGTGAGCTAGAAGAAAATTACGGCTCGCAGGCCTTAAATAGTTTAGTTGTGCAAAAAATTGTCTACCAGGAAGCAGAAAAACACGGTGTTTCTGTAGGGTCTGAAGAAGTTGAGGAGGAAATAGGGAAATTGGAAAGCACTGCGCAAGCGCAGGGAGCAAACCTGGATCAAGTCTTGGGCATGTACGGAGTGAACCGCTCCGGATTGGAAGAAACCCTGCGCTACCAACTTTTGGTTACAAAGCTTGCGGATGCGGATGTTTCGGTTAGTGATGAGGAAATTGATCAATATTGGGAAGAAACTCAGGATCAGTTTGGGGAAGGAACAAAGAAAGAGGATGTGGTTGAAACCCTGCGGGAAAGTTTGAGCAGGCAGAAAGCGGATCAAAAAATTAGCGAGTGGCTGCAGAATTTACAAGAAAACGCTGAAGTTAAACAATACTTGACTTTTGAGTAAACATTATGCTTCCTTTAGGGCACACTTCTTTTTCTTACCTCATTTCCCAACTGCCAAGAATAAAAGGCAAAAAATTACCTCTAAAAGAGGTTCTTTTTATTCTTTTTTGCGGCAATATTTTTGATTTGGATTTAATTTTCTATCCTCTGTTTTTTGGGAAATCTTCTGCCGGTCATCACTTCTTTATAACACATACTCCTTTAGCCGGTGCAATTCTTTTTCTAATTTTTTGGTTACTTTTGCGAGGGTTTTTTTCTAAAAAAACAATTTATTTGGCGGGTTTGGCAATGCTGGGGCATTTTGTGTTGGATGATTTGTTTTATTGGTTTGGCTTGATGGGGATTGTAGAGCAAAACCATCCGCAAATTTTTTGGCTTTATCCGTTTGATCCGCGTTATGAACCTGCTTTGCAATGGGCACAAGAAAACTTTCTTAATCAGGGGTTGAATCGTGTTGATATTCTTTTCGGTTATATTGAGGAAGCAACTCCGGTTTTCATTTTGGAGATAGCGTTTTTAATAGCCGCCGTTTGGGTTTGGGTTAGGAACTTGAAAAATGTTATTTTGAAGAAAAACGCTGAAGTTAATAAGAAGAAAAAATGATGTTTGCTGCGGATATTATTATTACAATGTATAGAAGATAACGTAAGTATTTAAAGTCTGCTTTTTCTGCGGTTAGTACTCCTAGGAAAGCGCCGATGCTTGCTCCAATTGTTAGCGGTAAGAACACGTCAAGAATGATTACCCCGCCCCTTTTTATGAAAACAACTGAAGCTCCGAGTGATATAAAAAATGTAATAATTTTAGTGTTGGCTGCTGTTATCAATAAAGACGCGTCGCCGATCAGCAAGAATATTGTTAAGAATATAGTTCCCACTGCAGCTCCGTAGAACCCTCCGTAAATCCCAAGTAAAAACGACAGTACAGCAAGAATTATTTCTTTTTTTGCGCTTTTGGTAAGGGTTGGCTTCCGTGTGAAAATTTTGTTCAAAAGGTGTGCGAAGGGACTGCCGATTTTTTCTACCGGTTCGGGGAGGAAGAAAACCAAGGCAATCATTAAACCACCGGAAATATAGGCAAGCAGCTGCTCGTTAACATCCAAAACAATGTTGGCACCCAAATAACTTCCTATTATGGCAAAGAGGCTAAAGGTAAAGGCTTGTTTCCAATCTATTAATTTTTTTGCGGCGTAAGTTGTGCTGGCAATAAAATCTTGAACTGTGGTGGCAATTTTCATGTTGACAATTATTTGGAGGGGCGAAAGTCCGAGAAAGGAAAGAGCGGAAACCATAAGTAAACTACCACTGCCGACAACCGCGTCTACGGCGCCAATAGCTATCCCCGTTATGGTAAGTAAAATAAATTGCAGCATTAATCGTATTTTACATTAGCGTGCTTGTAAGCGTCTATAGCCATTTCCCTTTTCAAATTCTGAGCAAGTTGCCTCTTCGGCAACCAGCCGAAGACGAAGGAAATCAAAATAGCAAGGGAACCGAATCTTTCAAGGTATACTTTCCTACCCTAGTTCTTTTTATATGAAAACACAGCGCACCGGTCCCTG
>CAYXRZ010000022.1:8282-10174 GCA_964467235.1 uncultured Candidatus Saccharibacteria bacterium
AACTCCCCTTCCACTTTTGAAACTCTCTTGATTATTGTTTTGTATAACTCCTCCGCATACATAGTTCTTTTTCCCAAAAACTCACTTTCATAAATCACAATTTCCTTTTCCGGCAGTTCAATCTCACCAATTTTTCCTTCCTTTGCCCACTGGAAAAGAGGCTTCCCGTCGATAGTATATGAAGAATACGGTGGGTACTTTTGCACCCTCCGCCCGACTAATTTTTCGATAAAATCTACTGCCATAAGTTCAGTTCGTGGCAGCTTTTTTGTAATTTGAGATTTTGAATTTGGAATTTCTTGCGAGGCATTTGTGTTTTCAACTATGCCGAGCAAGTCATACGTGTCAGTTTCCAATCCCAGCAAAACCTCAAACTCATATTCCTTATCCAATCCTTGATATTTCTCCCGTTTCTTGTTTCCTTCATCTACGAGCAGTATCAAAACCCCTTCTGCCATTGGATCCAGCCGACCGGCGTAACTAATTGTGCTTTCCGCATATTCCATGCGAGTCTTTTTTAAATTTTCCACCATTTGATACGGCGTCGCCCCGATCGGTTTGTAGATGTTAAGAACTTTTTTCATATATCAATTCTAACATTGTCACACTAATTAGTTTTATAGTATTTTTCCAACCCTGGGTTGGAATAATCGGTGATGTGTATTATAGTTTCGAGTGGGGTTGGAGGTGGTACAATATGTGAGATGGAGTTTGAGAAGGCTTTTTTTGAATACAAAGATGTTAGGACCGTTTATTATACTGCTGGGGAAGGGTCTCCCCTGCTCTTTTTTCACGGTGGGGGTGCTTTTGCAATGGCTTATGAGGACACTTTGGCGGAGCTGGCCAAAGATTTTTTTGTAATTGCGCCTGATTTGCCGTGCTTCGGTGAATCTTCAGTTCCCGACGCCCCGTGGGATTTTTCCGACTACGCAGATTATTTTTTTCACTTTCTAGCGGATTTACGGTTAAGTAATGTTTTGGTAATTGGACACTCTTTTGGTGGTGGTGTAGCGTTGCATTTGGCTGTGAGAAACGAGCTTGTTTCAAAGCTGGTGTTAATTGATGCCTTGTGTATGCGGGTCTCCGAACCTTTTGGCAAGTTGCTCCGTAGAGTGGTGTTAAACGATGCTAAAATATTGTTAGAAAAAGAAGTACCGGAAGAAGTGGTTGAAGGTTATGTGAGAACCAATCTACCTAAAACTAAAGAGATTGGCAAGATTGTGAAAACAGTAAAGTCTTGCGTAGAAAATGCAGATTTAGACCTTAAAAATTATTCTAAGCCAACTCTTATCATTTGGGCTGACGGTGATAAGACACTTCCCCTTAGTTACGGCAGGAAAATTTCCTCTGAGATTCCGGGCTCCAAACTGAAAGTTGTTCCCGGTAATCACTTCTATTGTATAAATAATCCCCAGAAGGTTGCCTCTTATATCCGCAAATTTCCCACCAATTGACAATATAGGATATGTGTGTTATAATCTTGATGGTGAGGTTGAAAAGTTTTTATTTCCAAGGGCCTGTGGGGAGAGACTGCAAGTAGAGGTAGGCTGCTTGCTATTATGATAGCTAGTTTTCTAGCTGCCCTCCCCACAGACTTTTGGGAATAAGCTATATAATAGAATAATTTTAAAGAGAGCTACCTATCTTATAAAGGCTCTGCTTTGGAGGTACACAACGCTCTCTAAAGCAGAGCCTTTATGTATATGTAAAGGGAAATAAGTGCAGCACTTTAACAAGGAGGTGCGTATGAAGTATGTCCCGAATCCATCGGGACCGATTTTCCGATCTATCGGAAGAAAATGGATGAGCTCCTGCTAAGTTTACTCCTACAGGACTCTAATGCCGCTTTTTTTCAGCGGAACCCCACTGCGGGATAGGAGGTATGAAAAAGC
>CAYXRZ010000023.1:0-9953 GCA_964467235.1 uncultured Candidatus Saccharibacteria bacterium
TGAAAAAGCTTAAAAATATACCAAAATTTAATTCAGAAGAAGAGGAACGGGAGTTCTGGGCCGAGCACGATTCGGCTAATTACATTGATTGGGAAAAGGCAGTCAAGAACCCTTTTATGCCCAACCTAAAACCTTCAACAAAGCCTATCTCGGTAAGAATGCCGGAATCCCTACTTGCTTCCCTGAAATTCCTAGCCAATAAAAGGGATGTCCCCTACCAATCCCTCCTCAAAACCTTTCTCGCGGAAAGGGTGGGCGAGGAATTACACAGGAACAAAACAACCACAACGGTTTGAGAAATTTTAAAAGGTTAGAGTAAGCACACAATGACTCCCCGCTCAGCGGGGTTTAGCCACAAAGCTGAGCTCAGCTTTGCGCTAAGCGTGGCCCCGTGTGGTAAATAGCATTCAAAAAGAAAGAATTAACTGCAGTTAGATAAAAAAGAGAACGGGGGTTCTCATCGTCGAGAATTCCCCCGTTCGGATTTAGTTTGTGTGCAATCGCGTGTTACGAGAACCAAAGCCATTTTCCTACTAGGTCATGATTTCTGCTACAGTGGGCTCAGGGCCATACTTCAGGGACGCCATCTCTTTTCAGCTTGAGGTAGTCTTTGCGGGATAAACTACGCGCCTCAAGACCCACTTTGAGCACGTTACCGGTCGGGTGCGTAACGATCACGTACCAATGATCATAACAAAAGAACCCAGTCCTCAGCAATTCTCGACGCACGTCACAGTTACTGAAAAGAAAACCCCACACAAAAACATCGGCGGTGCCATCCTCATTTCTTTTAACGTCGTTCTCGTGTGCTTTGATACGTTGCGGGCTTTCCTCCGTATAACGAACTTCCTTAACCGGCTCCATTTTTCACTCCTTTTCTTAGGTAACGAATCGATAAGCTCCAACCAACGCTAGCTAAAACTACATATCTTTGCATTGACAATAACAAATTTTGGGGTAGCTTACAACTTTACAGGGTAGTCGCTCAGAGGTAACGAAGTTCGAATCTTGTTTGGGGTAGAAAACAGAAATGTTGTATTTACAAGCAAAAGTTACTAGCTCCGTGTGGTGAATAGCGTTCGAAGTTATTTTTCAAACTTACAATATGATTCTTAGTAATAAACTGGAGTTTGCCTTTTATGTTACAGGATAGTAAAATAGGTCTGGTAACATTTACGTAGATTAGCACCTTAAACAACAAGGAGGTTATGACCCATGACGGCAGTTGTACTAACACTAGCTTTGGTCGGTGCCTTTCTCCTTCTCAGCCTCGTAGCTTTTCTTGCAGAAAACAAGGAATGGCTGAAATACTGGTGGGAATATTACAAGGACGTGGTGCTCGATAGTAGCAATCGTCGCCCCTGGTACGACAACCGAGAAGGCGTTGTTAAATCGCTAAGAACCCTAAAAGGGTTCAACGAGCTTATCAGAGCAAGGCACAACGCTGGTTATGATAGGAAGGAACGCTTGAACGAGTGGTTTATCCTTGGCGGTCGGTGGACACTCGACACCTGCGGAAACACAATGAAAGCAATGTCGGGCTACAAGCCTTGGGAAAAGTTCCGAATTCCTAGAGTAATTCCAGAAAAAGATTTTTGGAGTTACTTGGAACTACGCAACGCTCCTGAAAAGGAGTGTATTCAATTTTCTTGGTCTTCGGAAGTTCCATCCGCTGGAATCTGCTGTCCTGAATGCGGAGAACCCTGGACCATCCAAAACACGCACTCCGCGGTTGTCACCCACGAATCGCACATAGTACCACTAAACGAATACGTAGGTATGACAATGGCCGAAGTCCAGAAAACGTTGGACAACCAGCAGGACGCTGACCGTTGGTTGAGCAACGATACCTGGAACGATTGTCGTATAGATACTCGGCCGGACGCACGTTTTCCAGACTTGCAAAGAAACCGTACAGGTCGATTACATGTAGGCGATAGTTATACAATCCAGCCTGGTGACAGCGGTCTCATCTACACGTGGATATATCGCCATCCCGAATGCCAAAAGGCCCACTTGCGCACCAGGGAAGAACAGTATTTCCGAGAAATGTTCAGAAACGCGGGGCTTGTCATACAGGGCACCCACGCAATTCAAAACAGGTACTGTAACTGCCCGCACTGCGCACCTTGGTTCTTAATCGATACGAACCTAGGTCAGTTCACTGTGGGCTGGCGTAAGCGTGTCATCCATATCGGTTGGGATAACCAAGTGATGTCCAAAGTCGACGACCCTCTCGGCTTGTTCAGCGACGAGAACGTCACAAAGGGAGATTCCTACATCCATGCATGGGGAATGGAAAAGGGTATAGATTACCTACAAAGGTTCGAAGCTGCCCCTTGCGTTGCCTAGTCGATAAGAAATGAATAGCACACTTGGCTACTTCTTCCACTCGGAAGGAGTAGCCTTTTTCATTTTGAAAACTAACGAAGTTCGAATCTTGTTTGGGGTAGAAAACAGAAATGTTGTATTTACAAGCAAAAGTTACTAGCTCCGTGTGGTGAATAGCGTTCGGCAGTATTTGGTGAAAAAAAATCAATCAGAATTAATGGTAAGAACATAAATAAAATCGAGGACTAGCAAAAATTTACTGACTGCAATAGGAAAAACAGTCTTCTACAACGCCTTCTTCTTCACACTGCCGAACACATTCAGCTTTTTCAATTTGAGTTTTAGGTTCAATAGATTGCGATGCCCCAATAACCAGAAGTCCTAAAAAAGATAAAACTAGAAAAGTCGCAATAGCTACTGGAATCGAAACCAAAACCTTCACCCACCACTTCCAACTAGTCCAAAACCACATTAAAATTAACCCTACTGGAAAAGCAAAAATTAGAAGGATAACGGTTACTAATGTTTTTGTATCTTCAGAAGTTTCCTGAGAATGCTGTTCAACCATACAACCCCACAGTAGCGAAAAACACGGGTGAAGTCAAGAATTTTTGATGGTGGCTCCGGGGGTGGGATGGTTCGGCGGTTCGACAGGCTCACCGCTTCGCGGGCTCACCATTAGCTCATTACCCAACAGAAGTAATCCTCGCCAACCTCAGGATTTTCCAGAACTTAGTTCCTTGAGCTGTTCTATATCACCATCAATCAAAGCCTTTTTCTTTGCTCTCGTCCAGCCCTTAAGCTGCTGCTCGCGTTTTTCTGCCGCTTGCCTAGAAGGATATGTTTCTGTGTAAACCAGATCGACAGTATCATACCGCTTAGTGTGTGGACTTCGACCAGCTTTGTGGTCTTTCATCCTTCTGTCTAAATCATTAGTTATACCGACATAGAAAAAGGCTTTATCGCAAAGAAGTATATAGAGGTAAAACATAAAATCCTGAGCTTGTCGAAGGATGGCTCCGGGGGTGGGATTCGAACCCACAACCTAGGGCTTACACTTTACCTCTTGTTTTCACAAGAGAGTGGACTATCTCATCACCCGTCCCGCTTTTGAAAGCGGCACTAGGGTGCTGGGCGCTTAGAGGTGTAATCACCTAGTCTCTGAACCTTTCCACTACTTAACGTGGACTTGGCTGCGGATTACCATACTCCATAGGGAGATTAGGCTTCCCGACAATTCACCCAGTTGACATCTTGAAGTTTCCCCCAAGAGCTGCGCTTCTGCACAGGCCCGCGCGCTACCATTGCGCCACCCCGGAATGTAACTATATTTTACTGCAAATTAAGGCCAGAATCAACTTCTGTACCTTTAAGAACGCCCGCCATCCATCCTAGTAATCTACGCTGGGTATTTGTACTAGATATTCTAATCGAAAATACTCCATAGGGATGTATATTCTTTCGTATTTTGTTACTCCCATCTTTGTTTTTAACCACATAGCTCTTTTTAAACTGGTTTAACGGTATTCCCGTAATGCGAGACCAAAATTTACGAGCCTCTCTTTCATTTTGATTTTCATGTATCCAAATCTGGCCACGATAGCGTTCCTCCGAAACATCGCAAAACTCGCGCAACCAATCAACCATGAACGCAATTATCTTTGGATTAGCGTTTGAAAATCCTACCTTATCAGAACCTTTATTACCATCTCCCAAATAAAGGGCGACACCCGCAATAAATTTCTCTCGATGGCCCAGTTCGCCGACTTCTGCAATTCCTTCTTTTTTTAAGCTCTCTATTCTTTCAATACGCCTGCACTGCTTATTCCTGGCCGCAATTAAACTTCCTTTTCTAGCACCTTTAGTGCTTTTCTCACTAAGCCTCTGTATTTGGTCATCAGTTAGAATAATATCCCTGCACCAACGGCTGATTGTGCTTTTTGCAACATCAACTTCCTCCAATATCTCAGAATAAGACCTACCTTGTTTGCGCAATTCTCGCGCTTTGTTCTTTTTAGCAAGTTTACCGGCATACCCCATACTTATAACCTAACACAAAACTTTTAGAAAGACGAACAGGGGATCAGCAGCTTCCCATCAACAAAGCTGTGGGTTTCATTTTAAAAATAATTAAGAAGAACTGCGGAGGAACCCTTTGAGTTTTTTGGCACGTGAGGGGTGACGGAGGCGGCGAAGCGCCTTGGCTTCAATTTGCCGGATCCGCTCTCTGGTTACATCAAATTCCCTTCCTACTTCTTCTAACGTACGCGGGCGGCCGTCTTCCAAACCAAACCTAAACTCCAGAACTTTCCGTTCTCGAGCATCCAACGTAGAAAGGACGTCTTGAATCTTTTCCTTAAGCATGGAATTAGACGTAATATCATCAGGGGAAATTACCTTCTCGTCGGGCAAGAAATCCTTTAACCGGGAATCGCCCTCTTCCCCCACAGGGGCTTCGATGGAAGCCGGGCGGCGGCGAATCCTTTCAATTTGCCTTGCCTTTTCAAGATCAACATCTTCCATTCTCGCCGCTACCTCTTCCGGTTCCGGTTCGCGTTCTAACTTCTGCTCCAGCTTGCGCGCAACTTTCTTATATTTGTTGATAGTCTCAATCATATGCACCGGAATCCGAATTGTCCGAGCCTGGTCAGCAATTGCCCGCGTTACTCCCTGCCGAATCCACCACGTAGCATATGTCGAAAATTTATAACCTTTTCGCCAATCAAATTTTTCCACTGCGCGCATCAATCCAATGTTTCCTTCTTGAATAAGATCCAAAAAGGTAAGTCCACGGCCGGTATATTTTTTGGCAATAGAGACCACCAAACGAAGGTTTGCTTCTGTAAGGTGCTTTCTTGCGTCCTCATCTCCCTTTTCCACACGTTTTGCCAAAGAAACTTCTTCTTCTGCGGTAAGCAAATCAACCTGGCCAATTTCACGCAAGTACATCTTTACAGGATCAGAGTAGCTGTCGCTGTCTAAATTGTCTAAAGACAGCTCCTCTTCAATTTCTTCCCGCGTCTTCTCATCTTCAGGTTCTTCTAAAACATCAATACCCTCATCTACAAAAATAGTGTAAACTTCGTCAAGAAGTTCAATATCATCTTCGGCTTCGGGGAAAACAGCCAAAACTTCTTCTTGTGTTATGTATCCCTGGTCTTTGCCTTTTTTAATTAGGTCCTTTACACCAGGCTTTTCCTTTAAATCTTTCATTATATCTTTTTTGAACAAGCTTTTATCTCTTTTTGAAGCTCTTCTACCTTTTCGTAATCACCCTCCTTTTCCGCCTGTGCAATTCGATTGCTCAGCTTTCTAATCCTACGCTTTGTCTTTTCCGTCTTTAATTTATGTAAACAGACTTCCAATTCATCATCCAAATCATCCAAAACAAAATTAAAATCTTGGAGCGCCAAATCTTCCAAAAGCTCCAAGAGTTCCTCACGCTCGCCTATTGTATCACGAAAATCATCTAAAACAAAGGTTTCCTTACTGTGGTGGTAACGTTTAAGCTCTTCAAAAAGCTCCCGCAAAAGAGGGTGAGAAAAATCCGCCTTTCCTAAGCGGTGTGTATAGGCTTCGGCACGGTCTTTGGGAGCCCGCAGGATAAGCGCCAACATATAGAACTCTCTTAGTGGGTATTTTCGTTGTTCAAAATATGTTTCCAGATCTTTCGTAGACTTATTTTCATACTCACTACTTTTTTCAAGATCCACTCTCTCCAAAGCACTTCTTATTACATCTATCTCCATATCCAACGCTGCAGAAAGCTTTTGAAGATATGCCGCGCGCTGTATTTCGTCCGGAATCTTTTTAAACTCGGGTAGCACTTCCGCAGCAATTTTTTTCTTACCTTCCGGAGAATACTCATCATATGTATCCAATGCCTGCTTGAGATAATAATCATAAACAGGAATCTGGTTGGAAACAGATTCTTCCCACCTAGATAGATCTTCCCGGGCGCAATCATCGGGATCCTTAAACTCCGAAGGGAGGACAATCACATTAACGTCCAAACCAGATTTTTCCGCCGTTTCAATACCTCTTTTTGTTGCTTTACTCCCCGCCAAGTCCGTATCAAAACAAATTGAAATCTCTTCTGCGTATCGCGAAAGAAGATTAATTTGCCCCGGAGTAAGTGCCGTACCTTGGGAGGCAACAATGTTTTTTGTTCCCCGGGAATAGGGCGTGAGAAAATCAATGTGCCCTTCCACAACAATTGCCTTCTTTGACCGGCGGATAAACTCTTTACTCTTGAACAGGCCGTACAAGTGCCGCCGTTTGTTGAAAACCAAGCTTTCCGGCGTGTTCATGTATTTTGGACCGTCTTCTCCCTTAGCCAACCTCCCAGAAAACCCTACTACCTTGCCCCGCTCGTCGTGTAAGGGAAACATCACACGGCCCCGAAAACGATCGTAAAACTTCCGGCCGGTATCTTTGGAAACAACTAAACCCGTTTCAATTATTTCCGAAAGAGTATACTTCTTACTCAAGAGAAACTTGCCCAAACTTTCCCAAGAGTCCGGCGCATAACCCAACTTAAATTCCTTCACAGTTTCCATAGGCAGCTCTCGCTTTTCCAAAACATACTCCAAGGCCTGCTTCCCTACTTTATGCTCAATCAAAAGATAGTGAAAATACTCGCGTGCTAGGTTATTTATCTCGTAAAGCTTTTCTTTACGGCTCTTATCTTTTGGAGCGGGGGCCCTTTCTAATTCTACCCCTGTCTTTTCGGCTAACGTGCGCAGTGCTTCGCCAAATTCCAAACCTTCCATTTCCATCAAAAAGTTATATACGTCCCCTGACTTTCCACAGCCAAAACACTTGTAAATTTGTAAATCGGGAGAAACCATGAAAGAGGGGGTTTTTTCGTCGTGGAAGGGGCAAAGGGCTTTGTAGTTTTTGCCTGCTTTCTCGAGATTGATATAGTGAGAAATAAAATCAACAATATCTAACTTTTCTTTTATCTCTTGAATTTGATCCTTCGCCACAGTACAATCATTTTAGCACAAAAACCTGAATAAATATGGTAAAATACAAAAGTGTGGAGGGGTGACTGAGTGGTCGAAAGTGCACGCTTGGAAAGCGTGTGAGTCTTTACCGGCTCCGTGGGTTCGAATCCCACCCCCTCCGCCACCTTAAAAAGCTATTTATGAACAACTCACAAAACCTACAAAAAAAGATGCGAGACCCTTTGTTATATTTACAAAGAAAGAGCTTATAAAAAGAAGGTAACGCCACAGGCAAAAAATACAAAGATTTATATTATTGAATTTTTCAATTTCTAATTATGGAAAGGTTTTGGGATAAAAACAACAATTATTCAGGCGCCGTTTTAAAAGAATATAATTTTTGGGTACTTGAAGTAAGTTATAGACAACATACATTTGGAAATTTCATAGTCTTTTGCAAAAGAACCGGAGTTGAGAGGATTTCGGAATTATTGGATGACGAATTATTGGAACTAAGAAAAGTTTTCCAAGAAATAGAAGCTGCTCTTTTGCAAAATAATACATTTAATCCAGTTCGTTTTAACTATTGGCAGATGGGAAATAAAGTTCACGCACTCCATATACATGGTATCCCTAGATACGCATCAGAAAGAGAATTTCTAGACAAAATTTGGAAGGATAAAGATTTTAAAATGCCGCCAGTTTGGACTTACGATGAGCAATCTAAGGATACAGTAATCGCGATAAGAGATGAAATTAAAAAATTCTTGAAAAGTTAATTAAACTAGCAGTAGATGAGGTTCTACGAAAGCTCTAATCCCCTTTTTCCACAGATAACATAAAAGAAAAAGTCATGTGGTGCTCTCGGCAGGACTTGCCTCGCAAAACCTTTTGAGGACAAAAGATAACGGGGTAAAAACCTGCAAGAACAGCAATGGTGTCCCCGGCGAGACTTGAACTCACACTACCAACTCCGGAGGTTGGCGCTCTATCCATTAAGCTACGGGGACAAGGCTTTTAAAAAGGTTTACTGTTAAAGAGGCGTAAGGAGTAATAACCCGCAGGGTTCCTATCCAGAATTGAATAAGCTGCTGTAAAGGTCTGTAATCGCACCACTGTATCTAAACCCATTTTTAAAGTAAGCGCCAAAATAGTCCGCGTTATATTCCCGTGGCAAACCAACGCCACAACTTTCCCCGAATAGTCTTCTGTTATGTTTTCCAAAACATGGCTAACACCATCCTGCGCTTCAATTAAAATCTTTGTCAACTCAATCCGTTTCTCATCACCCTCCAAATCTTCCGGACCGTACCAAAGAGGAATTTCCCGCAAATGTGAATCCACTGTAATTTTCTTACCGCTAGCCAAAATCTGCGCTGTTTCCAATGCTCTCTGATAAGGACTGCTAAAATAGGCGTCAATAGGGCAGCTTTCTAATTCTTTTGCCAGTTTTTTTACTTCCACCACTCCTTCCTTACTAAGACCGTCTTCCGGCTTCTGGAGCCGCGGATCTTTGCCCGTTTCCCCGTGTCGGATAAGAATTATTGTTGTTGATTTTTTCATTGTAGAAAGTTGTCCTTCGACAGGCTCAGGACACTCATGATTTCTAAGCTCGCCCCGCCAGCTGGCGGACTCGCTAAGAAACCATGGTGGCGGTGGGGGCGAGATTTGAACTCGCGTGGGGATAAATCCCCCCTCGGTTTTCGAAACCGGGCCATTTAGCCACTCTGGCACCCCACCCTAAAAAGAAATAACAAATTCAAAATTACAAGTTCCAAATAGGAACCAAAGATTCAAGCACCAAATAATTAATACCTAGTTCCAAGATATTCGATGTTTTGTGATTTGCAATTTGGATTTTGGAATTTACTTGTCATTTGGTATTTGGAATTTAATAAGTGGCGTCCTCGGTGAGACTCGAACTCACAACCTTTGGCTCCGCAAGCCAACGCTCTATCCATTGAGCTACGAGGACACAATCCTAATCCAGCCCTACCTTCTGCGAAAACCAATGAGCGGACTTTTCCATCCAATCTTCTTGGGGGGCAGGAACATATTCCAAATAATCAGAAAGAATATCCTTTACTTCCTCTGCACTAACATCACCCAAAAGCAAGAAAAGCTGAGAAGGAAACCCTCTCTTCAAAGTCACAACTAAAGCTTCCTCTCCCCCTAAGTCCTTAAACCAAAACCTTTCTAAATTATCCCATGAGTACATTTTGTCTCCGGATTCTATTCCCTCTGCTTTAATTTCGTGGGAAACAAAATCCGGCCTTTTGGTTGCCAAAAGGTAACTCACAAAAGTAACTGCAAAAATAACCCCCAAAAGGAGGAATTCCTTCAAAAATAAGGCAACAAAACTGGTCAAAACTACAATCACGGCAACAGTAGTAAACCAACTCTGATCCCTTTCTTTGAACGGCCTTTCCAGCGCTCGCCATTTCAAAAGAGCGTTATCTCCAGCCTCGCTACTCTTACTTTCAACATGTTGTTCTTCGGCAGGGTTTTCCATTGGCAATTATATTGTAACACCTTTTTTTGAAATTCTTAACGAATTTCTTAATGAGTTTTAGAATGTCTTAACCCTGGGCTTGTCGAAGGGTTGGTTCTTCGATTCGCTACGCTCACTCAGAACACTCATAAGTTCTAAACTCGATCCGCCAGCTGGCGGAC
>CAYXRZ010000024.1:0-9816 GCA_964467235.1 uncultured Candidatus Saccharibacteria bacterium
CTCTTTTTTGCTTATCATTTAGCATACGCTAGGAAGGTTATTCCCGGTGTAAAAATGACCGGGTTGGATTTGGGAAATAAAACAAGCGAGGAGGCGGTAGCCGCGCTGCGCCCGCGGTTGGTGGAGTTGGAGTCAACTAAACTCACGTTTGTTTACGAGGGGGATAAGTTTTCCAAAAGTCTTTACGAGTGGGGAGTTAATTTGGAAGCAACATCTTCTGCGCAGAAGGCTTATGCGGTTGGTAGGTCAGGGAATGTTTTTAAGACTAGCGTAGATAAATTCCAAAGTTGGTTTGAAGGATTTTCTCTTTCTCCAGTTGCTTCTGTTGATGAGGATGTTTTTTCGGCGGCTGTTGCTGAGGTGGAGGAGGCGGTTAATACTCCCGTAGAGGAAACTCACTATCAAGTCGAGGGCGCTGCGTTGAAGGTTGTTGCGGGTGTTGACGGGCGGCAGGTAAACAGGGAAGCGTTTCGTGAAGAACTGCTGAGTGCGGCCTGTGAGAGAATTTTTGCGTTAAGAACAGTGCCCACAAAAATAGTTTTGTCCAAGCCCTCCGAATTGTTTGAGGAGAAGAAGGCAGAGGTTGAGGAGATTGTTTTTTCACAGCCGCGTATTGTTTTTGGGACTCGGCAGTGGGTGTTGGATCCTGAGCAAATTTTAGAACTTTTGAAATTTGAGTACGTTGAAATTAGTGACGGTGCTAACCCTGGTTCGAAGAGGGAGCTTGAAATGAAAATTGACGATGCAGCCCTTAGTACCTACGTTTCCGATATTACAAAGGAAATCAACCGTCCCGTGCGCGGCGGGACTTTTGAGTTGGAAAGCGGGCGGGTGATTGATTTTGCCTTGCCGCAAGAAGGTCGTCAGGTTCAAGAGGCGGAAGCTGTAGGGCGGGTCAGAAGTTTGGTTTTGGATCCGGAAACAGCCCAAGTTGAACTGCCGGTAAAAATAACTTCCGTTGAAAAAAACAGCAACAACTACGGTATTAAGCAGCAATTAGCTACAGGCAGTTCCAATTTCAGGGGGTCAAGTTCCGGTCGTATTCATAATGTGGGGTTGGCTTCCTCACGTTTGGACGGTATTTTGATTCCGCCCGGCGAGACATTTTCTTTTAATAAGAGTTTGGGTGATATTAGTTCCGAAACGGGTTACCAAACTTCCTACGTTATAAAAGGGGGGCGGACAATTTTGGGTGTTGGCGGAGGGGTTTGTCAGGTTTCAACGACTATGTTTCGGGCGGCGCTGAATGCCGGGCTTCCCATTGTGGAGCGGGCGGCACACGCCTACCGTGTTCACTATTACGAGCAGGACAAGGGCCCTGGTTTTGACGCTACAGTATATTCCCCCTCGCCGGATTTAAAGTTTAAGAATAATACACCGGCACACATTCTGATTAAACGGGATTTTAATACGGGGAATAGTACTTTGAGGTTTTCGCTATACGGGACTGATGACGGGCGCAAGGTTAACATTACCGGTCCTGTAATCCACTCCCAGACTCCGCCGCCGGAGCCGGAATACATTGAGGATGACTCATTGCCTCCTGGGGAGACGAAGCAAATTGATTGGGCAGCGTGGGGTGCACGGGTTACAGTAAAGCGGAAGGTTACTCGCAGTGGGGAAGTTTTGGAGGAGGATACATTTTACAGCAATTACCAACCGTGGCGCGCTATTTATTTAGTTGGAAAAGATGATGACTAAGTTAACTAGAATTCTATGGACAAGTCCGCACTGCCGGCCGGATTGGATTGAGCGGCTGGGTGAAGAATCCCAGGGCGGACAAACTGAGGTAATGCTTAAACAGCCCCAAGCCTTGGTAGAGCAAAATTCCACACTGTCAATTGATATCTATACTCGTTACCAAGCCGATGATTTTCAAATTGATAAGAATAATCCTGGTTTTGTTGGCAAAGAATTACTTCACGATTCGGAAAACTACATTCACGTTAAAGAACTAGAAGGAGGGCGGATAAGAATAATCAGGCTTCCCGCTGGGCCGGTTGACAGGTATATTGTTAAAGAGCAGTTGTACGGTGAACATATTGACCGGTTTGTACGCGGGATCTATGCCTTTGCTAAAGGCAACGGAGTTAAGTATCAAATAGCGCACGGGCATTACGCCGACGGTTGGGAAACAGTTACCAAGTTAAGCAAACTTTTAGCCGGGGAAGGAGAAAACCTCCCGACAGTTCTAACTACCCATTCCTTGGGACGGAGGAAAAGGAAGGATTGTCTTCGGCGGGGAGAGGGAACCGAAGAAACCCTCGACAAAAAGTATAATTTCCCCGTGCGGATTGCTTCCGAGGAGACCTCGCTACAATATGCAACCAGAATTTGCCCTCTTTCCACTACGGAAAAAGAATTTCTGGAGGAACATTACCAAGCAGTAGAAAAAGAGGACCCCCGGCTAACTGTTACGCCTAACGGAATTGACCCCGCTCGTTTTTCTCATGCTAAAGAAGAACAAATTTGTGATTTGGAGAAAAAGCTTGGTATAGCTGACAATTTTGTGTTGTTGGTACCCTCTCGTGTTGACCCCCGTAAGGGACAGTTGAATTTGGTCAAGGCTTTCAAGATTTTGGGTAAGGATTTTTTGGAGAAATATAAAATAAGAGCACTTCTTATTGCATGGCCCGAAAAAGCTACAGGTTACAGCCAGACTATTAATAGTTATATTCAGGAGCAGCAACTGATGGAGTTTGTTTTAAAAAGCTCCTCCGTGCCTCACGAGAAAATGCCTGTGTACTACGAAGCTGCGGAACTTATTGTTATTCCTTCGCAGGAATATTTTTCGATTGCTATGATTGAAGCTATGCTTCTGGAAAGACCATTGATTGCGAGCAATGAGGGCGGTAGTAGAGATGCGGTTGTAGATAAGGAATCAGGGTACTTAGTGGACCATAATGACCCAGAGCAGATTGCGGAGGCAATTCGGAAGATTTTATCAATGTCCGAGGGCGAGCGGCGTGCATTAGGAACTGCTGCCCGAGAAAGAATTTTGGATAACTATACATTATCTAAAGTCGTAGAGAAGATAAGCTTGGTATATAAATCAGTATCTGTTAAATCTGTTTGAATCTGTTCGATCTGTGTTATTCGCGTAGCGCTTTCTTTATTTTATTTTTTGCCTCGTTAGTCTTTGCGTAATTTAACCAATCCGGTGAGGGCCCTTTACGGGTTTTGTTAGTGATAATTTTTATTACCTGCCCGTTTTGGAGTTCGCAATCTAAGGAAATTAATTTGCCGTCAGCCTTTGCCCCGCAGCAGCTGTTGCCAAGATCGGAATGAATTCTGTAAGCAAAATCAATTGGTGTTGCTCCCTCGGGTAGGTCCAAAACATCCCCCTTTGGGGTGAGAACAAAAACACGATCGGTGTAGACATCAATTTTTAAAGCTTCTTCGAATTCTTTATCGCTACGAGTTTTTTCTTTCCATTTAACAAGATTTTTCAGCCAAGCCGTATATTCTTCTGGCGCTTTCTTCAGAGTTCCTTGTCCGCGCCCTGTTTCTTTGTTCATAGCGTAGAATGCGTGCGATGCGGGCCCGTGTTCGTTGTATTCGTGCATTTTGTGGGTGCGAATTTGGAATTCGGCAATTTTATCGTCTTCGCACCAGACAGAAGTATGCAAAGATTTGTAACCGTTGGGTTTGGGGTTGGCAATGTAATCTTTGAATTTTTCCCACGGTTCCCATTTCTTGTGGAGAAAATCTAAGGTTTGGTAGCACTCGTCCACGGTTTTCACCAAAATACGAAAGGCCTGCACGTCGTGAAGTCTTTCCAAATAATCTCGATTTGTTTCACCGGCTTTTTTTTCTTTCTGTAGTTTTCGATAGATGCTGTAGAAGTGCTTGGGCCGCCCGTACACATCTGCGTTGATTCCACGTTTTTTTAAATCTTTTTCAATTTTTTTGCTTATCTTTTGAATATATTCATTGCGTTCTTCCCTTGTTTCTTCGA
The DNA here is from genome assembly GCA_964467235.1 of uncultured Candidatus Saccharibacteria bacterium. GTDB lineage: Bacteria > Patescibacteriota > WWE3 > JAUXAW01 > JAYEID01 > CAYXRZ01. The sequence continues at coordinate 3,959 of CAYXRZ010000024.1, forward strand.
GAAAGTTTTGAATTTCGGTATGCGCCGCATGGTTGAGATATTTAAATGCCCAATCTTCGAGCTGCCATTTAAAGTAATAAACCCCTAACCGCTCAGCAATGGGGGCGTAAATGTCCATTGCTTTTTGAGCAGTTTCTTCACGTAGATCCTCCGGTAAGCTTTCGATGGTTTTAACGCTGTGCACTTTTTCGGCCAAACGGATAAGCATTACCCGCACATCTTTTACGGTTGCCAGAAGAAGCTTTCGGAAATTTTCGGTTTGGGTCCAGCCCCCGGTTTTTGTTCGCACTTTTTTGATAACGGAAACCCCGTCTACCAATTGAGCGACCTGTACACCTAAATTTTCTTCCAACTCTTTCTTGGTTGCTTTTTCGTGCTCGATTGTGTCGTGAAGAAGTCCTGCGGCAATAGTCACACTGTCCATCTTGATGTCGGCGAGGAGTTCTGCAACTTCCACACAATGCTGAATAATTGGATTGCCGCTTAATCTTTCTTCTCCGCAATGTGCTTTTTGTGCATATTTGAAGGCTTTGTTGATTAGTAACATATCGGCACTGGGATTGTAACTTTTTATCTTTTTTTCCAGTGCACAAAACGCTTCGGATTTCCGCTGATTAATAACTGATTTTCGCGGATGTTTCTTTTCTCTTTTGTTGTTTGTGTTGATATTAGCTTCCATGATGGGTTAAAAGGGCTGGGCTTGTGGCTGGGTAGAGGAGCCTCAGCCCTGGGTAATCTTAAGGAAGGAGTTTTTGCCGTAACGGATAAGGCACGGCTTGTCAACTATAGTTTTGGGGTCGGTTACTTTTTCTTCGTCAATTTCTACTGCATTTTGCCGTACACGGCGCTTTGCTTCACTCTTAGAAGGCAGAGCGCCGGAGTCATTCAACAGTTTATCTAATTCCATGCCGCCTTCTGGTAATTGGTAGTTGGGTACGGATTCGGTTTTTCCTTCTTTTTCGCCAAATATTTTCTCGGCGTCTTTTTGACAGTTCTTGGCGGCATCTTCGCCGTGGACGATTTTTGTCACTTCGAAAGCTAATTTCTTTTGCGCTTCCCGTGGGTTTTCGAGAAGTCCCTCAATTTCATTCAAAGGCAGACGAGTTAATGTTTTTAGCATAATCGGAACAATTTCGTCCGGTACTCCTTGCAGGTATTGGTAAAATTCAAAAGGAGTTGTTTTTTTCGGGTCTAGCCACACAGTGCCCTTGGTAGTTTTGCCCATCTTTGTCCCGTTTGGTGTTGTGATTAAAGGGTGGGTAAGGGCAAAGGCTTCTTCGCTGTGATCCCTCCGAATCAAATCTACTCCGGCTAAAATGTTGGCCCACTGGTCGTTGCCGCCAACTTGAATTCTGCAGTTATAATTTTCAAAAAGATGAAGGAAATCCCAACCTTGCAGGACGGGGTAGCAGAACTCCAAAAGTGATAAATGGCTTTCGGAATTCAGGCGGCGGGAAAAGGTTTCCATCTTTACCATTTCGTTAACCGAGAAGTGCCGGGCAATTTTTAAGAGAAAGTCGTCTAAGAATCGGAATTCAGAAAGCCACTCATCGTTGTTGAGCATTAATGCTTTGTTTTCTCCTTCAAAGCTAAGGAGCCCGATGTCTTCCACTTGCCTTTTCAGCGACTCAGCGTTTTTGGCGACGGCTCCCGGGTCCAAAAGTTTTCGTGAGGATTGTTTGTCGGTCGGGTCCCCAATTTTTCCCGTGCCGCCGCCGAGGAGAAAGATTATCCGGTGCCCCGCCTCCTGAAGTTGAGAAAGCATCATTAAGGGCATAAGGTGACCCAAAGTAAAACTGTCCGCCGAAGGATCAAAGCCTTGGTAGATAGTCACCTTTTCATTTGCAAGCAACTTGGCAACTCCCTCATCATTGGAAGTTTGGCTTATGTAACCGCGTTGTGTGAGTTTTTCAAAAATTTCCATGCTAATTAAATTCTTTGTAGTCTAGACCCATTGCCTCTTTGGCAATTTCTAGAGTTTCTGCAGCTTCTTTTTTTGCTTTTTTGGTTCCTTCGGTTAAGATTTCTTCGATCAGCTCCGGTTGGTTTTCGTAGTTCTTGCGTCGGGTGCGGATGGGGTCCAAGAATTTATTTATTGCCCAGGCCAGTTTTTCTTTTACTTCTACATCTCCTACTTTACCTTTTTTGTACCGAGCCTTCAATTCAGCTACTTCTTCTTTGTCTTCGTTAAAAGCATCGTGGTAGATGAAGACCGTGTTACCCTCGACCTTGCCCGGGTCGTCGGCGTGTACCCGGTTGGGGTCTGTATACATTCCCATCACTTTTTCTTTTACCACTTCCGGTTCGTCGGAAAGGTAGATGCAGTTATCGAGCGACTTACTCATTTTGGCGTTGCCGTCCACGCCGACTAAAGTTGGCACATCGCCAATTAAAGGCTCCGGTTCGGGGAATACGTTTCCACCTGCCTCGTTCCTTCTTGGGGACGGGTAAAGGCTGTTGAACTTTCTGGCAATTTCGCGGGTTATTTCAACGTGCGATTGCTGGTCTTTGCCTACGGGAACCAGATCGGCGCGGACCATTAAAATATCAGCAGCTTGAAGCACAGGGTAGGTGAGAAGTCCCAAAGAAGGTTTTTCAATTTGCAAATCCCGCATTACTTCTTTTAGGGTCGGCACCCTTTGCGCGCGGGGCACACTAACCAGCATCGAAAATAACAATGATAGGTAAGTAACCTCGGGTACTTGCGATTGTACATAGATAGTAGACTTTTCGGGATCAATTCCAACTGCCAAATAATCCAGAACCATCTCGCGGATATTTTCCGGTAGTTTTTCCAGTTTTTCCTTTTCTGGAGCGGTGGTTAGGGTGTGGAGGTCAGCAATGATAAAAAAGCATTCATACTCATTCTGCAACCGCACCCGGTTTTTAAGCGAGCCTACGTAGTGCCCAATATGTAATTTTCCCGTGGGACGATCCCCCGTTAAAATGCGTTTTTTAGTGTTCATATTTTTTCCGTTGAACTAGCGACGTTTCTTGCCCCGTGGCGAGCGGCAGCGAGTTTTACGGGGACGTCGCGCTCTGGTTAGCGAGCTCAAAGCCGTGTACCCCACATGGTACTGCGGTTAGCTCACGCTCCTTTTCCGAGCGCAACCTAAAGGTTGCTACTCTTTTCCCTTTTCGAGACTCTGGGCGAGAAATCCCAATAGGTTTTTTCTATTTTGTTTTCTCACTTCGTCTCGGTTCGCCAGCTGGCGGAGTCGGAACTCCTTTCGAAAAGGACCTCTGCAACAATTATACACCAATATATAATTCATGATAAGGGGAGAGTTAAACTCATAGCACTTTTAACCTTAAAGGTTAAATTCCGTTTTTGATTGTGCGTAGCCGACGGGTGGGCGGAGGATTTTGTTGGCGGGGAGGGAGGCGGCGTGGACCACCGTTTCGCCGTAACGTTGATTTAGTTTATCTACGCTTTCGGTTAGGTCTTTCCAGCGGTTTTTGAACATATTTTGGGGGATTTCCGTTTCGCTAGCGAGGTTGGAAACGCGAACGCCGACTAGGCGAATTTTTTCAAAACCTGATCCCCGCTCTGTAGCTGCGCCCCATGGGGCGCCTTCTCTTTTAGCTGAGGCGGGGCACCTGTCCTTCGAAGCCTTGGCGGAGTGGGATGCCCCGCCGCTACAATGTGTGATTTTACCCCTAGGTGTTTTAGGAAACTTTTTATACAGTTCCAAACAGGTATCAAAAATTTCCCGCGCGTCTTGTGTGTAGTAGGAAATTGATTTTTGGCGGGTTTGGGTTTTAAAGTGCAGATTTCGGAGATTGAGAGATATTGTGCCTCCAAGCAATTTCCTAGCGCGTAGTTTGCGCGCAACTCTTTCCGTCAGGCGAAAAAGGACCGGTTTTGCTTCTTCAAAAGTTGCCACTTCTTTGGGGAGTGTAAAAGAGTGGCCAATTGACTTTTCCCGCTCTTTTTTCCAATAGGGGATAACGGGCGCGCTGTCAATTCCCTGGCCGATTAATTTCAGTTCCCGCGCGCGAACGCCAAACGCCGCCTTTAAATTCTCCAATGGATATTTGCCAAGCTCCGCCAGCGTATTTATTCCCATTTTTTCCAATTTTTTGGCTGTTTTTTCGCCAATTCCGCAGATTTTTTCCGGTGGCGTGTTTTCAAGCAGTGTTGGCAAATCCTCCTTTTTCAAAACACAAATTCCATCAGGTTTTACTCTGGTTACAAGTAGTTTGGAGAAAATTTTCCCGTGGGCAATGCCGATGGAAGCAGTAATGTGCGCCCCCATTTTCTCGCGTATTTTTTGTTTCATTTGCCATGCTAGCTTCAAAGGACCTCCGAATCTTTCCGCTGTATCTGTTATATCCAAAAACGCCTCATCAATAGAAAATATTTCGAGGGTGGGGGAAAACCCGCGCATAATCTGCAGCCACGTGCGGGTGCATTTTTGGTAATCGCGCATATTCCCAGGAACGAATTGAATTTGGGGGCAAAGCTTTTTTGCTTCCCAGGTAGCCATACCGGATTTAACACCAAAAGGTTTTGCCTCCCGCGATGCCGCGGCAACAACAGTTCTTGTTCCCGGTTTGCCGGAAACGCCAATTGGCTTCCCGCGCAGTTCAGGCCGTTTTTGCTGCTCCACGGAAGCAAAATACGAATCCATATCCAGATGTAAAATTTTCCGCTTAAAGTAAACCATTAAATATATTTTAGAAGAATTCACCACAAAAATCGATGCTTCTACACCTCCGGGGTGTAGAGTACTTTGAACTTGTTGTGGGCATAGGTAGGAGAGTTCTACACCTCCGAGGTGTAGAATTGGTTTAGAAAACGTTGTCGTTTTGGTAGAATGGATATTGGAGATGACGGTGCGTTTTGATTCAACAAAATTTGGGAGTGTGACGGTGAATGGGGAAAGGTATAAGGATATTATGGTGGTTGATGGAGAAGTTGTGCCGCGGGATTTGGATATGCTTCATGACAGCTACGGGACGGGGCATGTTATCGCACCCCAAGAAGTGGACCGGCTTTTTGAGAATGCTGTTGATTGTGTGGTGGTTGGAACCGGGCAGTCGGGGGTGCTTAAAGTTACGGAAGATTTAAAAGAGGCTGCGCGAGCGTCGGGGACAAAATTAATCACTGCTAAAACTCCTGAGGCGATTATGAAATTTAACGAATTGGCCAAAGAAGGAAAAGAGGTTAACGCACTGATTCATGTAACTTGCTGAGCCTATTCAACCTTTAGGGACAGCGAAACAAAGCTTTTGTCAGCTTTAATGTCTTTCCAGACTAATAGCTCTAACCTTTTGTTCCCTTTTTGATAAATCCAAGATTCGCCTCCTTCAAGTTGGAAGTTCATAAATTTCTCCCAATTATGTTTTTCTAAATTGCTGTGAAAGAAGTTTAGCGTTTCATCCGGTGTTTTTTCTGTTTCAAGGTTAAGGTTAATTGTTTTCTGTTCGCGTTGTTGGTGTTCGGAGGACGACATCAGCGAACAATTGTTGGGGATTGGGACATCCCCGGGCCAGTTGGAAGGGACGTTGGCGCGCTCGCCGAATACTCGGCCCTCTTGTTGTGATATCTTTTGCAAGATATGGTTATCTTCTTTGAAGATCCAAAAGCCTGCAGTTAGAAAAGAGGCACTAAGGAAGAACAAAATAAGAGATATTTTTAGAGGTTTGGTTAAGCGAAAATCCATTCCAACTTAATTTTAACAGATAAGAATGGGTAGCAACAATAGGCTCTTTCTGTCTGATAAGTTACTCCAAATGTGGTATAATTTACGAAGTGATACGAAGCAATGGCTTGCCGCGTGAGCCTGCTTTATACGCGGCCCCATCGTCTAGTGGCCTAGGACGTCGCTCTCTCAAGGCGGAAACACGGGTTC
>CAYXRZ010000025.1:0-9663 GCA_964467235.1 uncultured Candidatus Saccharibacteria bacterium
AAAAGAGCTTACGAAACAAGCCGAATAGGCTGAAGCTTTGGAGCTCTTCTTGAACTTTTTCTCCCAGCACGCTGTTGCTTTCTTCAACGGTTTGAATCATTTCCTGGATATTTTCCGCGTCGGCCTCGTTGGCCACTTGGTTCTTGAGCTCTTGCAGTTCTTGGATCCGCTCTTGATTCCTTTGGCGGATTGTTTCCATTTCTGCAATTGCTTCTTGGTTTGGACCCAGAATGAATTTGGTTAGACCTTTCCTTCTATCAATTTGGTCTAAGGCTTCTTCTGCCTCGTCGACTGCGTTTCTCTGCTGTCGTGCAACCTCGCTTATTTCTTCTCCAATACCGCCTTGAAACTGGGCACCTTGGGAGATAAGCTCCTCTGCTTTTTTAGCAACATCGCTCATTTTTTCGCGGGCCATGTCGGAACGACTGCCCATGCCCCGGCCGATTCCCGGTGCTATTTGGCTTGCCGGTTCTGTGCTTTCTTCTGTCCCTTCTTGAACAGACTCTTCGTTCTGGATTTGAATTTGAACGTCTTCGCCTTCGTTTTTGGTTTTCTGTTGAACTTGTTCTTTAACCTGGCCGGGTAGTTCCGGAGCGTTGCTGTTTTCGGAACCTTGCCCCTGGCCTTGGGCGTAAAGCGGCGTTGCGAAAAGTATTGTTAGGAGTAGAGTTGTAAGAATTACTTTAGATGCATTTTTCAATGTAAATCACCCCCGTTCTAGGTAAGTTTGTATAGGTACATTATAACTAACTAATTCTAAATTTTAAACTAGAAATTTTACTAAAGATTTGCAATTTTTGTCCATTTACTGTCATTCTGAGCTTCGATCCTGGTTTATCGGGAGAGAAGCGAAGAATCTTCCGCCACACAGCTGGTAAATGCCTTTAACCGCAGGGGATTCTTCGTCGGGCGCTTACGCCTTCCTCAGAATGACGGAAAAAATGCAAAACTCTAGAATTTTAAAAGACTGTAAATCTTTTTTTGGTGTGATTTTTTGGAGGGTAACACGTTTTTAATAGTGATGAATTTACGAGAAGTGCAAGAATCTTTAGGTGCAAAAGGGCTTTTAAAAAATAGGCAAAAGATTAACCGTAACGTTAAAGTTGCCGGCGTTGAAGCTGATTCGCGGGAAGTGGAAAAAGGTGATGTTTTTATTGCTATTTCCGGGGCAAATTTTGACGGTCACGATTATATTTTGAAAGTTGTGAAACAGGGCGCTGCAGCGGTTGTTGGTGAACGAGATTTGGATTTGGAAATCCCTTATTTTCAGGTAGAAAGTTCCCGCAAGGCTTGGGCAGTTCTTTGCGCAGGGTACTATAATAACCCGCAGGGCAAGTTAAATATAATTGGTGTTACGGGTACGGATGGGAAGACTACTACTGCGCACCTGATTCACAGTATGCTTCGAGCGGGTGGTATTCGCTGCGGATTAATTTCTACGGTGGAAGCTGACTTGGGTGCTGACCGTGTTCCTTCCGGGTTACATGTTACGACCCCCGAACCTCCCGAGTTGTTTAAATTTTTGTTCCAAATGGTGGAAAATGGTAGTACCCACGCTGTTTTAGAAGTTACTTCCCACGCTCTTGACCAAGAGCGGGTTTTTGGAATTGATTTTGATGTTGGGGTATTGACCAATGTTACTCCCGAGCATTTGGATTATCACGGGGGTTTTGAAAAATACCGTGGCGCAAAAGCAAAGCTTTTTCAGCGGAGCGGAGTTTCGGTTCTAAACGCTAACGATTCCAGTTTTTCTTTTTTTAACGGGGTTTCAAAAGACTTAGTTCCCTACTCTGTTTACATGAAAGGTGATGAAAACCAGCAAGTCACCCTAGAAAATTTACGAAGAGATACTACGATCGGTGTATCTATTCGTAAGAATTATCCACAATTGCCGGGGGAATACAATCGGGAAAATATTGCGGCGGCCGCAGCGGCGGCTAGGTATTTAGGCGTAACGCAATGTGCTATTAGGAGTTCTTTGGCAGATTTTAGTCCTCCGGAAGGGCGGTTTGAAGAGGTGGAACTCGGCCAACCGTTTAAAGTAATTGTTGATTTTGCCCATACCCCTAATGCGTTGAAAAATCTTTTGGAAACAGTGCGGCAGCAAATGGAAAGTGGGAGATTAATTACTGTTTTTGGCTGTGCGGGAGAAAGAGATAAAGGAAAGCGTTACTCCATGGGTAAGATATCGGCAAAGCTTGCGGACATTTCCATCTTCACTGCCGAGGACCCACGCAGTGAAAGCGTTCAAAATATTCTTTGCGAGATGGTGCGGGGAGCGGAAGCCGCAACCGCAAATCACAATTATTTTTGTATTCCTGACCGTAAGCGTGCTATCTGTACTGCCTTGGAAAAGGCACGGTGCGGTGATTGGGTCTTGATTTTGGGTAAGGGCCACGAAAGGTCAATGAATATTGATGGAAGGGAATATGAGTGGAGTGATAAAGGCGAAGCTGAAAGGTTTCTCGGCGGCGAATTTCTCAAAGCTGAGCTTTTCCCGGCATTCTGGAGCAAGCCCCGGGCGGAGCGATAGAATTTTCCCGACGGGCAACAGACGTAAACGGACCGGACCAAAGGAAGACTCTATCAGTTCCGACAAGGTCGGAACTTCCAGAGTGACATTTTATTAAAATGTTTCTAGAGTTTGTTTCAGGTGAATTCGCTGCCATGTGGTGCGTCTCACTACCGCTGCTTTCTTTTCCCACTTTTTTTGGTACAATCAAAGTATGCAAGAGAATGAGCGCGAAATAGCCTATTTTTCCATGGAAATTGGGGTTGATTCTAGAATTCCCACCTACTCCGGCGGTTTGGGAGTTTTAGCAGGGGATTTTTTGAAAGCGGCAGCAGACGACGGTTTGCCGGTTGTGGGCGTGGCTTTGCTTTCCCGCCACGGCTACTTTTTTCAAGAGGTGGAAGACGCAGAGCAAAAAGAGCTCCCCGTTTCTTGGCGGGTAGATGACTTTTTGGAGCCCCTTGACGTTACGGCGGCGGTTGAAATTGAGGGGCGGGAGGTTTTTGTTACTGCTTGGCAGTACAAAGTTCAGGGTATTTCCGGGGGGGAGGTTCCCATTCTCTTCGTTGATACAGATTTGCCGGAAAATGCAGAGGAAGACCGCGGTTTAACCAACGAGCTTTACGGCGGCGGGGAAATGTACCGGATGAAGCAGGAAATTGTTTTGGGAGTGGCCGGAGTGCGTCTGCTGAAAGAGCTTGGTTATAATGCTGTTAAGCATTTCCACCTTAATGAGGGGCACTCCTCTTTCCTTTGTTTGGAGCTTCAAAGTCAACTTGGCGGCAATGAGGAGGTCCGCGAGCGCTGTAAGTTTACAACACACACCCCGGTTCCGGCCGGGCACGACAAATTCCCGCTCGCTGATGTTAAAAAAGTTATCAGTTCGCGGCTTTTTCAAGAGCTGCCTTCTAAACTTAAGGAAAAGGGTGTTTTAAACATGACCGAGCTTGCTTTGGAGATGAGCGGGTATATTAACGGAGTTGCTCGTAAGCACGCCGAGGTTTCGCGGACTATGTTTCCCAACTACCCGATCCATTCCATTTCCAACGGTGTCCACGCGCGAACTTGGGTTTCGGGCCCTTTTCAGGAGCTTTACGACGCGGAAATATCTGCTTGGCGGGAAGATCCTTCTGCCCTACGCTACGCATCTCGCATTGCAAAAGAGTCTATTGAGAGGGCCCACCGGATAGCAAAAAAGGTAGTTGTTGATTTTGTAAACAGCGAAACTAATGCCGGGTTTGATTACGACTTTTTTACACTTTGTTGGGCGCGCCGGGTTACTTCCTATAAACGACCGCTTTTACTTTTTGAGGATGTCGAAAGGCTAAAAGCAATCGCGGAAGAACGCGGCCCCGTCCAAATTATCTATGCCGGCAAGGCGCACCCGCGCGATGAAGAAGGTAAAAGATTAATCCGCGAGGTGGTACGTCTTTCCAAAAAACTTAGCGGGAAGTTAAATTTAGTTTACTTGGAAAATTACAATATAGATTTAGCGAAAAAGCTGGTGGCGGGTGTTGACGTTTGGCTTAACACTCCCCTACCCCCGCGGGAGGCTTCCGGTACCAGCGGGATGAAATGCGCCCTGAACGGTGTTCCCCAGCTTAGTGTTTTAGACGGTTGGTGGCTTGAGGGTTGGGTGGAAGGGAAAACCGGTTGGGCTTTTGAAGATTCGGCTGAGCTTTACACGAAACTGGACAAAAAAATTGTTCACCTTTTTTACAGAGATCGGGACGCTTGGCAAAGCATTATGCGGCAAGTAATTGTGCTTAACGGTTCTTTCTTTAATGCCTCGCGGATGGTGCAAGAATACGCCAAGCGTGCGTACCGCTGATAGCCTTGCTAATTACGCTTTGCTTTTATATAATCAAACTATGGAGAATAAATCTCTGCTTTTAATTCTTGTTCTCTTTTTTATTGGGGTGACTTTTGCCTTTCTTGCGGGTTTTGGTATTTTTTACTTTTCCCACCAAGAAGGTGAAGGCGGATTATCCGCACTTTTTGGCGGCGGTGAAGAACCGTCGCAGGTTACTGTTTCGCCGACTCCCGCACTGGTAATCCCCTCCCCTACTCCGTATGTTCCTATAGAGGAGTCTACAAGTTCCGCTTCGGCTGCTGTGGATTTAGAAGTATGCGCTGATTGGGCTAGTTACACCAATGCTAAATACGATTACAGTTTTAGATACGACCCCGAGTGGATGATTAAAACTAATATGCCTGGGTACGAAAAAGATGACCGCATTGTCTTGCAGGGAGATATTTCGGAGAAAGGCTGGCCGAGTATTGAAATTAATTTGCAGGAGTTTGATTCGATGCCCGAGACTGCTGAGGAGCTTATGGCTGAGTTGGAAGAGCTTTGGGGGGATTCGGTGGCAATGAGTTTGGTTGAATTCGGTGCTAACGATATTCCCGCCGTTAAATTATCAACTGAAGACAGCCCTCAGGCGTATGCCATGGAAAGCTATTACTTTATTCACAGTGGAAATTATTTTGTGTTGAGTCTTAATGACGCGGCGAAAGAAGAAGCTCGAGCTATTTATGACTGCTTCCTTGCTAATTTTGAAACTTTAGAGGAGTAAAAAAGTTCCCCCTTTCATTTCCTCATTTTTTATGTCTTAGAACGCGTAGTAGTTTACGGCCCAGCGCTTGCCGAGAACGCTCGCGTATATTCCAGAAACGGTACCCCCGGCGCACTTGCGAAGTTTTAATCTGGGTTGCTTTAAAATGGTCTAGAGTTGGATGTTATAATGGAAACTGCAATTATGGACTTAGAAAAGCTGGAATACAATACCCCAATGATGCAGCAGTGGCTTGGGATTCGGAAGAAATACCGCGATTCTCTTTTGCTTTTTCGCTTGGGTGATTTTTACGAACTTTTTGAGGAGGACGCAAAAATTGGCGCCGAGGTTTTGGGGATTGCCCTTACCAGCCGTACGCGGGGCAGTGACGGTCGGGTGCCAATGTGCGGTATTCCCTACCATGCGCTGGATAATTATCTGGGGAAGCTGATTAAGGCCGGTTATAAAGCGGCAATTTGCGAGCAGGTCGAAGACGCTTCCCAGGCGAGCGGGATGGTGGATCGGGAGGTTGTGCGGGTGGTTACGCCAGGGACAGTTTTGGACGACAAGAACCTTAACCAAAAGGAAAACAATTATATTTTGGGGCTGGAGATTGAGGAAGGTGCTTTGGGTTTAGCTTATTCTGATCTTAGCACGGGGGAGATTTATGTTTACGAACAGGAAGTAGATGATTTGGAGAAGGACCTGGCCGCAGAAGTTTTGCGGATTCAGCCTGCGGAAGTTATTTCTTCGCACCGGAATTACAACAGCGGTGAAGTTTTACGCGCTTTGCGAGTTGTTTCCGAGGCTAATATTTACCCGCGGGATGATTGGGAAAGAAATACGCGTGATTTTGAAGAAATCCTTAAAGATCATTTTGGTGTAATGAGTTTTGAAGGATTTGGGCTGGATAGGAAGAAAGATGGGCAGGGCCTTAAGGCGGCAGCAGCGCTTCTCGCTTACCTCAAGGAAACCCAGCAAAGCAGTTTGAAGCATATTAAAAAGTTGACCCCTTTTTGGTCCGAGGATTATTTGCGTTTGGACCCGATGACAATTGCTAATTTGGAGCTTTTTACTACTTTGCGCGGCCAGCGCGGGGGGAGCCTCATTGAGGTTTTGGATAAAACCCATACTGCTTTTGGTGGGCGGAAGCTTAGGCAGTGGCTGTTAAAACCGCTTTATAGTAAGGAGAAGATAGAAAAACGGCTGGATGCAGTGGAGGTTATGACGGATAAAAGTTCCCAGCGGAAAGAGATTGAAGATATTCTGGGCCAAGTTTTGGATATTGAGCGCTTGCTTTCTCGGATTGCGGTGGGGACAGCTAACCCACGGGATTTGGAAGGGCTGTGCGTCTCACTAGAGAATCTTTGTGATTTATCAATATATTTAAAGGAAAATCTGACCCCACTCGCCTATTTACTTCCGGCGGAAGATGTTGAAAAGATAAAACCATTGATCAAGCTCCTTAAGAATTCAATCCAAGAAGACCCCCCGGCGACTCTAAATGACGGGGGTTATATTGCCGACGGTGTTTCCGCGGAATTGGACGAATACCGTGATATTTTGGCAGGGAGTAAGGAATGGCTGGCTGATTTTGAACAAAAACAGCGCAAGAACACGGGAATTGAATCACTTAAGGTTGATCAGAACAAGGTTTTTGGTTTTTACATTGAGGTAAGTAAAGCTAATCTAGACAAAGTTCCCGAGCATTACATTCGTAAGCAAACCCTGGTTAATTCCGAGCGGTTTATTGTTCCCGAGCTTAAGGAGCGGGAGCAGGCAGCTTTGGAAGCGGAGGAACGGATAAAAATCCTGGAACGGGAGCTTTTTGCCGATCTTTTGGAAGATATTTTGGAGTATGTGGAAGAAGCACAAACTGTGGCGGAAGGGGCGGCAAAAATTGACGTTTTTGCCTGCTTAGCGGAAGTGGCGGAAAAAAACCGTTACACACGTCCCCGCTTGGTGGAAGATAGTAGAATGGAAATAGAAGGCGGGCGCCATCCGGTGGTGGAGGAGATTTTGGAGGAGCCTTTTGTTCCTAATGATACAAAGATGAACAGTGATGACGCACAGGTGCTTCTTATTACCGGACCCAATATGGCCGGGAAATCCACTTACCTTCGCCAAACGGCGTTGATTACACTTCTTGCTCAAGTGGGTAGTTTTGTGCCGGCGCGGAAAGCCTCTATTCCTGTACGCGACCAGATTTTTACGCGGGTGGGCGCGCAGGATAACTTGAGCCAGGGTCAAAGCACTTTTTTGGTGGAGATGACGGAAACAGCAAAAATTTTAAATAACTGCACGGAAAAAAGTTTGGTAATTTTTGATGAGATTGGCCGGGGAACAAGCACTTTTGACGGGATGAGCATTGCTTGGGCAGTAATTGAGTATTTGGTGAAGAATAAAGAAAAGGCTGCCCTGACTCTCTTTGCAACGCATTATCACGAGCTTACGGTGCTGGGTGAGAAGTTTCCTGCGGTTAAGAATTTGCAGATGGCTGTGGATAAGGAGAAGGATGAAATTGTTTTTCTTTACAAGGTTGTTGAGGGGAAGGCTTGGCAAAGTTACGGGGTTGAGGTGGCGGAGCTGGCCGGTCTCCCCCACTCCGTTGTTTCCCGGGCAAAGAGTGTTTTGCAGAGAATTAAGAAAAATCAGGAGCGGATTTCTGTTCGCGGCGCACACGAGGATGAGAGGCAAATTAGTATGTTGGAGTGATATACGGTGGAGCGCACACCGCAACAGGTTCTGTTTAGCGGAAAGCGGTTCGCCAGCCGGCGGAGCAGTCAGCGGATCTACCATGAAAATAAAAAAACTTCCTTCTAATTTAATAGACAAAATTGCAGCGGGAGAGGTGGTGGAGCGGCCGGCTTCCGTGGTTAAGGAATTGGTGGAAAATGCGCTAGATGCGGGGGCGGGATATGTGGAAGTGGAAATTGAAAAGGGCGGGAAAGAAAGAATTATGGTTCATGACAATGGAGTAGGTATGGGTCGAGAGGACGCTGCTATGGCTTTTACTCGCCACGCCACCAGTAAAATTAAATCTCTGGAGGACCTCACGGCAATTGGTACTTTGGGGTTTCGAGGGGAGGCGCTTTCCAGTATTGCCGCCGTGAGCAAGGTTACCCTTAAAACCAAAGAAGAAGGTGATGTGCAAGGGACAAAAATAGAAATTGCGGGGGGAGAAAAGAAAGAAGTTTCTGCCTGCGCGCATCCAGAAGGAACGAGCTTTGTAGTCTACGACCTTTTTTATAACACGCCTGCCCGCAAAAAATTTTTAAAAACCACCCAAACGGAGTTTAAGCACATTCGCAAATGGTTGCAAGCTCAGGCGCTTGCATGGCCCGAGGTTGGTTTTTCTTTGGAACATAACGGGCGGGAGGTTTTTTCCTATTCGGGGGGGCAGTCCCAAGAAGATCGGACTAAAGCTGTGCTTGGCACATCTTTGGAAAAGTATATTCCTTTGGAATACGAAGGTACTTATTTTAAGATTCAAGGATATGTTGGCGCACCGGAGTTGGCCCGGAAAAGAAAAAAGAATCAATATCTTTTTATTAACGGGCGCTATTTGGGAAATAAAACTGTCTGGTCGGCAGTTCGCAAAGCTTACGGTGACTTACTCCCCTCTTCTTTGTATCCGCCTTTTGTACTTTTTCTAGATATTAGGAAAGACCTTTTGGATGTAAATGTTCATCCGCGAAAAGAAGAGGTTAAATTTATTAATTCCAGCGAAGTTTTTGAAGGTGTGCTTTCGGCGGTAAGAACAGCGCTCAGTAAGCGTTTGGATAAGGAGGGCCCGGATTTTAGGCGGAGGGTACCTACAGATGATGGATTGGATCAGGAGCGGCCGCATTCGCACGGGTTCAAAAACCGTTCTGCTGTTTCTTACCGTGATTACGAGAGAGAGGATGGTTCACCCGGTCAGGTTGCTGAGGCAAGGTCATTTTTGGATCAAATTGAGCGCAGTGGCCAGGAATCGGGATTCGTACCGATTTTACAAATTGGCGATCTCTTTTTGGTGACGGCGGACGAAGATAGTGTTGTTTTGGTTGATCAGCACGCCGCGGACGAACGTATTCTTTTGGAACGGTTTATGGATGTGTATCAAAGAGAGAGAGCGCAAGGGGCGGGGCAGGAATTGCTTTTCCCCGAGAAGTTTGAGCTGGGCAGCGAGGATCGCGAGCTTTTGGAAAAATACCAAGATACGTTGGAAAAGCTTGGTTTCTCAATCAGCCGCGTGGAAAATACTGTAGAAATAAGCTCCGTTCCATTAGCGCTTAAAGATAGGTCTGTCGAGCGCGTTGTTTTGGGTTTTTTGGATGAGTTAGCCGATCCGCGAGAAGATTTTAAGGAGTTAGAGGATATTCCGGTGGACAGTGAGACTTATCACACCTTGGCAACGCTCGCTTGCCGCGCGGCAGTTAAGCAGGGAGATCGCCTGAGCGACAGAGAGCGCCGTCACATTACGGATAAAATTTGCGAACTTGGCGCTCGCGGTGCAACCTGCCCCCACGGCCGCCCTACGTTTATCCGGCTCACCTTCCCCGAACTTAAAACCATGTTTCACCGTACTTAGTTTTGGATTACAAAATACGTTTT
>CAYXRZ010000026.1:0-2909 GCA_964467235.1 uncultured Candidatus Saccharibacteria bacterium
CAAACCCTTTTTTCAGTCTTGGCGCCAACTACGGAAGACATTGTGGATAATGATGCAGGGGAAGTAAGGTTTTCTAATTATGTAAGTGAAACGGAGGAAACATTTTCTGGCGCGGGAACAGTATTAACAATTAAGGCAACTGCTAAGGACAGCTCGGGGACAGCAACTATTAATTTTTTAGCGGAAGAGGGAAACGCTCAAGATAGTAATGTGGTAGACAGCGAAACTGTAGCTGACATTCTTTCTTCGGTAACCGACGGGAGTTACACACTAGCTTCCTCTACAAATTCCATTAGCGGGTCTCCGACTCCAACCGCAACACCTACCCCAACGCCCACAGCAGTATCTGCTACTCCAACACCAACGGCCACTGCGGTGTCTGAACTGCCGGAAACATCAGAGGATACTGCCACTCCGGATACAGGAATTAGTGATTTCTCGACCTTCTTTGCCCTGGTAGGGGCAAGTCTTCTTTTTTCCGGACTTCTTCTAGTTTTTTGACAGATGGGATTTTCGCGGATATAATATGTATTTTCGCAGATTAAAGACGAATTTACGTGGATGTTTTTATATTTCTTTCTTCAAATCATCCGGAATTTCACGGAGGAAACGGGAGGGTTCACCGGCGCGTTGGCCGCCGAAGAAAAGCCTTTTTTGGGCGTAGGTCAAGTGAAGGTTTTTTTTGGCGCGGGTCATTCCTACGTAGAAAAGACGCCGCTCTTCTTCCAACTGTTGGTTGTCAAGCATAGAGCGGGAATGCGGTAGAAGTCCTTCTTCTAATCCGGTGATAAAGACCGTGGGGAATTCTAGTCCTTTTGCCGAATGGAGAGTCATCAGGACAACAGACGGGGTGCTACTTTCTAGCTTTTGCTTTCCTCCGCTAGGAAGATACATTTGATCTTTCCCTTGGGATGTGTGCGAGTTTTCAACTAGGGTTACGTTTTCTAGGAAGTCCTTTAGGTTTTCAAATTGCGAAGCAACCGCGCGAAGCTCCTTTACGTTTTCAATCCGCCCCTCATTTTCTTCGGACCTTTCTTTTAACCATTTTAAATAATCTGTCTTATTAAGAATAATATCCATTATTTTTGTCGGGGGCAGAGAATCGCGATTTTGAATTAGCTCGGAGAGTGAAAATTCAAAATACTGATCAGCATCTTTTAACTTCCAATTTCTTTTTGCCAGATCTTTTTGTGTTACCTTTCCCACCCTCCGTGGGGGGACGTTAATGACTCTTTTTAAGCTTAAGGTGTCTTGCGGATTGGCAACGAGCCTAAGGTAGGAAAGGATATCTTTAATCTCCCGTCGTTCGTAGAACTTGGTTCCCCCTACCAGTTGATAAGGTATTCCTTGCCGAACGAGAGTTTCTTCCAAGATGCGGGATTGGGCGTTGGTCCGGTAAAAAACTCCGCACTTTTTGCTTTTGGGAAGCAGGAGAACGCGGCGGGCAATATACATTGCTTCGTCTTTTTCGTCCCAAGCTTCGTAAACTCGTAGATTTCTACCCGCTTGATTGTCGGTATGAAGGTCAAGGTTGATGTGGGTACGGTTGTTTTCAATAACATTTTTTGCCGCTTCAATAATTATTTTTGTTGAGCGATAATTCTTTTCCAGGTGAAATGTTTTTGCATCGGGCCAGTCCCGTTCGAAATTGAGAATATTTTTGAAGTTGGCCCCGCGCCATGAGTAGATTGCTTGTGAAACATCACCCACTACGCAGAGGTTCCCTGATTTTTGGGCCATGGCTTGGATAAAAACATATTGTGCGTGATTGGTGTCTTGGTATTCGTCCACAAGAAAATATTTGAAGCGCTTCTGCCATTTCCTTCTAATCTCGGACTTGGTTTGCAGGAGTTGGACCGTTTTCAGGATTAAGTCACCAAAATCCAAAGCGTTATTTTGGCTTAATATTTTTTGGTACTGGGGATATATTTTAGCTACTTGTTCTTGGTAGTAGCCGTGGGCATAGTTTTTGTAATCTTCCGCGGTTACAAGTTCGTTTTTTGCACTGGATATTGTTCCCAGTACACTACCAGGGCGCAGTTCTTTTTCGGGCAGGCGAAGGTCTTTGATTATCTCTTTAATTACTTTTTGGGAATCGTAACTATCGTAGATGACGTAATTTTGTGGAATGCCAATTTCCTTACCGTCAATGCGCAGAATACGCGCGCAGATGGAGTGGAAAGTGCCGATCCACGGATCACCAGCCGCTGCATTCCCCAACCTCTGGGGTTTCTGCGGATACAACCCCGGAGATTTTTTCTGCAGCGGTCCTTGCAATCTCAAAAGTTTCTCAACTCTCTCCTTCATTTCATTAGCAGCCTTATTGGTAAAGGTAACTGCCAGAATTTCTTCCGGTGAGGCCTTTCCGCTTTCGATTAGGTAAGCGATTTTGTGGGTTAGACAACGTGTTTTACCCGAGCCGGGTCCGGCAATGATGAGCATTGCCCCGTCCGTTGTTTTTACAGCTTCTTGTTGTTGGGGGTTGAGGTTCTTAAGAATATCGTTCACGGCTCCAACATTTTAACACGTCTCCGTAGATTGTTTGGATACTTTTTTGGGTATGTTATACTTTTTTTAATGATGAAAATTGCAATCAACGGTTTTGGTCGTATCGGGCGTGCGGCCTTTCGGGCCGCACAAGCGAATCCACGCGAATTTGGAGAGCGGCTCCGCCGCTCAACACGAATTGACGCGAATAATATAGAAGTTGTGGCGGTGAATGATTTGGGCGATAAAGAACAATTGGCTAACCTTTTGAAGTATGATTCGGTGTACGGTGTTGCCGATGCGGATATCGGAATCACTGATAACGCTGAGGAAGGTACTGATAACGCGGACCGTGCTGACAAGTTTCTAAAAGTAGCTGCGGGGCACTTGTCACGTGGCGTAGCTTTACGTGATGCCCCGCC
>CAYXRZ010000026.1:3009-6822 GCA_964467235.1 uncultured Candidatus Saccharibacteria bacterium
GAAAAAGCTTTGATGACCACTGACCATGCCTACACATCCACGCAGAATTTGGTGGACGGGCCCAGTCGAAAGGATATGCGCCGGGCACGCGCGGCCGCTGTAAATTCAATTCCCACTACTACCGGGTCCGCAAAAGCAACCGGTAAAGTAGTACCCGGATTGGAAGGTAAGTTTGACGGTATTGCAATTCGGGTTCCGGTCCCCTGTGGATCTATTTCAGATGTGGTGGCCGTTTTGGAGAAAGATGTAACGGTAAAAGAGATTAATAACGTTTTTAAGGAAGCTGCTAATTTGGAAAAATATAAAGGAATTATTGAGTATTCGGAAGATCCTTTAGTTTCAACGGATATAATTGGCGATCCGCATTCAGCGGTTTTTGATGCCCCATTTACCCGAGTTATTGGTGGGAATTTGGTAAAGATTTTGGCTTGGTATGACAACGAATGGGCATACGCGTGCCGGCTGGTTGAAGTAGCTCACATTATCGGAAAGGAGGTGCAATAAGTCATATTTGACCTATCAGACCGATGTGCAATTATTACAGGAGCCCGGAGGGGTATTGGTAAGGGTATTGCCCTTGCTTTGGCTCAGGCAGGCGCTGATGTTTTGGTTAGTGATATTGATTTGGAAGATTGTAAGGAAACCTGCGCAGAAATTGAAGATAAAACGGGTCAGCGCGCAGTCGCTTTTAAGTGTGACGTTACAAAAAAAGACGAAGTGCAGGCAATGGTAGATAAAGCAGTGGAAGAGTTTGGGAAGTTAGATATTTTGGTTAATAACGCAGGTATTGCCCCTTTTAAAAAATTTCTCGCGCTTACCGAGGAAGATTGGGATAAAGTTCTTGAAGTTAACCTTAAGGGACAGTTCCTTTGTGCACAGGCGGCAGGAAAAAAAATGGTTGAGGTAGGGTGGGGTCGGATAATTAACATTGCCTCTATTGCTTCCGGTCAAGTTGGTGTGGGTTTTCCGGAGGTTTCACACTACACAGCCTCTAAAGGAGGTGTGACGGCACTTACCGAAACGTTGGCTTTGGAGCTTGGCCCCCACGGAGTTCGAGTTAATGCCGTTGGACCAGGAGTGATTGAAACAGAGATGACCAGTGATATGCTTTCTTCGGATGAGCAGAGGGAAAATATCCTTGCGCGGACACCTGTAGGTAGAGTTGGAAAACCGGAGGATATCGGCGCGGCGGCAGTTTATCTTGCTTCCGAGGAAGCGGACTTTGTGAACGGTGTAACTTTGTTTGTAGACGGCGGTTGGCTAGCCGGGTGAGACCAACGCTAATAAACACGAATTGGAGGCGAATTTACGCTAATGTCAAATTCTTGTATTTTCTGCAAGATAGTAGAAGGTAAGATCCCCTCGGAGAAAGTTTACGAGGATGAGGATTTTCTTGCCTTTTCGGATGCCAACCCTCAGTCAGAAGGGCACACTTTAGTAATCCCAAAAGAACACTACGAAGATATTTTTGATATTCCGGAAGACATCTTGGGGGAACTTATGATACGGGTTAAGGAAGTGTCTGAAGATATAATGGCAGGGGAATTGAATCCTGCCGGAATTAGATTGCAGCAGTCAAACGGTAAATCCGCAGGCCAAGAGATTTTCCACTTTCATGTGCATGTTATCCCAGCTTATGACTGAAGAAATTTCCCCGGAAATTTTAAAACAAATCTACCCCAAACGGCATTCCCAAGCCCGTAAGTACGACTTCGGCCATCTTTTGGTTATAGGAGGTTCCAAATTTTATCACGGTTCTCCTGCTTTTAACGCTTTGGCTGCCTACCAAGCTGGTGTGGATTTGGTGACTGTTGTTGCACCCCAACGCGCTGCGGATATTATTGCTGCATTTTCTCCCGACCTGGTTACATATCCAGTAGAGGGCGATCGGTTTATACCCGAGCACCTTTCTGAGGTAGAAGATTTGGTAGTAGGAAAAGATGCAGTAGTAATTGGTGGAGGAATGGGACGGGAGTTGGAGACTCTGGAGTTTATCCGGAGATTTTTGGCACGTCTTGAGAAGCCTGCGGTCGTAGATGCCGATGCAATTTATGCTGCGCAGGATGACGAGGGGATTCAAGAGCTGGCGGAACTTGAAATGTTTGAAGAAAAAGATTTTATTATTACTCCCCACGATTATGAATATTACGTTTTGATGGGCCGCAAGATTGTTGAGGCAGGTCCGGAAAGAGTTGCGGATGTGGAAGAGGCGGCGCGGGCAATTGAGGCGATTGTGCTCCAAAAAGGAAACCCGGATATTATTTCGGATGGTGTGGAAACAAGGTTGAACAACACAGGTAATCCTTATATGACTGTTGGCGGGACGGGTGATACTTTGGCCGGACTTTGCGGTGCATATCTTGCCTTGGGACTGGATCCTCTTACTGCCGCGTGCGCTGGAGCCTATGTCAACGGTCGCGCCGGAGACCTTGCTGCAGCTGATTTGGGAGCTTCCCTTTTGGCTTCTGATGTGCTTGCTTATATCCCAACAGTAATTAAAGGAAAAAGTTGAAAGCGTGTAACTTGTAGAAACTTGTTGTAACTTTTGGTGACTAGTGTTCTGATCTTGAGTTACTACGAGTTACTATTAAGTTACGTGACTTCCTAGCCACAAGTTACCCCTGATTTGCACGGAGTATTCGTGCTTAATTTTTAGATTTACTGCGTATAGCTATAACTTTGTGCTAGACTAACAACTGCAATGAAATCTGTTCGCGAAGCAGACGTAAAAGGAAAAAAAGTTTTAGTCCGAGCTGATCTTGACGTTCCTTTGGAGCCGAAGAGTGGAGACGGAAAGCGGATTGTTGATGACTTTCGTCTGCGGAAGTGCTTGCCCACCTTAAAATACTTGCGTGAGAACGATGCTACGGTTATCCTTTGCGGTCATTTAGACCGACCGGGGGGGAAAGTAGAAGAAGATTTACAGCTGGATCCTGTTGCTGAGTATTTTTCTGAACACATGGGATTGGTACACAAGTCGGATCAAATTATAGGTGATGCGGTTAGAGAAACAGTTAAAGATTTAGAGTCCTGCGATATTTTAGTTTTAGAGAACCTTCGTTTTGACCCCCGTGAGAAGAAAAATGATCCTCAATTTGCAGAGGAACTGGCCTCCTTAGCAGACTTGTATGTAAACGAAAGTTTTGCTACTTGCCACCGCGCACATACCTCCATTATAGGAGTTCCCAAAATTCTTCCGGCGTATGCCGGTTTGCAGTTGGAAGCAGAGATTAAGAAGCTTTCGGCTGTGCGTGAGGACCCCGCACGCCCTCTTGTCTTTATTATTGGCGGGGCAAAAGTAGAAACTAAAGCCGTAGCTGTTAGGAATCTTTCCCAATACGCGGATAAAATTTTATTGGGGGGTAAATTGATGTTTGAAAAATCTTTGGAAGAGTTACCCAATGTTATTTTCCCGGTTGATGCAGTGGACACTTATGACGTGGGTGCGGAAAGCGTTGAGTTTTTTAAGGAAGAGTTGGAAGGTGCGGGAACTGTGGTATGGAATGGGCCGTTAGGTAAATTCGAGGCTCCGCGCTATGCGCGCGGCACACGGATTATAGCCGATTTTCTGAGCGGGATTAACGCTGATATTATAGTGGGGGGTGGGGATACGTTGGCGGCGCTTAAGCAGTTTGGGCTTCGGGAAGAAATGGATTTTGTTTCCACGGGCGGCGGCTCCCTGCTGGAATATTTAGTCGGAGACACCTTGCCTGGTTTAGCTGTTTTGGAAAATTCAAAGCATTGACGAATTATTATTCGGTGGGATTTACGCGGATTGATAACGGATTCCCGCTGATTTTTTTAACCAGTTAC
>CAYXRZ010000026.1:6922-9487 GCA_964467235.1 uncultured Candidatus Saccharibacteria bacterium
ACCAGTTACGAGTTACTATTTTTTATGTCTACTCCTATTCGTGTCTTACATATTGATCTTTCCAAGCAGGTTTCTAAGTTAAAAGTTCACTCGGACTTGGAGGGGTTTTTAGGTGGTGTAGGTGTTTCTACTGCCCTTCTTTACGAATATTTTGAAGAGGCTGGTTATCCGGATCACCGCAATTTGGCGGCGCCGTTTGCTGTTGCAGCAGGTCCTTTTTGCGATCGGTTTCCCGGTGGCCACCTAGCTTTCACTTCTTTTGTTTCTCCTCTAATGCGTAATCTGGGACAGGGCTATGTTGCGGGGAGTTTCGGAAAGTATTTAAAGAGAAATAATGTGGACGCACTTTTTGTTTTTGGACGTTCCGAGAAACCTTCTTATCTTGTTATTCAAGATGCCGAGGCAAAGTTTAAAAATGCGAACGATTTATGGGGATCGGATTCAACAGCTGCACTGACAAAGCTAAAAAACGCACATCCCGGCTCCGCTCAGGCGGTAATTGGTCCTGCCGGTGAACGCGGCGGGCGATTCGCCTCGGTTCTTACTAATGATGGAGGAGAATTTCAGCGTGGTGGGTTGGGCGCGGTTTGGGGAAAGAAGAAGCTTAAGGCGATTGTTGTGGGGCGCGGGAACTCTTCTGATGTTTCTGTGGATGATGCTTGCGAGGATATAAGAGAATCGATGGCAGTTAAACTTACGGACCCGCGGCCAGAGTCAGCACGGTTCAATCTACGCGCGCAGAATGAGAAAACCTGGGCTTTGGAGGCGGAAGAAGGCGGGCTCCCTTCTTTAAATTTTTCCCAAGTTAATGAAAGTTATGAAAGTTTAAGAAGGTCTATCTTTTCTGATATTAAAGAGAAGGAGGGTTGTCGGGGTTGTCCTGTGGGGTGTAAGGACATGGTTTTGTACCAGGGCTATCGACTGCAGGTAAGTTATGAATGTTTGGTGAGTCTGGGCCCGCAGTTGGGTATAAAAGATAAAGAAAATCTTTATGCACTTTTGTTTTCGGCGCGGAAGATGGGGTTGGATTCTGTTTCCTTGGGGGTTGCCTTGGCGTTTCTCACCGAGAAAAATGAATGGGAATTTGGTGATCCAGAGGCATACCAAGCGCTAGCGAAGGGGATTACAGCTCGTGAGGAGGGTTGGGCAAAAGAGCTTTCCCTTGGTATTTTGCGGGCAGTAACTCCTGAATCCCGTGATTTTGCGATGGCTCTTTCCGGTTTGGAAATGGAGCCTTATTCTAATGGCTATCTTTCTACTCTTTCGCAAATTGTGGCTGCGGAGGATTCTTTTGATTATAACTTAGCGCATCTTTTAGATTTTAAAGAGCTTTTCGGTGAGCGTGCGGTGGAGGCTTTGATTGCCGAAGAAAAAAAAGGACTAGTGTTGGCTTCTCTTGCAGTGTGTCCGTTACTGCGCAGTGTTTACGATACCTCACAAATTTTTTCTTGTTTAGAGGCATTAGCATGGGGGTGGAAACACGAGGATCTGGAAGCTTTGGGTACAAAGATTTATAATCTAAAGTGGGAGCTGAAAAGAAAGCTCGGTTTTTCCTGGGAAGATGTACATCTTCCGCAGAGGTTATTTGCAGTTCCGACCGCAACAGGTTATATAGAGGAAGATGTGCTTAGGGGTTTAATTGATATTTACAAGGGTAAAGTGGAAAGTTTATGATTGGCGAGCCGCAAAAGACTTTTATTTGGGGTTCTGTTTCGCTGGTTAGCCGTTAAGCTGTCTGGCTGACTAGCTGTTTATTATGCATTACGTTGACTTAGGAAATACAAAAATTAATCGAAGGCCCCGGCCGCGCAAGACGAGAGGGGGAAAAGGTAAATTTTTTAAAATTGCCGTTGTCTTTTTTATTCTGCTTACCGTTGGGGGATTAGTTGTCTTGCGCCCTTCGTTTGGGTTTTCTGCTTTTTTGACTCCGGTCTCTGTTTTTTCTAAAATTGTTCATCCCCAAAAAATTGTGTCTACTGACGGGCGGACAAATGTTTTGCTTATTGCGGTAGATAGTCGTGAGGATATTGACCCACGTTGTGAAGGGGCAGTTGACGGAGGGGGTCCGGGGCTTACGGATACTATTATTCTTGCTTCTCTGGGGATGAAAGAGAAGGATATAGTTTTAATATCAATTCCACGGGATTTGTGGGTCGACACTGTTTCTTATGAGGGGAAAATAAACGGTGCGTATAGTTTTGGAGAAGGCGGTGTTGCTGGCGCTGATTTACTTTCTCGTGTTGTTGGCGGGGTTACTGGTGTTCCGGTACATTATTATGCGGTGGTTGATTTTCAGGGGTTCGAAAAAGCTATTGATGTGTTAGGCGGGGTTGAAGTTGATGTAGAAAGACCGTTTGATGATTACAAGTATCCAGTTCGTGGAGAGGAGTGTGCAGAAAAAGAAGAAGACAAGTGGGAACACATTCATTTTGATGCAGGGCTGCAATCGATGGATGGCGACCGTGCCCTTAAATTTGTCCGCTCCCGTCATTCTCAGGGTCCGGAGGGCAGTGATTTTGCCCGTTCCCGGCGTCAGCAGAAAGTTCTTTTGGCAGTAAAACGCAA
>CAYXRZ010000027.1:0-2037 GCA_964467235.1 uncultured Candidatus Saccharibacteria bacterium
AAACTATTACCGGACAAGTCTTCTACCGCACAAGGATTATCAACTTTCCTTTCCTCTTCGTAAGGAGTTAATGGGCGTATCTTTTCAGAAGTGTAAGGGGCATTCTTATTAATAGGAATTTGCCAAAGCGGCATTCTCCAATCCGGTTTTTCCATTATCTCATCCAAAGTAACCCAATTAACATCGTGATTACACCAAAACTCTTTCCACATCCCCATCCAAGGCGCTAGGTAGCCGCCAATATTAGTATGACTTACCGGAGTTATTCTGTGATAAGGACCAAACCTTTCTTTTTCCTTTCCCGAAAGCGGCTGCAATCCTCTTTTCAACTCCGCTAACATATCCTGCGGAGTCCCCGCCCGTTCAAAATAGGAATAATCGCAAAGGGAACCGTATTCAAACTCAACTGAAGGAATATTAGAAACTGAAAGCACCTTCACGTTGTACCCCTCCGGTTGGAAAACGGTAGCTTTGGTTCCCGTCACGCCCCGCGACGTAACGTAAGGAATTCCTAATTCTTCCGCCGCTTTAATAGTATTCATATCCGAAGCAAAATAACGAGAATTAATTATCCTTACCGGCTCACCCGTACAAGATTCAATGCCCTCCACCATTTCCTCAATCCGTTCCTTTTGCTCCCCATAGGGGACATCCCAAAATGCTTTTTCTACATTACAACCCACAATTTCCACATTGTGTTTTGTTACCTCTTTTATATCCGCACAGTTCTCCTGCACAAATTCCGATGTAACCATCAAGAGCCCTGTCACATCGAGTTTTTCCATCTCGCTAACAAAGTTGACCAACCCGACAGTATCTTTATACTCAATTAAAAACATTATCCCCTGCGGGGTCTGCGCGCTTTGCGCTTCTTCTAGTTGAAGTGAGTGCTCGCTGTCTGAATTAGACAATCTACCAGATTCACGCCCATCTTGTTGGGTTAAAAGGTAATAAGCAGTAGACGCAGTTCCAAAAACTATAACAAGGATAAGCAGAAAAAGGATAATTAGAAGTGTTTTGTTCTGAAGGATATTAGTTTGTTCGGCATATTTTTCTTTCGGCATAATAAAGAATTATTACCCAATTAAAATTTACTATTTGTTTGGAATTCCGTCAAGAATCTGAACCGGTTTCATTAAACCGCGCTGTTAAGTTATTAAACACATCTTCAATCTGGTTTACAACATCTAAGTTAGTTTCTAAAACGGGGGTAAGATTGGAAATTGCTTTAAAAATACCTTTGTTATAGGAAATTTCGCCCAGAAAGTTGTCTTCAAAATCAAATCTGATTTGGGAACTAAGCTTAATGTTAATATCCCATTTGTTAATAACCACCCCAAAAGGAACCTCAAAATACTTTACCACTTCCAGTACCCGTTTTAAATCGCTGAGTCCAGAGGGTGTTGGCTCTGTTACCAAAACAGCAAAATCAACATCTTTCAAAGCGGAAATTACCGGACATCCTGTCCCCGCCGGAACATCAATTAACAATACTTCATAGTCATATTTTTCAGCTTTAGCCTTAATTTCATCCACAATCTTTCCCGAACCGGTTTCCCCCGGTTTAAGTTGGGCAGAAACAAGCGGGAACCCGTATTCGGTCTGTTCTTTAATCCTTATTTCCGCGTTGTTCACCGGTTCCATATGAATTGCTCCTTCCGGACAAACCTCTGAACAAGCACCACAACCTTCACAAAAAAACCTATTCACTTTAAGCTTATTATTTACCACAGCCAAAGCATCAAACTGACAAATATTAACGCATTTACCGCAAAGAATACATTTTTCTTGGTCAATAACCGGACGCTGATTGGTAGAAAGCTGCTTCACCGAATCCCAACCTTCTGCAGCCGGCAATGAAAAAAGCCCGGCTTTGGGATCGGTCTTAAAGCCGGGCTTTGGGGAATTGCCGGCTGCCTGTAAACCACCTAACCATAAATGCAAATTGGGAGCGTCTACATCAGCATCAACTGCTACAATTTTTTTCTCACGGGAAAAAAGGATTGCAAGTGAGGATGCAACCATACTCTTGCCTAC
>CAYXRZ010000027.1:2137-5576 GCA_964467235.1 uncultured Candidatus Saccharibacteria bacterium
GGGTTTTCCACTATTTTTCGTTGAACTTCCTTATCTTCTTTATAATCAACCACCAAATATTCTGGTGCGCCAAAATCTTCATAAGGCTCACCATTTCGATACGGAGTTATAACACGTCGCCCTTTTTTTGCGGGGCCGATTTTCTCCTCCCCGGCTTCCTTACATTCCCTACGGAACATACGCAACCGTTTTCCTCCACCTGTAACCTGCACCACAACATACTCCAACCGAGATATCTCCGCGATTAATTTTTCTTGTAAATCACGAATTAAATCGTCAACCCGCCCCACTTTTACCTCCTTGGGAACGGATATTTCAACTTCCGCTGACGTCCGCGAACCAATTTTTCTCGTCCGAATCTTTACTACCTCAATCTGCTCCTCCATGCAAACCTTTTTAATTTCTTCCTCAGCCTCTAAATCCGCAACGTCAAGTAAATTCTCCCCCACCTCTTTACCAAGCTCCCACGCCTCGTACAAAATATACAAACCAACACCTGCAGCAGTAACACTATCCAAAACAGGTAAGAAGCGTGCAAGGACAATTCCAACCAAGGCCGCCCCTGAAGAATACACATCAACTTTTGAATGCTTACCATCCGCAATAAGCGCGAGTGATTCTTCTTCGCGCCCAACGCGAATTTTTAAACGCCCCATCAATTCGTTTACGGTTACGGAAGCTAACATTACAACCAAAGATAACGTACCAATACTAACAGCGTGTTCACCTTCCAATAAAGAAACCCCTGCCTCACGAACAATTTCCACTCCCGACAAACCGACTAAGACAACTACTACTAGACTGGCCAAAACCTCAGCTTGACCCCAACCGTAGGGATGTTTTTCAGTGGGCTCTTTATCTGCAACCCGAATACCCAAAAAGGTAATTCCCGAAGATACAAAATCAATACTAGAGTGGAGCCCCTCTGCCACCAGTGCGGAGCTATTAGCTGCTAAACCGGTAACTACCTTGGCAATACCCATGGCTCCGTTGGCAAAAGTGCTGATTAGAGAAACTTGTTGTTTATTCATGCTTTTTCCCACCCACTAAACTTTGAATTCTTCTACTTAACGCTACAGCAACTGGAATAACTTTTACATTGAAGGAAATTAGCTGTAAAAAAGATAATTTTAAAGCCTCGCTAAGTCTTTCTGCATAACTAGTTGGTGCAGCAGCCTTACAAAAATATGTTAGACCACCACCGCCTAGACTGTAACATGTACCGAGAATTTGATACTTACCACTTGCGATCAAATCAAAAACAAATCTTACAACTCCGGGCCAAGAAAGACTGTCGTGAAAGGCAATAATACCGCCTACAGGTATAAATCTTTCCCAAACAGCAAAATCTCTCTTCACCGCTTTATAGGAGTGATCCGCGTCTATAAAAAGAAGCCTTATTGAGCCACCGAACCACCTATCTCCTGCAGAACCTGATTCGGAAATAACTGGTTCTACTTGGTCCTCAAGAGAATACTTCCTCACATTCCTCTGAAAAGAGTCTAAAAAATTTTTGGGTTCCTTAAGGTAAGTACCCCAATAAAAAGTATCGACAGAAAAAACTTTTCCACCGCCCACCTTTTTACTCCCTTGAGCCAAACAGATAGTGGATTTACCATGAAATGCCCCTAGCTCAACTATTTTGCCTAGGTCCGGGTTCCTCTGAGCTAAATCAAAAAGGACCGTACCTTCAGAAGGTGAAAGCCACCCCTTTACATCTTTTGGGAACCTAAAATTATCTAACATCTATAAACTACAAACAGTCAATTTTTTGCATCTCCCCCCGCGAATAAGCATTTACCAACTCCTCAGAATAAGGTATTTCGTAGGCAATTTCCATCTTAAAATGATCAACAATTGGATCAACTAATTCCCTGTTACCCAAATCCGCTTGGTTCAAAACAACTTTAGTTGGCACCTCTAATTTCTCTAAAAGCTCAAGAATTAGCTTCAAATCGTGTGCGCCCAATGGGGTGGGCTCAGTTACCGCATAGGCTTTGTCCACCCCCCAAAGAGCACGGATTACCGCACAATGCAGCCCCGGGGCAGTATCCAGTAAAAGGTAATCTGCTTTCGCATCTTCCGCCAAATCCTTTGCATACTCTTTAACCTTAGCAACAATCGGTCCCGTTTCCTCGATTATTCCTACTGATCTACCCGTCACCAACCAGAAGCTATCTTGTTCTTTTTCTGCAGTAACAGACTTTAGTCTGCGCTCTTCTTTTCGGCTCGAACTAAAGTTCGCTACTCCAGTGCCCTTTTTCTTACTGTCTGACTGACCAACTGACAAACTACCTAACTGATTCACAAAAATCTCCCCCGTCACTTTTTCTTCCACATCAATTGCCCTCACCGGGCAAAGGTTCCAACACAGTCCGCAGCTTGCGCAAAGTTCGTGCATAAAAATAGGGTATTCTAACGTGGCCTGCCCTGAACCCGACGTGGTTCGGGGCTGGAAAATTGCATTGTCCGGGCATTTTTGCACGCACAAGCCGCATTTTGTGCATTTTTCCTTGTTTAACTTTGGGAACTTCGCAAAAATATCTTCCATCACTTCTCCCAACTCCTGACCCAACAAAAGGTAATCGTTGGGACACTCAACATCCAAATCAGCAAGAACAACTTTCTTGCCTTCAGATCTTAATTTATTTGCTAAAAGGACGGAAAAGGTCGATTTACCTACACCACCTTTACCACCTGTAACCGCAACAGTTTTCATATCAAAAACGGGGTAATTTACTTTTTTCAAACTTCTTTATGTTCTCCCCCACAGTTCCTGAAACGGCTTTATACAACGTGATGTTCATATTTTGAAACAATTCAACTGCCCGGTGGCCCAGTCCAAAACAAACCACCGCTTGGACACCCTTTTCGTGCAAAAAATTAGGAGGCAGTGTTTCTTCGCCTGCCGCTTCGGGATTCCTGTAAACCTTATGCGCGCCCTTTTTTGTATCATAGACAAGAAAATTTTTGGCCCGTCCGAAATGGTCAACAACAACAGAATCGAGATTGGTCCCATCAATAGGAAAAGCTATTTTCGTCATCTTCGCCCCCTTCCTCTACCGCTCCTACTACCTCCGGGGCCGCGCCCCAACCCGCCGCGGGAAGTTGCCGAATCGGCTTTATTCAAGTCACCATTGTTATATGCCTTCAAAGCCTCTTCTCCGGTCATATTAACTGCCCCCGTATAAGCCTCAATACCCGAAGCATCCAACGCATAAAACGCGTTGGGGCCGACATTCCCCGTAATCAAAACATCACAACCGGCATCAGCAACAGCTTGAACCGCAGCGACACCGGCACCGCGTGATGCCTGGACGCTAGAATTTTTAATTGCCTTAATCTCCTTACTTTCGGTATCAACAACCAAAAAGTATGGACAACGGCCAAAGCGCGGACTAATCGGCGCCTCTAAATTTTCACCTGTGGATGTAATACA
>CAYXRZ010000027.1:5676-9147 GCA_964467235.1 uncultured Candidatus Saccharibacteria bacterium
CCGGCAGGGTGCGAAACGGTGTGACCGCAACTAGGGCACTCACAATTACCACCGGGACCGGCCGCATAAGGGCCTCCCATTCGGCCGCGACCACCACGTCCTGAGCCTGCTAAAGGGCCTCTACCTCTACCTCGTATCATCTTGTAATCACCCCCCCTCAAACGTATTGCTTTTCCTTCTGTTAAAGCCTCAGCAATTTTTTTTCTCCCCTCTGTAAGCACCCGGTGCAGGGTACTTTGAGAGATTTCCATTCTTTTAGCAGCCTCCGTCTGCTTCATACATTCTACGTCAACAAGACGCAACGCTTCCAACTCTTCTAAGCTTATCTCTACATTTTCAATTTCGGAAATAGGAACACCACGTGGCTTAAAATAATCAACTTCGGGGTTAAATCGAATTGTTCGTTTCTTTTTTGGTCTAGGCATACGTAAAATCCTCCAAAATAGGGCACTTTAGTGCGCACCCGTCTTTATATCATTGCAAAACTCGGCCTGAAGTCCGCTACCATAAAATGCGATGAACTCATTATATTGAATTATTATTCACTTGTCAACCGGTTCGCGTAAAACTCAACGGTCCTCGCCATTGCTTGATTAAAAGCAGGACCAGTTATATTATGCCCGCCCGTTTGATATTCAAAAAGTTCGGATTGGACACTTGTTCCCTCAAGAACATTTATTAAATTAAGGCTGTATTCAATACTCACTACATTATCATTTTGGGCGTGGTGAACCTGCATCGCACCGGTAACATTTTCCAAATAATTGGTGGGGACAACTTTTCGCCAAAAAGAGTCTTGGGGGTCAAACTCACCGTGCGTTTCGAAAAGCTTTTGGCGCCGTTCGACTTTCTCCGAAGTTGCCGGTGGGGGCTGGTAACTGTCATCTTGAATACTATACTTTTGAAAATCCTCGTAAGTGTAAACGGCACCAGCCCAGATAACCACTGCAGGAATAGTTTTCTCAACAACTAAACTCCGGAAAACAATGTTCCCAGCCATACTGTGTCCCCAAAGCCCCACTTTTTTAGAATTGACAAAATCTGAGTTCTGCAAAGCTCTGTAAGCGTTTAAGGTATCAATCACATAATCGGGCGCATTATAAGCACCACAACTGCAACCCTCGGATTCCCCGTGCCCGCGAAGGTCAATTTTAAAAACAACAAAACCATTCCGCGCCAGATAATCTACATAATCCTGATATCTAGTTAAAGTCTTATACTGTTCGGGCGGTATATAACCGTGGACAAAAACAATCCCCGGCCAACCATCTTCGGGCATCCCTCCTTTTGGCTCGGTCAAAAGACCGTTGATTTCTAGTCCATCCGAATCATAACTTGTTAAATAACTTGTATAGGTAGATGTTTGCCCAACTTGCTCTAACTCCCCCAGCTTACTGCTGTAAATCCTTTTACGAAGGTAAGGAATAGTCATCTCCAAGAAAGGCTCGGGTGAGGGGGTTAGCGCAGGAGCATCCCGCGCAGTCTGCTCGCGACTAACCAATGGAGAACTTACATCTCTGCTTTTGTCTTCTTCAAACCCCCGTATCGAAAAAACCAAACCGCTACCCAACAAAACCATTGTAGAAACGAATACGAAAATTTTCTTTTTCTTCTCAATAATCATAATAGGTTGTCACTCTGGAGCCCCGATCTCGGTCTTCCGAGGATCGGGCGATAGAGTCTTCCTTAGTCTCCTAAGTCCCTCACATTTACCTTCCAAAAACCTGTGGGATTGTAACGCGTAGCATTAGCAAATGCTTCCTCCGCTTTCTCTTCTTTCCCTCTTTCTTCATAAACCAACCCGCGAATGTAATATAGTTCGGAAAAGGCTCGATTTCCGTTCTCCAAAAGTTCGCTGATCATAGAAAGTGCACGCTCATAATCCCCCACTTTGTAATAAGCTTTAATTGGCTCAATCTGATACCAAAGCATTCTTCGTGGAAGATGCTCCTCTGACATTTCAAAAGCCTTTATAGATTCCTCGTATCTACCTAAATTATACAAAGCAACGGACTTATTAAATCTTGCATAATAGTTTTCCGGATCACCTTTTAATCCTTGCTCCGTTAATTCCAAAGCTTTCTCCCAAGCAGCTTTCTCGTCTTTCAGTTCCCCTAATATTTTTTCCGCTATACCTTGTTTCTCGTCAGGAACTAATACCAGAAATTCATAATTGAAGGGCTCCCAAAGTGCGAAAAATTTATCATAGCTGTACCTACGATTTTTACCCTGCAAAGAATCATCTTGAATTAAAATACCACGATTCTCGTTGTAACCGCGCACAACACGGTAGTGGCCAATGTCTTCATTAGGCTTTAGCCACGTACGGGCAAGAACCGGAATATCGTACGAAATAAAATATTTAATAATTTCAATATTCCCCGCAGGTCTGTGGTAGGCAACCAAATTGTATTCTTTGGCTTTTTTCGTCAGTTCCGCTAGCGTAACCGACTTGTCATCATTGTCACCCTCAGCATGTTGCACAGGGCGCAGTTCATCGCCCAACGTAGCTTGACTTACATCAATATCAAAATAAGAAAGAAGCATACTAAGCGAAGCCGGTCCGCAGTTATTAAAAGATTGATAAAGATGCTTCTGGCCGGGGATAATTTTTGCTTCCGGCAGAGGTTTTAGGAGCTCGCGCTCTTCGGCACGTGGAGAAGCAGAGGGGGTACTCGCTCTCTCCGGTACCATTACATCCCGTGGTTGCCGTGGAGAAATGGGAACCATAATCCGGCGGTTAACCCAAAAGTGCAAAAGGGTTACACCGGATCCGACTAATAGAGCTATTAATACCGCAAGCAGCCACCCGCATCGCGTCTTGTTTTTCTGGTTTAAAGATATAGTTTTCACAGTTAGGAATACTTTTCATTTCCTACATATATTCTACCAAATTTGTAAAGGCCCCGAAGCTTTTCTCCAATTCCTCCGCAGCAAATCAAAATAAAAATTTTAAAATATTCTCTTCACTCTTGGGTTGGCCTTCGGAACCGAGAAGCCAGAGGGCTTTATCGAAAGTCAGCCAGCTCACACCTGCTTCGCAGCAAGCAGTGCTCCAAAGCTCTTTTACTTCTCGAATATTTTTATCAGTCATTTCCTTGGAATCTACATAACCCAAGAGATATGCAATATTTACATCGTGCCTGTCCACGGGAGGAAGAATACTTTCTATATCCGTATACTTATAACCAAAGGTATTAACCATTGTCCGGACAAAGAAATTACCGATTTTCGGCCCAAAACCTCTAAACTCTCTTGTCAGCTTAACGGCTTCTTTAGCAGTTTGCGCTTTTGAAAAAACCTTTCTTGGATCACCGCCATATTCATCCAATAATTTTCCCGTATTTTTCTTGTAACGGGTAACCGCCTCATTAATATAACGCGGCGACATTTTCTTAAGGAGATTTTTTAATTCATCTTCATCTAAACTGGAAAGGTATTGAGGTTGGAAAGCCTGCGGATTTTCTTTTA
>CAYXRZ010000028.1:0-8985 GCA_964467235.1 uncultured Candidatus Saccharibacteria bacterium
TCTTCGTAAAAATCAAGAACCGGTTCAGTGCGTTGGTGATAATCCTCTAAACGCTTCTTAATTATTTCTTCAGTGTCGTCAGCCCGGCCGCGTTTAAGAAGCCTTTCCACACTTTCCCCATCAGAAACATCCAGATAATAAACTTTATCCGCTTCAAAAGGAGCATTTTGCGCCTGCCAAAGGTTACGCGGGTAGCCATCCAAAACAAAACCACCCTCGTATTCCTTTTTTCCCAATTCTTTTTCAAGAACTTCCTGCACTATAGAATCAGGAACAAATTCGCCCTCCTTCAAATACTTATCAACACGATCACCCAAATCAGAATGCTCTTGCCTTATTTTTCGAAATATTTTCCCTGTAGAAATATGAGGGAGGTCTTTTTCGCGGGCAAGGAGAGTAGCTTGTGTAGATTTTCCAGAGCCCGGAGGACCCATAATTACAATATTCATAAATAATGCGAATTACAAGGATTATCTATCACTAAAAGCAACCCTAACTCTGCAGTCGTTAAATGCTCGTCGCTCCGCTCCTCTCATAACTTGCAACGCATCCGTTGCATAACTCAGTAGTAACTAATAGTAACTCTAAGAAAAGACGCAACTAGTTACGATAAGTTACAAAAAGTTACCACAAGTCACAATCCGGGAATTCCCAAATCCCCCATTTGGCCCTGCATTTGCTTGGCGACTTTTTTCTGAATCTTTTTAGAGGCCTTGTTAAGGGCCTTTTCTACATCTTTTGCCTGTTCACCGTTAATCTCAACCAATTCAACTGATTGATCGCCCTTCATTACCACCCGCGTGTTACCAACTTCCACATCTACCTCAATCTTGCGCATCTTTTTCTTCATCTTATCCGCCTTCTTTTTTAAGTTGTATAACTTCTTTGCTTTATTTAGAACCATAGTTTTTTTATCAGCGGTAATCGGCCATGATTCGCGTAAATCCGTACAATCACTGATCAACACTGATGATAGCTGATTTACGCCGATACTAAAAAACCGCGTCTATCTCCTAGTTAAGAAAACCATCGTAGTCACTCATCACCATCCGTGCTTCTACCTTCTTTAGTATATCAAGAATAACAGAAACTACAATCAAAAGCCCCGAGCCTTGTATAATCGTCCCCGAAATGCCGGTAATCCCCTGCAAAACCTGAGGCAGTACTGCCATCAAACCCAGAAAAACTCCCCCAACCAAAGTTATCCGCACCAAAACCCATTCCAAATAACGGGAGGTTGCCTTGCCCGGTCGTATACCGGGAATAAAACCACCACGTTTTTTGATGTCATCAGCAATTTTTGTGGGGTCAAAAGTAACTGCCGTATAAAAATAAGTAAACCCAACCACCAGAAGAAACAAAACCACATTATAAAGAACTGAGCCGGGATTAAGAATACGGGAAATAGTTTCAAAAACACCGCTTAAAGCCGGAACGGTACCCCCACCTAAATACTGTGCCAGCATAGAAGGAATTAAAGTCAAAGATACCGCAAAAATAATGGGAATCATCCCCGCTTGGTTAACACGCAAAGGAATATAATTCTGCACACCCTCTCCGCGGCGGTTGGGGCCACTGCGACGCGCGTATTGTACTTTAACCCGGCGCGTCCCTTCGCTTACCACCACTACCAAAAGGAAACTAGCTAAAGTTAACCCCAGATAAAAAATAAACCCAAAAAAGTCCTGTCCGCGCAGTGTAGAAACCATCTGGGCAACATTAAGCGGTATCCGAGTAAGAATGCCTGCCAAAATAACAACGGAAGTTCCGTTACCCAGACCATATTCAGAAACCAAACCACCAAGCCACACCAAAAACATTGTCCCCGCCGCCAGGGTAAGGATCAAAGAAACAAGAGGGAAAATCCCTAACTGGGGCAAAACTCCTTGCCGCTGAAAAAGACTGTACATTCCAAACCCCTGCACCAGTGCTAAAGGAACCGTTATAAACCGAGTATACTGCTCAATTTTCGCCCGCCCGTATTCCCCTTCCTTGGAAAGTTCTTCCAACTTCGGAAAGACCACGGTTAAGAGCTGCATCATTATTGATGCGTTGATAAACGGATTTAACCCCAATGTAACAATTGAAAACTGCTGCATTGTCCCCCCGGAAAACATATCCAAAAGCCCCAAAAGCTCACTAGCCCGGAAAAGTTCTTCCAAAGCACGAGCATCTACCCCCGGAACTGGAATATTAGCAGCTAAACGAAAAACAGCAATGATAAAGAGGGTAAAAAGTATCTTACGTCGAAGGTCCTTAATTTTAAAAACTGATTGGAGTTGGTTTAGCATCGGAAACAACACAAATCTACGCGAACTAAAAACTAATTAACGCGAATCGGAACCTAGCCTTTTCTAAATATGAGCTTGTCTGAGCAACCGGATGGGGCGGGGGTACCACCGGCGCATCCACAACTAAAAGGTTCAGCCCGAAACTCTACCACCAGCATCTTCAATCTTCTTCTTTGCACCTTCGGAAACCTGCATCCCCGCAATACTTAATTTCTTTTCCAGCTCCCCATTACCCAAAATCTTTACCCCATCCTTTGGCACTTTCTTAATTAAATCCTTCTCCACCAAAACATCCGGAGTTATTGTATCCCCATCTTCAAAAACATTAAGCTTCCCTACATTTACTATTTCCGGTTCCTTGCGATTAGGAGGCACAAATCCCTTCTTCTTACCATAATCACGCTCTTCCTTTGCCGTTCCACCCGAGCGGGATTTCTGCCCTTTCTGACCCCGCCCCACGGTATGTCCACCTTTACCGGAACCGTACCCCCGACCAACACGCTTTTTTCCTCTTTTTTTTATCGAAATTAGATTAGATAAGTTCATTCGTATTTTTCCTTTAATTTATTCATCTCCTCAAATGCCTTAAACATTGCCAAAACGTTTGAGTATTTATTTCTTGTGCCTAATATTTTACCGGTAATATCCTCAATACCTGCCAAATCAGCCACAACGCGAGTAGCCCCACCAAGGGCAATGCCCGTTCCCTTAGGTGCAGGTTTAAGCAAAAGCTCCGCTGCCCCTTCTTTAATCTCCACCGGAAAGGGAATAGTACCATCCTTCATTGGGACATCAACCAAATTTTTCTGGGCTTTTGCCGCTGCTTTTTCAATAGAGGCACGGACTCCGGGCGCCTTACCCATAGCTTTACCCACACGACCGTGCCGATCACCAACTACAACTAACGCCGTAAACCGAAATCGGTTACCCCCCTCCGTCTTCTTCGACACACGACGGATATCAAGGACTTTCTCTTCAAATCGTTTTGTCTCTTGTTCGTTGTTATTCATAAGGTTAATCAGTAATAAACGTTACAAAATTATCAGCGAAAGGCTTCTATCGGTCAGCTTAAACCCCACATACTGATTCCCGCTGATCATAGCTGATTGCCACTGATCTCAAAATTTTAAGCCGCCTTCCCTAGCCCCCTCAGCGAGGGATTTAACTTGGCCGTGGTATTTATACCCACCACGATCAAAAACTATCTTCTTAACATCTTTTTTCAAAGCTTTTTTTGCCAAACCCTTACCTACTTCTAAAGCCAGTTCTTTACTAGAACCAGACTCATCCAAATCAAAGTCCGAAAAAGCGAGAAGCGTCTCGCCTGCTTCATCATCAATAAGCTGTGCGTAAATGTGCTTATTGGAACGAAACACGGAAAGGCGCGGGCGCTCAGCACTCCCGCTTATCTTACCACGAATTCTTCTTTTTCTTTTTTTTCTACTGTCATGTCGCTTAATCTTCATTAGAGTATATAATCTATCAATACACAGAATTGTTGTCACTCAAACGTAATGCATCAATTCTTCCTATTCGTATAAATTCGCATTACAAATTCTTATTTGCAGCAATTCGCACATCACGCTCCGAAACCCTCCCCCATCTTTGCTGCCTTACCCGGCTTCTTCTTAATCTCCTCGCCCTTGTAACGAATCCCTTTCCCTTTATAAGGTTCAGGCGGCCGCGTGGACCTAACCTCCGCAGCAAATTTACCAACCTGTGCTTTATCTGCACCGCGGATTATAATCTCGCTCGTCCCTTCTACTTCCACATCTAAATCGTCAGGAATTGTAAATTCCACGGGATGGGAAAAGCCGACCTCTACCTCTAGCTCATTACCTTTCTTCTTAGTTCGGTAACCCAACCCCTCCAAAACCAACCGTTTCTCGTGCCCTTCCATCACACCATTAACAGCATTAGCTATTGTCGCCCGCACAGTCCCATGCAGTGCCCGGGCAAGACGCGAGGTGGAAACTCTCTTTACGGTAAGAACGTTATCCATTACCTCTACCTCAATTTCAGGACGCAGATAAATAACAACTTCTCCAACAGGACCGGAAACCTTTACCTCGGTCTTATCCGCCGTAACTTCAACAT
This sequence comes from uncultured Candidatus Saccharibacteria bacterium, assembly GCA_964467235.1. Classification (GTDB taxonomy): domain Bacteria; phylum Patescibacteriota; class WWE3; order JAUXAW01; family JAYEID01; genus CAYXRZ01. Next base: position 4,389 of record CAYXRZ010000028.1, read on the forward strand.
TTTCTGGAATTTGTATTGGCTGTTTTCCTATTCTTGACATAATAATGCGCAAGAGCGCGTAACTTGGGGCTAAGACGCCCCGTAACTAGTAGTAACTCCTGGTAACTTATTGGCTTTTCAACAAGTTACTACGAGTTACCACAAGTTACTATTAGTTACCCGTAATCTTTACCATATTTCACACAAAATTTCCCCGCCTAAATTCTTTTCCCGCGCTTTTTCACCACTCATAATTCCCTGAGAGGTAGAAACTACAACCAAACCGCGCCCTCCCAAAACTTGGGGTATTCTATCTGCAGGTAAATAAATCCTTTGCCCCGGCTTAGAAATATTTTTCAGATGCGTAATAAAAGGCTCGTCCTTAAAATATTTTAATTTAAGAGAAAGCATTTTATGCGGCTTCTCTTTCGGTTTAAAAACTTTAACCTCCGAAAGATAGTCCTCACTTTCCAAAAGAGAGGCAACCGCTTTTTTAAATCTGGAATAGGGCAGTTCAACAACCCTTTTTCCTACTGCCTGCGCATTTTTAATTTGTGAAAACATATTCGCTAATGTATCCATATTAATCAGTTAGACAGTCAAACAGTTATACAGTTAGGCAGTCGGAAAATTCGATTAGAATAAGAACTATCCAACTGACGCACCGACGAACTGACAGACTGAATCTACCAAGATGCTTTTTTCACACCCGGCAACTCACCTTCCAAAGCTAACTCTCGAAAGCACACCCGGCACATACCAAAATCACGCATATAACCACGGGAACGCCCGCAGAGTTTACAGCGTGTGTATTCCCGCGATTCATATTTCTTTTCTTTTTTTTGTTTTTCAATTAATGCTTGTCTAGCCATGATAATAATGCGCCAAAGGCGCGTAACTCGCAACGCAGACGTTACGTAACTTAATAGTAACTTGTGGCCAAGAGGCCACGTAACTTTTTGTAACTCTTAAAAAATTATCTTCTTTTACAACAAATTACTAAAAGTTACTACCAGTTACGACAAGTTTCTATTCTGCGTCTTCTTGAAATGGAAAGCCCAATGCTTTTAACAATGCATAGCCCTCTTCGTCACTTTCAGTACTAGTAACAATTGTTACCTCCATACCCTTTGACCGGTCCACTTCATCAGGGTCCATCTCCGGAAACACTGTGTGATCTTGAAATCCAACCGAGTAATTCCCGTGACCGTCAAAAGACTCTTTTTTTAGCCCTTGAAAGTCACGCACTCTAGGAAAAGCAACACGAACTAACTTCTCCAAAAAACCCCACATCTTTTTCTCTCTTAAAGTAACTGCAACCCCAATAGGATCTCCTTTAGTAATTGCCCAGCCAGATTCCGATTTCTTTGCCCGACGAACGCTAGCCGCTTGGCCGGCAATAGCAGTTAATTCATTCTTAGCCTCTTCCAAAAGCTTTTCGTCGCTCTTTGCCTCCCCAATGCCCATATTCAAAACTACCTTTTCCGGCACCGGTACTGCCATTGCGTTTGGTACACTTAATTCCTTTGCCAATTCGGCGCTTATTTCATTTTCAAATTGTGTTTTTAAATCCATAATAATTTACAAATTTTAACCGCCGATAACAGCTTTGCACTTTTTACACTTTCGCCATTTCTGATCTCCTTTTAGTTTATAGCCAACCCTTGTAGGCTTTCCGCACTCAGGGCAAACCAGCATAACATTAGAAACATCAATTGGTAAGGACTTTTCGACCACTCCCCCCTCAGGATTATCCTCACTCGGACGCACGTGCTTTTTAACAACATTAATTCCCGGCACCAAAACCTTTCCTTTCTTTGGAAAAGCCTTTTCTACCTTACCGGTTTTCCCTCTGTCTTTTCCCGAAATAATTTTTACCTTGTCGTTAATGTATATCTTCATTTTCAATTAAACAAAAAACTAATAATTACGCGAAAACCCTCTGTGTCCGCGTTACATGCAGTTCAGAAACTGCGATAAATGCTCTCCCGACAAGTCGGGATCGCGATAAACAATTGATAAACAATTGTATATCTATCGTATATCCATCGTACATCTACTGTATACTTCTCCCAACGCTGTAACCCTTAACAATCTAATCGACTATCTACTCCATAATCTCAGCTACCTTAAAATGTTTATCCTTACTAATCGGCGCACACTCTTCAATCACAACTTGATTGCCCTCTTTAGCACCTAACTCATCATGTGCCTTATACTTTTTGTGCTTTTCAACCCGTTTTTTATAACGGGGATGATGAAAAGTCCTTTCGACTTCCACCACTACTGTCTTTTCCATTTTGTCGGAAACAACTGTTCCCGTTAATTGTTTTCTACTCATACTATTAGACCTCCAATCAAAACGTTATGTGGCCACCGTTTTTCTAAACAACCTCCGGTGCTTTCGACGCCACATCCACAAACCCTTCCCTCCGCACCTCCCTGCCCACCGGACCAAAAACCCGGGTGCCCTGCATCAACCCACGTTTATTCAACAGCACGCACGCATTATCATCAAACCGCACATAAGAACCATCATCACGCTTTTTTTCCTTCTTTGCCCGCACAACAACCGCTCTCTCCACGGAGTGATCAGGAACAGAACTTTCACCCGATGTAACCCCTCGCACAGAACCGGAAACTACGTCCCCAACTTGCGCTCTATTTTTAGAGCCGATAACTGTAATAACGTTAAGCTCCTTAGCTCCGGAATTATCTGCAACTTTTAAAACGGATCCTGGTTGTAACATAATTATCAGCTTACAGCGAACCGCATACAGCGTTCCGCCGGAATAACAAACCTATTTAATCTCCTCTAAAACTTCTTTTTCTCGCAGCACGGTTTTTGCTCGCGCAATAGCCTTCCGTATCTTTCCCAATTCACTTGTATCCAACAAACCTTCCATTCGGTGCTCTATTTTAAGCTCCTTTAATTCCCTCTCCAAATCCTTCAACAAACCCCTTAGTTCTTTTTCACTTTTCTGCCGTAATTCGTTAACTTCCATCTTTATATAGAATCCTCCTCCGTAACAATCTTTGTTTTTACCGGAAGTTTATTTGCCGCCCTGGTTAAAGCCTCCCGTGCCAGCTCTTCGTCTAAACCACCCAGCTCAAATAAAATACGGCCGGCTTTAACAGGCGCCACGTAATGATCTACCGGGCCCTTCCCTCGCCCCATCCGCATTCCTGCCGGACGTGCTGTCGCTGGCTTATCAGGGAATATCCGAATCCAAAGCTTACCACTTCTTTTTGTTGCGTGGACAATCGCCCGCCGCGCCGCTTCAATTTGGCGCATTGTAATCCATTTATTGCCCAACGCCTTTAACCCATAAGCGCCAAAAGCAAGCTCAGTCCCTCGCTGGGCAACACCTTTCATTGTTCCCCTAAATTCTCTTCTGTATTTTCGTTTTTTTGGATACAACATGATTAAAGAAAATTACAAATTACAAATTTCAAATAAATTCCAAGATGCAAATTCCAAAAATAAGATGTGGCGGGGGTACCGTTTTCAAGAGCATAGAAAAATTTGCCCACAATAATCTATCAATTAACACTAACTAAAGGCAAATTTTTCTCTAAGCACGCAGTCGCAAAAGTCATTATACGAGTGTGCGGCTCTTGAAAATGCGTACCCCCAACACAGCTTATCTAAATCTCTTCCTCACCAATATAAACCCAAACCTTAACCCCAATTTTCCCATACTTAGTATGCGCCTCTTCCAAAGCATAATCTATATTGGCACGGATTGTTTGTAACGGCACAGAACCTTTAGTAACCACATTCTTTCGCGCGTACTGACTGCCTCGCAAGCGCCCTTTAAGCTGGACCTTTACACCTTTAGCACCTTTATGCATTGCTTTTTCTACTTCCGAAGCCGCTGCACGAGTAGGTGAGCGCCGCTGTTCAATCTGTCGAACAACATTTTCGGCAATCAGGCTCGCCGAAAGGGCCGGATTTTTAACCTCCTCAACAGAAATTTCCGGTTTACTGCCGCAAATACCTTCCAACCCATCTCGCAAAAGTTCAATTCGCGAACCTCCGCGACCGATAACCATCCCCGGCCTTGCAACCCGAATTACAATTTTAAGCTTACCCAAAGACCGCTCTATTTCCACTCCCTGAATACCAGCACGGCCCACATTTTTACGCACAAATTTTCGGATCTTTCGATCCTCCAATACCTTATCGGAATAGCCTTCGCTATCCTCATCGAACCAGTGCGATTTCCAATCTGAAGTTATTCCTAATCTAAACCCTCGCGGGTGAGTTTTCTGTCCCATAATTAAGATTGCTTGGTATCTATACCAATCGTTAAATGTGTCCTGCGTTTCAAAATTCTATCCGCCTGACCTTTTGCCCGCGGACGCCAACGCTTTAAAGTTGGTGCCTTGTCCGCCCTTGCTTCCACCACTTTTAGATCCCGTTCCCCTAACTCGTGGTTGTGCTCCGCATTTGCTGCCGCGGAATTTAAAGTTTTTTTTGTTAACCTTGCTGCCTTTTTTTTAGAAAACTTTAAAATCCTCTGTGCCTCATCAACATCCTTACCTCGAATAAGGTCTAAAACCAAATTCATCTTCTGCGGCGATATTGGTAAATTTTTTGATTTTGCATAGACAA
>CAYXRZ010000029.1:0-8773 GCA_964467235.1 uncultured Candidatus Saccharibacteria bacterium
AACCTCCGGGGTTTCTGCAGATCCAACCCCGGAGGTTGGGGAATTGGGCGGGCTTCTAAGTTACGAAGTATGCTAAAATGCATAAGGAATGGATTACTACACCTTAGAAATATCGGGATTAACACGAAAACTCCCCGTTGTTGCCTTGGGCCCAAACATAAAAATTGCCTCCTTTAACCTTTTGGGCGATGCAGAACTGGTCGAAAAAACAGCTAAAGAGCTACAAAAAAAACTTAGAAAGTTCGAATTTAATGCCCTTGCTGGACCGGAAGTAAAGGTCGTACCTCTACTTCACTCGCTGGCAAAGAAACTCAAACATAAGCGCTACGTAGTGGGGCGCAAAAAAATACACGGCTACATGACCACCCCCCAAACACTGGACAGAAAACCAACACTTGTCCTCAATGGCCCGGATGCAAAATTTTTAAAAAGAAAAAAAGTTGTAGTGGTAGACGACGTAGTTTCCACCGGCCGTACTTTAAAAGTAATGAACGATCTAATCCAACAGAGTGGGGGAGAGGTTGTGGCCAACGCTGTGGTTCTAAAGCAGGGAAATAACGAAATTAACAACGTAACCAATCCTATTTTTCTTGAAAGACTACCCGTCTTTAAAACGTAACAGCTCTGTCATTCTAAACCCCAAGTCTCCACCAGCCGGCGGAGCCGGTGCAAATCAAGACCCTCCCACAACTATAAACCAATCCTCTTGACACCAATTTTCCTTTATGATTACCTTAAATTAATATTCATTTAGATTAGCATAGTGTTTCCGAACCCTTATCTATTCGCGTTACAGAAGATCCGCGAAAATCCGGGCTAGATCAGCGCGAATCCGATCTTCACCAGAATAATAGCTTTCTCTGCCTGAAAGCACCTTTGTATGGCTTTAATAAAATGGCAAAACAATTTGGATATTTCTGTTATTACTAAGTGTCCGTACACACTAAAGGCGCCCCCTACGGGCGCCTAAATTTATGCCTAAAAGGGCCTAAATTTGTATCCGCGCAGATTCGTTTTCAAATCCGCAAACTTTCCATCTTCGCACTTTAACAAACAACGCATTCATAATCTATAACAATTGCGTTTATACATACGCAACATAAAAAAGAAAGGAGGTAAAAACACAAACAACGCAAGCAAAACAGATCTAAATCCAAGCTGTCAAACAAAAAACGGAGCTTCTTGCTCCCAATCTCCAAAAAGGAGGGCTCAACATGTCCCGGCGTAAAGACGTACAGGTAGAACTACGCAAGGCACGCAGCCTTAAGGTCGCCATCCCGACTGCCCTTGCAGTACTCTTATACCTTGCCAGCCGATGGGGCAACGCCGCTGGACTTTCAGTGGGCTTGCTCGCCATCCTGTGGGGCCTGATCCTCATCAGTGCCGTCAAGGCTATTTCAGCATTTCTCCAAGAAACTGGTCTGGGAGCCAAGTACAGTCTCCGACAGCTCACCGCAGATTACACAACCAGAGACATTATGGTCATGGCTGCGTTAGTCGCTGTTGGAGGAATTGCCAAGGGCTATTGGGGACGGATCCGCATGATCCTCGAACCTTTGGGACCGTTCTCGTCGCTGATTATCGCCCCCGGTTTCTACTTGTGGGGTGTACTCGGCGCTTACTTGATCCGAAAGCCTCTCTCCGGAACAATCTCTATGGTTCTGGGAGGTATCGTCGAAATTCTGATCGGCAATCCTTACGGACTTCCCGTTCTCTTGTTCAATTTCTGGGAAGGCCTGGGACCCGATCTGGGATACACGATCCGAGGCAAATACACCTACGGGGGCGCCATCCTAGGATGCCTCCTTGGGTCCGCATTCGGCATCTTTTACTCCGGATTCACCGCCGGGTTCCAGTTCTTGGACAGCCGCTTGCTTCTCCTGCAAAGAGTCATCGGATTCGCAGGAGCCGCCCTCGGTGGCATTGTCGGGCAGTGGATCGCCGGAAGACTGGAGGAACTCGGAGTTCGCAAGGAAACGCAAACCACCATTGAACCGGCATAAGATCACACTTCGGAAAGAGGAGCCGTATTGGACGCTCAATACGGCTCCCTCATATCCTTACGAAAGGAGCCAAAACTATGGAAACGCTTATCGAGCTCGACAATGTATCCTTCTTCTATCCTGGCAATGGCGATTCAGCAACAAGCAAGGAAGAAGCGGCACTAGCCAACGTAAACCTCAGTATAAGATCCGGGGATTTTGTAATCCTAATTGGACCCAGTGGCTGCGGAAAATCGACACTACTGCAGATCATGGCTGGGGTGATCCCCGAATACACTGGAGGACGAATCAGAGGACGTGTGCTTGTTGAAAGTACGGACATATTACGTACCGATGACAACCTCATGGGCCGCGTGGGCCTCGTCCTCCAAAATCCCGAATCTCAGCTCACTAACCTCTTCGTGGAAGACGAAGTCATGTTCCCCCTAGAAAACATGTGCCTTCCCCGCCAAGAAATCTTACAGCGCACCGAGGAGGTTATTCGCTACGCACGCTTGGGGGAAATACGAGGAAACTTTGTCTATCAACTCTCTGGCGGACAAACTCAGCGCGTAGCAATCGCTTCTGGGTTGGCAATGCGCCCAAAAGTACTCCTGATGGATGGACCCACAACCAACCTGGATCCGGAAGGTGCTGATGAGGTTCTTCACCTTATCTCCCGAATGAGAAATACAGGCGAAACGGAAGCAGTGGTCATTGCCGCTAACAAGATTGATGCCTTCCTGAAACTCGCAACACGAATAGTTGTAATGGATCGGGGCCGTGTTGTAGCCGACGGCCCTCCTGACTTAATCCTGGAAAGGCTGGACTTCCTTGAGGATCTGGGAGTATTTATCCCGGGCTTGGGAAAGATCACCGGACAACTGCAACGCGACTTGGGAACCAGTTTACAGCTAATCTGTACCGTAGAAGAAGCCGGAAATAAACTCTCTCCTCTTTGTCTGAAAAAGCCGGCTATAAATCACCGTGGGGAACCTTCCGCACAAAAAGAGGAGGTCATCAACGTGCAAGGAGTTTCCTTTGGATATACAGAAAAGGATGTGCTTCGCAATCTCTCACTAACTGTACCTAGAGAAGAATTCCTGGCTGTGGTCGGCCAGAACGGGAGCGGTAAGACAACGCTGATGAAGCTTATCGCCGGCCTAAGGAAGCCCCGAAAAGGGGATATTCTAGTAGGGAAAGTGAATACCAAAAAAGAGTCGCCATTGGGCCGGGTGGGATACGTCTTCCAGAACCCGGAACACCAGTTTGTCGCTACAACTGTGCGCGAGGAACTGGAACAGGGGTTGGAACAGCTAGGGATTCCTCCCAACGAAATCGAACGGAAAACAATGGAAATGCTCAAAATGTTCAGACTTGCGCGCCTCAGGAACGAACCTCCCTACACACTTTCCATGGGTGAAAAAAGGCTGCTTAGCGTAGCAACAGTACTCATCCTGGAACCGGAGATTGTTATTCTGGACGAACCAACGACCGGGCTGGACAGAAAATCCACTCGGATGATGATGTCCATCCTGGACAGGTTCGTAAGGAAGCAAGGAATCACAGTAATCCAGGTCTCCCACGACATGGAACAGGTAGCCGAATTCGCAACTCGCGTGGTAGTCCTCGAAAGCGGACAGATCATTCACGACAGTTCTCCCAGAGAACTTTTTGCAAGAGAAGACATTCTGCAAACGTGTAAACTGGGAGCTCCCCCTGCAGCAAGACTTTCTAAATTGCTGTGGCCGGAAGCGGAATCGCTACCCATAACAACGAAAGAGTTTCTCGGGAGGTAACCATGCCCTTACTAGAATTCAAGGAAGAGGAAACCTTCTTCCACAAGCTCAGCCCGGCAATGAAATCCCTGTGGGGGTGCATAGTAATAGGGTGGGTGTTCGTCATGTTCAATCCTCTCTATGTACTCGCCATAGGTATTATTCTCCTATTGGTTGGAATGATAGGAGCCAATATCCCACTTCGGAAAATGCTTAAAACGGCACTCCTGATCGGCGGCGGCAGTATCTTCATTCTTCTCTTTCAGGGATTCTTCTACCCCGGAGATACTGTAATCTTCGAAAAATGGATCTTGCGGCCTACTGTTGAGGGGTTCTACATTGGGACTGCCATTACACTGCGAATCCTATCAATAACAACGGCAACAAAGATAATCGCTAAAACAACAGACCCACGAGATATCTTTCTCAGCTTGGTCGATGCCGGTGTCCCTTACCGCATTGCACATGGTTTCTTCACTGCGATCCGCTTCATTCCAATGATGGAACACGAAGCACAAACCATCCAGGAAGCACAAATGGTAAGGGGTATAACCAAACCGGGCGAGGGATTAAGAGCGTGGTTCAACAAGCTCAAGAACCTGATCGTACCGCTCATTGCCGCGGGTTTACGAAGAGCAGAGCAAAGCGGCGTAGCCTTGGAAGTGCGCTGCTTTGGGATGTCCGAAGAACGAACCTACATACGAGAACTGGACTTCAACAAAAGGGGTTGGGCGTTTGTTCTTCTTTGGCTAGGAGCTTTCGTCGCATACGTTATCCTAACCAAAGGGAATCTCTACGGAATTGTAAACACCAACCCACTAGCACAGTAAGGAGAATTGCAGTGTCACGAAAAACGATAGTTAACGGCGTAAATTGTGGCCAATATGACTTGGCAATACTAAATACAAACCTAGTCAATGTCCTCACCGGTGCAATATATCCAACGGACATAGGTATCGTGGGCGAGACAATTGCCACGGTCTCACCGGCAGGCAAACACAAACTTTCCGCCAAGGAAGTAGTTGTCGGTGACAAATTGTGGGCGGTCCCGGGCTTCATTGACGGTCACGTCCACAACGAATCCAGCATGTGTACTCCGGCCCATTGGACAGAAGCGATCTTACCGCGGGGAACCACAACAGTTTGCACAGATCCCCACGAAATCGGAAATGTCCTGGGAATGGTAGGCGTGCGCTACATGCTGGAAGCAAGCAGGGGTCTGCCTCTGGATTACTACATCACCGTCCCCAGCTGTGTACCGGCAGTGCCCGAGCTTGAAACGGCCGGGGCTGTGTTCACCGCACAAGAAGTTCAAGAGATGCTTACTTGGGAACGCACCGTGGCCATTGCCGAAGCAATGGACTACCTGGGATTGATTAACCAACGAGGGAAAATAACTCCCATTGTGGAAGCAGGTCACAAGGCTAGCGTTCCAATTGAGGGACACGCGCCGGGCGTAATGGATAAGGCTCTACAAGCATATCTCGCAGCAATCGGACCGCGCGGTTCGGACCACGAATCGTTCATGGCAGAAGAAATGGTCCAGAAGGTCCAAAACGGCATGCTTGTTTACGCACGAACATCAACCTTCCGCAACGGGATGGTAGCCGTTGCGGAAGCTTTGGAAAACGTAAATGACGCGAGGATGTTCGGGATGTGCACAGACGACGTTATGCCCAACCATCTTCTCGAACACGGGCATATGGACTTTGCAATCCGCTCCTTAATTGAACAAGGCGTGGATCCCGTACGTGCTGTTCAGATGGCTACAATCAACGTTGCCCAACACTACGGCTTTTGGGGGCGGGGCGCAGTTGCCCCCGGATGGACTGCTGACATCGTGCTCCTCAGCAATTTAGAGGAAATCGACGCTCAGTACGTCATCGCCAACGGGGAACTCGTAGCCAAAGAAGGGGAAATGCTTCGACCCGTAAGTGAGGCTGTGGAGCCCTTGGTAAAGAACACAGTACTGATACCTGACCTGACCTCCAGAAGTTTCGTTTTGGAGACACCGGTTCAGGAGGGCAGAGTGCTCATTAATGCAATCAACACAGCAGAGCTGTTTACCCATCTGACCACACTTGAACTCCAATGCGAGCGTGGCGCACTCGTATTCCCATTACCGGAAAACGTTTGTCTCGGGGCCATTGTTCCGCGTCACGGCCAGGGAACAGCGCCGAGCGTTGTCCCGCTGGTTGGATACCCGCTCAAACGGGGAGCTATCGCCAGTACAATTAGCCATGACAGCCACAATCTGGTCGTCATCGGAAAGAACCCACGGGACATGCTTACAGCTTCCCTGGAACTGGCTCGTTGCGGAGGAGGACTCACCTCCGTCCTCAATGGTTCAGTACTAGCAACCGCAGAATTACCTATAGCGGGACTGATGAGCCCGAACCCAGTACCAGAAATCGCACAAGCGGTTGTCAAATTCGAACAATCTCTGGGTGATTTGGGACTGCGGAAAGAATTCCCTCTACACCTGCTAGCGCTGGCTTTGCCAGTAGTACCGGAAGTTCGTCTGACGGACAGGGGGTTAGTGGATGCGGAAGCACAAGAACTGCTCCCGCTGTTCCCCTAACACACGCGCGCAACGTATCAAAACACTTCACAATTCAAAGGGATAGCCCGGCACGCGCCGCGCTATCCCTTCTTTTTTTGCCTGAAAAGTTCTTTAACTTGTGCTAAAATTAAAGGCAGTTTGAAATTAGCTTAATTTGCATTCCCCGATTGGAGGTGACATTATGAACAACCGACTTTACGTAGGAAACTTAAATTTCGAAACAACCGAAGAAGATTTAGAAAAGCACTTTTCCCAAGCCGGAGAGGTTAAAAGCGCAGAAATAATTAAAGATGCGGACAGCGGAAAATCACGCGGATTTGGCTTTGTCGAAATGAAAACGGAAGAGGAGGCAAAAAAAGCAATGGAAATGTTTCACGAAAAGGATCTTCAGGGTAGGGAACTGACAGTTGAAGAAGCAAAACCAAAAAAAGATACCGACGAAACGGAAAGCGCACCCAGTAGCAGTGATGAATATGTTGAACCGGACCTGGACGAAGAAGGAATGCCCTATATGCGATGACCACCAAAAAAGTCTTCTTTTTATTCATTCATATCTTCTTTTTAAGCGGTTTATTGTACGCCTTCGGTCATTTTCTCCGCACCCCGCGCAGTGTAGTTCTAAACAGGAGACTTTGGGCCTACGAAAGCTGGATCATTCTTTCTTTCTATTCTCTTTTTGTCTATCTAGCACTTAAAGACCGGGAATTTAACCTTAAAAACACACAAAGAGTACAAAAGTTTATCGGCCAGTTTAAAGAAATTACGCTGATAAACCTCTTCTTACTTATCTTTCCTTGGGGACTTTTTCTTATCTTTGGCCCCCAAGAGCTTCTAGAAATGTTTGAGCTGCGTTCTATTTACTGGTGCCTTTTGGGAATAGGTTCACTAATAGGCGCGGTTATTTATTATCTTCCGTATCGGTTTTACAAAAAGAAAATTTCCTACTTTATTATTGTTTTCGGGGGAGTGGATAATCTTCTTGCGGGTTTAATTCTTACCCTGCTCTTTATCCTCCGGCGAGTACCGCTAGTTGCCTGGTCGGCAAGCCCCTTGCTTTTTTACTTTTCCTACCTCTTTTTCCGCCAAGCTCGGGAATACAAAAAAACAATTTCCAGATAAAACACCACCCAAGAGAGGAATCTTTCGAATTCCCCCAACCCTGGGTTGGGATCAACCCAGGGCTGTCTCCTTCGAAAGAGTTAAATTTTACAAACCGTACGCACTGTGCTATACTTTCCGCAGTTATCAATTAGATCAGTTCTCTTTCTTCCATCCCCAAAGGCATTTTTCCCGAGGAGACAACGAAAGAACAACACATACAAAGGAGGTGAAATAAATTGAACAAGAAACTCTACGTTGGAAACATCGATTACGATGTTACTGACAGCGATTTGAAAGAGCTTTTCTCACAGGTTGGAACTGTGGAAAGTGCTCAGGTTATTTCCGACAACCGAAGCGGCCGTTCACGCGGTTTTGGTTTTGTCGAAATGAGCACTGAAGAAGAAGCTCAGCAAGCTATTGACCAGTTCGACGGCAATGATCACGAAGGTCGAACCCTTAAAGTCAGTGAAGCTCGCCCCAAACGCGAACAGTACTAATCTCGATTAATACTTAACCAATAGCCTGTATGTTAGGATGTTGGTATGTCGAGAAACTATACTCTCCACGACCTACCAGTGGAGGAACGCCCCCGCGAACGCTTGCGTAACGTGGGGGTGGAGAATTTATCTTTGCAAGAACTTTTGGCCCTAATTATCGAAAAAGGAGGGCGCAGTCAAAATGTTTTGCAAGTTGCACAAAACCTTCTTTCCCGTTTTGGAAACCTCAAAAATATTCGGAATGCCTCTTTAACTGAACTCCAAGAAGTAAAAGGTGTTGGTTTAGCAACTGCATGCAAACTGCAGGCAGCTCTTAGGCTAGGGGAGAGGGCGAAAAACACACAAAAACTAGGACCAAAAATAGAAAAACCAGAAGACGTTTTCCGACTTCTAAAAAACAATTTAGGAGAGAAAAAGAAAGAGTACTTTATCCTCCTTTGCCTCGACAGCCGCCACTGCATAATCACTGAAGAAACAATCTCCGTAGGCACATTGAATGCTTCCTTAGCTCATCCTCGCGAAATTTTCCTCCCAGCAATAAAAAATTCAGCTGCTTCCGTTATTCTAATCCACAACCACCCTTCCGGCGACCCTGCTCCTAGCAAAAAAGATAAAAAGCTAACCGAAAGACTACGCAAAGCAGGAGAAATCCTGGGCATCACCGTCTCCGACCACATAATCATCACCCAAAACTCCTACTTCAGCTTCACCGAAAATTCTCTCTAACCGATTTCCCTATACCAATGCATACTCTTAAAAGCCGTGCTTTTAAGAGTCCCTATTCGACAATGTTTCTAAAAACGTATTTTGTAATCCAAAACTAAGTACGGTGAAACATGGTTTTAAGTTCGG
>CAYXRZ010000030.1:0-8709 GCA_964467235.1 uncultured Candidatus Saccharibacteria bacterium
CTACCTCTTTCCCCTTCCCAACTGATAAAAAAAGCGATTATTACAAGCAATACAAAAAAGGTATATCGGAGTTAGAAAGTCTTGGTTTTAAGGTTAAGGAAGGCAAGAATTTAAGAAGGGTTAAGTGGTGGTTTGCGGGGACACCCGAGGAGCGTGCGGAAGATATAAATGCAATGTATGCCGACCCCGATGTTAACGCTATGATTGTTCACGATGGGGGACATTCTGCTATTGCTGTTTTAGAGCACCTTGATTGCGAACTGATAAAAAACAATCCCAAACCCTTCATTGGCTTCAGCGACGTTACAAATATCCACAGCGCTTTATTTACAAAAATAGGAATGGTTGGGTTCCACGGACCTTTGCTTACGTATGGGCTCGGCAGGATGTGGGAGAAACACTTGCCAGGAAAGATAGCAGAGGGGAAGGAAGCACTTTTTAAGGCTTTAACTTCAACGGAGCCCTTGGGAAAAATGGAACCTTTGACTGAGTGGGGGTGTTGGAGAGCGGGGGAAGCGCAAGGGCAGCTCTTCGGTGGGAATTTGAGCATCTTGTCTGCCCTTGTGGGCACAGAATATTTTCCTAATAAAGAAGATTTGGAAGGTTTTATCTTTTTCTGGGAGATAGATAATGCGGCTTCTTACCGAATTGAAAAAGTTTTGTATCAGTTGAAGTATGCGGGGGTGTTGGATGTTATTTCCGGAATGCTTATTGGTAAATTACCCGGAATAGCAAGAACTGGCTGGGAAGGTTTGGAAGAGCCAACGCCGAAAGAGATAGTTCTAGAAACTCTTAAGGACTTTAACTTCCCAATAATTGGCGAGGTTGATTTTGGGCACGAAACTGTGGATTTACCAATGCCGCTTGGGTTGGAAGCAAGAATTGATGCTAATAACTTGGAAATTGAAATCCTAGAAGCTGCTGTTAGGTAAAAAAATACTTTATGAATAGACCATATACCACATTATTTTTAATACAATCTTTGGATGGCAAGATATCAACTGGTTTGGGCTATGCGCGTGATGTCGATAGAGATTTCAAGAAAATTAAGGGCGTCAGGGAGGGGCTTTTTCAATATTACGAACTAGAAAAGAAAACAGATTTAGTATCATTAAATTCAGGAGTTGTTATGGAAAAGATTGGGGTGAATAAAAGAACAAATACTCCCGAAAAAATCCCAGTTACTTTTGTTGTTATTGATAACAACCCACACCTAAACGAAAAGGGTGTTAACTATTTAAAGGCATGGACGAAGCGGCTTATTATAGTTACTACTAATACCAACCATCCCGCTAAAAAAGATAGTTCTGTTGAAGTTCTTGAATATTCCGGAGATATTGATTTTAAAGATATGCTGAACGCACTCCGTGAGACATACGGTTTTGAGAGACTCACTATTCAAACGGGCGGAACATTGAATGCAGTTTGGTTACGAGAAGGTCTGCTGGATGAAATATCTATTGTTATTGCACCGGTTCTGATTGGGGGTAAGGATACCAAAGCACTAATTGAAGGCGAAGCACTCAAAACTCTCGAGGACCTTAAAAAAGCAAAAGCTTTGGAGTTACTTTCTTGCAAGAGGATGGAAAATTCTTACCTTCATTTAAGATACAAAGTTATTAATAACACGCAAATTTTGGAACATGAACCCTCTTAAAGAATACCCACACCACAAAGAACTCTTGGAAGCACTGTTTGAGGGGGTTGACAATGACGTTGAGTATGAAATTTTGGATGCTGGTTCGGGAAGAACTAGCCTTTATTTTCTAACAACTAAGTTTCCAAACAGTGATATTACCGCACTTATCTATCCTGGTGATGAAAGAAAAATGTCTGGTATAGAGCGAGATGTTCCGACCGGTAATTATGTATTGGAGGAAGCTGATATTACAGCGTTTGAACCAGGACATAGATTTGACATTGTTTTAGCACATTTGCTCCTAGGTGAAGCCACTAAATTTGGCAACAATACGTTTGAAGGTGTTTTAGATGCCCTTTTAGATATTGAAACGGAGTTTTTGGTAGTTGTAGATATAAAAGACGACCCGGATGTTGATTTTGATTTGTTTTTGGATAAAGTTAACCAGCTAGGAACAATTATAACTACTAGTTCTGTTGATAAATATATTGGCTACGTAATTAAGTATTCCTAGAATTACTTGCTTTTACCTTGTAATAAAATTATGAACGTGACAGCTTCAAAAGAAACCTCTAATTTTGTGATATTTGCGAATGCGAGAAGTGGTAGCACCTCTTTGGCGAAGCTTCTTAACGAGAGTGTCGGTGTGAATTTAGCAATGGAGCCTTTCCACCCCAACTATTCTGAGTGGAATCCCGAAGAAAGAAATTACAGTGAGTATATCGAGGATTCCGAGACAATGAATGAAGCCTTGGATGAACTCTTTGATAAATACAATGCAATGAAAGTTTTAATTTACCAGTTTCCTCCGGAGATATATTTGACAATGTTGAAAAGGCAAGACTTAAAAATACTTTTTCTAAGAAGGGAAAACTTAGTAAAAGCCGCCTTTTCAAGTTTAGTTGCCCAACAAACAAATATTTGGCATAAGGCAGATTTAAATGAAAAAGCTTATGAGGAGTTGGGGCCCATTGAAGCTAAGAAAATCGAAGAAATAGTTGAATATGTTGGGGGCTTGAATAAAGGATACGAGGAGTTCCTTCGCGGAAACAGGGAAGGAGATTATCTTCCGTTGGTTTATGAGGATTTGTATTCTGAGGATATGCGTGAAAACAGGGATATGATTGCAAAAATATGTAATTTCTTAAAAATTGAATTACCCCCGGAAGATAAAATAGAAGAATATATGAAACCTTCAAAAGCAAAGCAAAACCAGGATAATTTATATGCTAAAATCCCTAATTATGAAGAAATTAAGCGAGAATTCAATGGGGCATTTACTTAAGGTAATGATTATGTAGTTGCAATTAAGTTTTCAGCTTCTTTTTTAATATTCCCAACTTTTTACAAATCTGTTCGAAAGGCATTTTTATTTGGTAGAATTAATTTATGAAAATTTCTATTACCAAAGCAACAGAGGAGGAAATCAAGGAATTTGACGAGAGGGTCTGGCAAGGTGAGGATATAGAATACTATGGGGAACCAATTGAGTGGGTCAAGAAGGAATTTGTCTTTAAGGCTACGGAGGGGAAAGAGATTGTCGGCACGGTAAAGTGTAAATTCACAGCTGGAGTAATTTATATCGGGACATTGATTGTTGCGAAGGATAGGAGAAAACAAGGGATTGGCAGGAAGCTTATGTCGAAAGTGGAAGATTATGGAAAAGAGCACGGTGCTCACAAGATATATTTATTCACAATGGAGGAATGGGAAGCAAGCCGATTTTACAAGAGCTTGGGATTCGAAAAGATAGGCGACTTGCCGAATCACTATTTGAAAAGGGATTTTGTAATTTATTCAAAAGATATTTGATTTTTGGCCAAACTCTTTCTAATAGGGGCTTTCAAAACTATGTTCAACAATAATCTATCCTTGATTCCGTTATTTCAAAATCCTTATTATATTCCAGATAAGAGAAAAGAATTCTATTGTCGTTAGCTACAATATGGGGGAGGTATATTTTAAGATCGGCCCAAATCTTTTCTTCGTTTAGCAATGTTTCTATCTCAATCCAATCCAAGTTGCCCTCGTTGCTTTCGATTAATTCTCCGGTGTCATGTTTCGCTGTGAATATAAAGACAAGATAAACTTTATCTTTATAAAAATGGTTGTGAGTTCCAACTACGCTTAGGCACAACTCTTTTACTTGAACACCCGTTTCTTCAAGCATTTCCCGCGCAGCTGTTTCGTGCACACCTTCGTCCGGATCTTGCTTTCCACCCGGGCCCATTATGTAGTCTTTAAATACAGTAACATCCTTGCCCCTCCTTAGTACCAGATATTTCTCGTCCTTCTTGATAAATACATTTGTTGTGGAAATGAATTCGGCCATGGGTTTATGATAGCACAACCTGAGTTGTGTTCGGGAAACAGTTTTCAATACCCCATAAAGTTAAACTTACCATGAATTGTGTTATAATTAGCCTCGCTACGGTTTCAAAAGAACCGATTGGGTTAATCAAATAAGGAGGTTACGCAATGCCGGGGAAGATCAAGGTTCCGGAAGTTATCGTAGAAGAGGTGAAGAAGATCGCCGAGGCCGAGGGCAAGACGCCCGAAGAGGTTGTTCAGTAGATTATGCGAGCGGGCCTTACGTGGTATGTGGTCGACCAGGATCCGGACAGTCGGATGTTGCATGAGGATGCCGAAGGGACTACGGAAGTCCACATGTTTTAGAGCCCTTCATTAGTATGTGCTTTATCTACCTCAAAGCCGGCCGAAATCTGTTTCCATGCGGGGATGACAAAGTCCGGTTGCTCATCCCGCGCTCGGGCCAACTTGAGAGAACCTGAAGGTAGACGATGGCGAGACACGTAACTGATGATGATGTACTGGAGAAGTTAGCAGCAGCTTCTGTTACTGAGGGTGATGTGCGAAGATTTTTGTCTCACTGATGTACAGTATCCAATTCATTTGTGCGCCACGATTGAGCGCGCAACCGTGACCCGAACGGGGGGAAGTCTTGTCTACTTTCGTGTGTAGATGAGAACCCCCGTTCTCTTTTTTATCTAACTGCAACTAAAGTTTTCTTTTCGAAATAACTTCGAACGCCATTTACCACACGGAGCCATCATAATTCCGTAGTGATCCTCGACGTTAGGTCGGGGGAGTTTAGGAATTATGAGTGCCGTATGTAGCTTTAGCGAAGTAGGGTATCTGATACAATGGCCTCGTCTACTACGTTTATATCCTCAAACTTTCCAACGGAGATTACTACACTGGTTTAACAAGTAATCTAGAAAGGAGAGTAGAAGAATATCAGTCCGGTAAGAACCCCGCCACTGAGAATTTTTTACCCTGCGAGTTAGTTTCCTACATTGCATTTGAATCAAAGGAAAGAGTGGAATCATTTGAAGCCTACCTCAAAACAGGCTTAGGTGTTGCTTTCAGGAGCAGACATGTAGTCTAGACTACTACCCCATAAAATTGCAAAAGGCCCTATTTTTTGGTACAATTTAAAAGCAACGTTGCATTGGGATGTGCCGAGTAATAGTAATAAGGAGGGTTTGACTATGTGTAAGGTTCTTAAGGCGATCGTCCCACTTCTAATCCCTGCTCCTAGGCAGGATGCTAGATGGGAAAAGAATTTCGAATTGATGAGATTGTTTGTTCCGGAGGGCAGTGTAAAGGAACAGTACGGACTCTTTCCCCAAAGGTACACTTTGGAAGAGATTAAGGAAACGCTTGTAGAGTATCACGGGAGAAGGTTGTCTAATCTGAAACTTCGCTTATTCTTGCTGTTCCCTCATAATACAAATCATTACCTGACTTTCAGGTTTAAGAGGGTTCCTGGTACCGGCGCCGAGGGAAAAACACTCTACGCGGTGTATTCTTGGGATAGAGTAGGTTTTTGATTAAGTGACAGTACTGTTCTTGAAATTCGAGCGAGGAGCTCTTTCCATAGCGATTATGGATTGAAGGCCTCGCTCTTATCTTTTTATTCAACCATCCTCCTTTTGCGAGTTACAAAATAGCTTCGAACGCCATCAAACTTTTGCTTTACGAAAGTAAACATAAACCCCAAACAACCCAACAAGACCTAGCACGGCGAAAATTGCGTATTGAGTAACATTTGAGCTTCTTTCTTCAATAGCTGATTCTTTTGGTTCAGCCGGTCCAGAGGTTGCAGGGGTGTTCTTAATTGGTGCAGCATCGGCAAACCTGTCTGTGAAATTTTTGTTCTCCCACTCTTTTTCTTCGGCAGTAGTATCAAAATTTTGAGTTTTTACCTCACCGTTTTTATTCACACTAGCCATCTGCCCCGTACTAACTTCAAGGTCACTGCCACCAGTTGGAGTGAAAGACATTAGACCTTCAAGTACTTTTATAGAAGAGGTAGTACCATTCTCCTCCGCAACAAAAGTAGTTCCTTTTGTACCGGAAACACCCTGGTTAAGAGTAACTTCTAGCCTGCCCTCGCTTACCGCTTTTTTAGCATTTGCCCAAATTTTACCGGCAAGAACACTTAGCTTACTTTCACGCTCCGAAAGAGTGTCAAGTATAATTTTGGAGCTGGGTTTCATAACCAGAGTTGTCATATCGGAAAACGAAATAATAGCACAGCTGTCTTCATAAGTTTCGACCATATCACCAATTTTAAGAACCATCCCGATCTCCGCGGGGCGAGTATCTTCGCGATCTTCTACAGGTGCCACTTCCACCTGGCCGGCAAAATCAGCAAACCTTGCTCCAGAATCTCGAGCGAAAATTTTGGGTATAAATTTGAGGTTGTTTTTCAGTGATAGATTTTCACCTGAGTATCCGCCACATAAGTCCTCGGTAAAAACAGCTTTGTTGGTCCAAGATTTGGATTCGTTAATGTCCTCCTCATTACCATTACTGGACCATCTTTTTCCGGTGTAGCTTTTGTTCCCGGTAAATGTAATTAGGAACCCTGCGTCGTTAGCTGAATAACCTCCGGAAAAAGTTCCACTAAAGACCATGGTTGCATCAATATAACTGGAAATTAAAGGCTTTTCTCTTTCCGTTTTTTGGGAAGAGCTGTGCTTGGAGGCGAAGGTTCCCGATAAGTGATTAGCTTTTTCATCGTATTCTCCATCCATTTGCAGGGATATTTGTGCATTGTAGAGACTAAGTGGATTATTTCCCAACTTAATGTCGTTAAGACTTGTGTCCGCATAACCTTTAACTTTTCCTTTGCTGTCGATTTCCAGAACCGCATCCCAAAACATGAATTGGTTGTAATAATCTTCGGCTGAAGGTTCGTCTCCTAGAACAATAAACTCTCCCTCGGTTAGTCTTAGATCAGATGCTTGGATTTTTGAAGTGTGGGAAAAGAGGAGTATGACGCTTACTAACAGGGTAAGAACACCTTTTAAAGAAGTTTTGTTTTTATAGTTGGATATAAGAACATTGAAGGCATAATTATTTAATATTCTCACCTTATAATTATATACCCGAATTAATTGAGAAACAATGTTCAAGGAGCATGTGATTAGATTGATCATCCGACAAGCTGCTTCCGAACGCTATTTATTAAGCAGCCATAGCGGTTCTTACCTGTAACTACAGTATTTCTATTTCTTACCCCAAACTAGATTCGAGCCTCGTTACTCCGCAAGTATCTTATAAAATTGCAAGTCACTTCGAAATTTGTTATAATCCCTGCTACAACTGAATAGCGAGGAGACGTCCTCGACTTAAATTGGACTATGCGCATAGACAGGGAGGTAAGAAGTATGGATTGCAAGTCATATCCGGCACAAGTGTTAGTTACTCAGGAAGTTCTGGGTAGTATAGATAGGGCTATCAAAGAAGTTGGAATTGGAGAAGCCTCATTTCTTGATTCCTATTTCAATGGGGATGCTTACCCTACTATTGATACGGAGCTTTCTGAGGACCAGTTACGGGAGCTTTTGGGGTCGCTGCCTCTTGCGGCTACTACTTCGCGGTTTGTGCCTGCAGATGTTATCGCGTTGGTATTGCGTCTATCGACGGCATTCGAAGGCGATTGTGCAGAGCCCCGTGCTGATTATCAAGCCCTTGCTGATAATCTAGAACAGCATCGCCACGTTCTGTCTGCTTTTTATTGTGAGGCTCTTAGGATGTGGCAGCAACAGGGTCGTTGTTCCTTTGCGGATAACTTGGTTATCGAGGTTGCGGATGTTGTTCTGAGATCCCTGCCGTTGATCCTTGCGTATGCCGAGGAGGACACACAAACTGCTGCTCTTAACGCTACCGTTGCGGCATCAGAGGTTCGTGCACAAGTTGCCTGGGGGCTTGTTAGGAACTTTAATTCCTTTAGGGTTGACGTGATTATGTTGGCAGTTTCCCTTCAGAGTCTCGAAACATTCTTGGGAAATGATACAAGCCAGCCTTTGCCGAGGTTGGAGAATATCGATTGGCGGAGCAAAATGCTAGTAATGCAGGCTGCGCATATGTTGCAAGTGTAGTTTATGTAACACGTAACTGTTAAGCTATTTCAACCCGAACGGGGGAACTCATATAGATGAGAACCCCCGTTCTCTTTTTATGGTTAGATCAGATGAATAATTGAGTCCTATATAGTATAATTGCACTACGGTACTAACAAAATTCAAAGGGGGGGTTACTGTGTATATTATAGAGCTACTGAGAATTGTTCTTGAACTAGGACCATTCAAGCCAGGGTTCTATCTGTACTGTGGGCTGTTTGAGTATGATAGGGATACGCAGATTAGTGGTTGGCGGGGGCCTTTCAAGAGCCGTGCCGCGGCAAAAAACAACGTTTCTCGCGATTGGGTAGCGTTTGGTCTAGATGACCCTAAAGTAAAGTTTAGGTTGTTTCAGCCTTGTGAGTGCTCTGAACCACTTGAGGAAAAATGGACCGTAGCATCGAGAAGTGATTAAACAGGAGGTAAATATGGAAAAGCGCTGGTGGGTTTTAATGGGAGTTGCTCTAGTTGCCCTTTTTCTTACGGCTTGCGGCGGGGAGACGTGCCGCGTGGTGTATACCAGAAATATACGGGCTTTGGTTGATAGTGAAAGGACGGAAGGTTCGTTCTTTCTTGGTACCGGGCAGGTTCAAGGAGAGCACGTTTATAGGTTCATAGAGGAGGTTAAGGACGACG
>CAYXRZ010000031.1:0-8238 GCA_964467235.1 uncultured Candidatus Saccharibacteria bacterium
AAAATAGGAACATCTTTGGACTTAGAAAAAGAAACAGTTGAGCAGTCTTTTTCAAGCATTAACTTACCGGAACCCAGAATACGACTCTTACCTGGATCCGAGGGTAACTTTATTGTTGACGCCACTTATAAATACTTCCCACCGCTTAAACAAAGTCTCGACGAAGTACTCAGTTCACTTCCCGGAAAAAAACTCTGGGTCAGTTCACCGGAAGATTGGGAGAACAAAGAATCAGATTCCCAAGAAGTAGTGGTAATTTACGGACCGCGAAAAATCCTTTTACCTGTGTTGGAAGAAGCAGCCCTTAATCCGCTAAAAACATAAATAATCTCATGTCCCGCATTTCAATGGACCTCGACAAAGAAGAAAGTCTCATCAAAACCGCACAAAAGGGCGGTGAGCGGGGTCGGTCCGCCTTCGAAAAGATTTATACGCATTACAAACCGCACCTGGAAAAATTTTTCCGCGCGCGCTTGGGCAGCGACCCCATTGTAGAAGACTTAGTAGCGGATGTCTTCACCAAAGCGTTAGACGGTCTTGATTCATTCCGTTGGCAAGGGGTCTCTCTTTCCGCTTGGCTCTACAAAATATCCCGCAATACGCTAATTGATCACTTCCGCCAAGCGGACAAACAAAAAACTGCAAATTTAGAAAATATATCTCCACCGGAATCAAAAGAAGAAAAACCACCGGAGGCTGCCATTAAAAGCGAAGAGTATAATTTACTGCACGAAGTACTGAACAACCTACCGGAACGCGAACAAAAAATAATCTACCTAAAATTCTTCGAAGGACGCAGAAACAAAGACATCGCAAAAATGCTCGAACTTACGGAAACACATATCGGAACTATCGTTCACCGAACAATGAAAAATTTAAAGGAAGAATTGGAGGCTAGAAACTAGAGACTGGGACCTAGTAACTGGTTATTGAAGCCTATTAAAATAATAATTCCTCATTCTTCTATCCTCTCGATCTCGGCACCTAGATTTTGCAACTTTTCTTCAAACTTCTCGTAACCGCGTTCAATATGATGAGTCCCCCGGATATTACTTTCACCCTCTGCTGCCAAGGCGGCAATTGCTAACGTAGCTCCGGCGCGAAGGTCGGGAATTTCTAATTCTGCGCCTCGAAGCTCAATTGGGCCGTGAATTTTAGCGATTACCTTAGGTTGGCTGGTTCGACGCCAGTCAAATCCATACTCTTCGGGTTTAAAAGGAATTCCTGCCTCTTTTGGCGTCAAAATATCGTAATCTACACCCATCTTACCTAATTCCGCAAGATACCCTAAACGATCGGGATAAATTGCTTCGTGAACTGTACTAGTACCTTCAGCTTGCGACAAGAGAACTGAAAAGGGCTGCTGCCAGTCGGTCATAAAACCCGGATAGGGAGACGTCTGAATATCAACAGCCTGCCATACATCTTCTTTTTCTGACCAAACTCTTAAGCTATCGCCCGAAGCATCATAAGAAACTCCCATGGAGTTAAGTTTAGAAAGAAACGGGATAATATCTTCCGTACGTAAATTCTTCAAAACCACATCCCCCCTCGTCACTGCTGCTGCCACGGCAAAAGTTACCGCTTCATTGCGATCGGGAATAACTTCGTGACTAGCACCGGACAGCTCTTCTACACCCTGTACAGTTATTTCCCGAGAATGCTCTTCACTACGAGAAATTTGTGCCCCCATTTTTCTTAAAAGTGCAATTAAATCATTCACTTCTGGTTCCATAGCAGCACCAAATATTTTTGTTTCCCCCTCTGCCAAAACGGAAGCCAAGAGTGCTGTTTCTGTTCCCATCACTGTATTTTTTTCAAAACGAATTATGCCGCCTCGCAAGCGCTCGGTTTTGGCCACAATTGTGGAATTGCGCCACTCAACAGAAACTCCCAAAGATTCTAACGCGCTCAGGTGGCGATCAATAGGACGCTTACCAATATTACAGCCACCCGAACCTGAAAATATAACCTTCCCCCGCCTGGCGAGCAAAGGGCCCATGGTTATAATTGCTGCGCGGGTTTTTGTGCTCAACCCTTCAGGAATTTCGGAAGTAGCCAACTCATCCGCCTCTAAAACCAATTCGTTTTTGTTCTTTTCGGCTTTAACACCTAAGGTCTTCACTACCTCCAAATCAACCCTAACGTCACCAATTTCAGGAACATTAGTAAGACTTACCGGCTCCGAGGTAAGAAGCGCTGCACCAATCATCTTGATTGCCGCATTCTTAGAACCGGAAATATTTACTTTTCCTTTGAGGGGAACACCCCCAGTGATACGAAAATAACTCATTTAATTTTCAATTACCAATTTAAAATTCTAACTTTTTACAACAGAACAGAAAAAATTGGTTATTTAAAATTAAAAATTATCTATTTGTCTGGTGGGATTGCATAGTACCGGATAAGCTCCTTAGCCATCTCCATCCACAACGGCACTGCCGTCTCCGCCGCATATATACTCGTACTGGTCTTCTCCAGCTTTACAAGCATAACAAATTTCTTACTCTCAGGCAAAAATCCAACAAAAGTTGTATTGGTTTTATGGGGATCGTATTTTCCCCCCACAGGTATCTGCGCTGTACCCGTCTTTCCTGCTACATGCCAATCTTCAAGAACAAAAAAACTTGCCTCTCCGTGCTCTGCGGCTTTCGTAAGCATACCCTCCATTATTTTTGTTGTGTGTTTGGAAAGCACTCTTCTTTCCTTTTGTGGAGAAAACGTAATTGACTTTCCGTTATCACGAATTTCCCTAACAAGGTAAGGAGACATCAAAACACCGTCATTAGCAAAAACAGAAAAAGCGGCCGTAACCTGCAAGGGAGTTGCGGAAAGACCCTGTCCAAAAGAGGCGTTTGCAAGGTCTACAGGATACCACTGAGAAAGAGGTTTCAAAGTACCGGCTGCCTCACCTTCTAGATCGATGCCCGTCTTTTCGCCCAATCCAAACCGGGAAAAATACTCACGCAGTGTTCTTTTTCCCAACTTTTCCAAGGCTACCCAAGCAGCGCCTGTGTTATCGGAACGCTCCAAAACCTCAATCATTGTGGACTCCCCGTAATACTTGTTATCCCAAGTACGAATTATGTGGTTCCCTACCGTCATGGGCTTACTGACAAACGTAGTTTGGGGAGTAACTTCACCTTCTTCAATGGCCGCTGCCATTGTCAATGCTTTAATCACGGACCCCGGCTCGTAAGAAGATGCAATCGCCACATTCCGCTGCTGGCTTTCATACCTAATCTTTTCCTCTTCCTTCTCAGACTCATTCTCCTCGGATTCATCTTTATCTTCTTCACCGGTCTCGATATCCTTCTCTTCGCTATTTTCTTCTTTTGATTCCTTCTCTAAGTTGTCTTCACCCGGATTAGCGGGATCGTAGCGGGGAAAATTTGCCATAGAAATAACTTCACCGGTATGAGGATTCATTACTATTACCGTCCCGCTTTCAGCTCCGTACCGCTTTACTCCTTCCTCGAGCTCCTGCTCTAGCATGAACTGAACCGCTCGGTCCAAAGTCAGCACCAAATCCCTCCCTTTCCGCGGAGGGCGCTTCAAGAAATCACCCACCAAAATTGGCTCTCCTAACGCACTTCGCTCTTCCAAAACAAGACCATCACTACCACGTAAATCTCCGTCATAATAACCTTCCAAACCAAAATATCCTTTTGGGTTACCCAGTTCGTCAGCGCCAACAAAGCCTAAAACATGAGCGGCAAGTTCCTGTTCCGGATAATAACGAACGGGCGTCACCTCAAAACCTAAACCATGCAAACCCAAGGACTCCACCTTATTTTGTTCCTCTGCACTAAGGTTGCGAATTAAAGGAACCCACTGACGGTCAAATTGAAGTCTTTCAACTAGTGCCTCACGGCAATACTTTGTTTTTTGGTAAGAATCATACCCGGGAGGAGCGGGATCAGTATTTATAACGGGGCAGTCTTCAAAACTAACCTCATTCAAAACTGCTTTAGCAGTTTCCTCCCCATCTACACTTGAGACAAAAATCTTTTCCGGCTCACCGTAAAGTAGATAAGAAGGTTGATTGGCAACCAAGGGAAATTCGTCGCGAGAGTATATCTCGCCCCGCGGAGCCGATATGCTGTAAGAAATTCCGTGCTGAGTTTCCGCCTGAGCTTGATATTCTCTGTGAGAAAGAATTTGAACTTGGAAAAGTCTAAGAAGAACGCCGAAGAGGAAAATACTAACAGAACTGAAAAGCAGCGCTATCCGCCAGTGTTTTTTAGTAAACATGGTAAAAGGTTATTCCTCCGCTTTTAAACGCTGAGCAACGCGGCGGGAGGAAAAAACTTCAACCTCCGGGTGAACCATCCCCAACTCCTTTTCCGCACGGGATTGAATAGAAGAAAGAGAAGAAAGTTCAGCAAGTCGGTTTTCAAGACGCTGGTTCTCCCTTTCCAATTTAGCCTTCTTTGCAGAAAGGGTAGCAATTTCCTCACCGTATGTGGAAAGACTACAAGAAAAGAAAAGTTGTGCACCGCACAAAACAACCACCAACAAGTAGATTAAAGTTCTTATATTTAAAATGTTTCTTTGCTTTTTTTGATTAGTCATTCAGAAATATTCTTTTTGTATGCCAATAAACGTGCGCTTCTTGCCCGTTGATTTTTCTCAACCTCCTCTTCACTTGCAGTAACCGGCTTTCCGGTAAGCACATGCAACTCGTTTTCTTGCCTTGCCGCAAACTTCTTTACCCCACCCCGTTCTAAAGAATGAAAAGTTATTACTACCAACCTCCCACCGGGGGCTAAAATTCGAAGGGCCCGGGGCAGTGCCGCTTCGAGATTATTAATCTCGTCGTTAACCGCAATTCTCAACGCTTGAAAAAAGCGGGCCCTTCGATCGTAACTCCCATATTTACCAGGGTCATTTTTAAAATTATTCTCATACCAATTCCAAAAGTCTCTCGGCTCATCCAACTCCACCCAAGCCAAAAGACCAGAAAATTCTTTCGTTGTTTCAAAATCCCTTACTCTGCGGGTGCGCGTAAGAGCATGCACAAATCGCTGAGGATTGTTTTCCTGAGCATACTTTGAAAAAAGTTTGTTAAGTTCATTTTTTTTTAAACCCTTTAAAAGATCTTTCGCTGTAACTTCCAAAGAAGGGTCCATCCGCATATCAAGCTCTTCATCACTCATAAAACTGAAGCCGCGCTCGGACTCATCTAACTGCCAAGAAGACATTCCCAGGTCAAAAAGGATCCCGTCACAATCTTCAAACCCTTGCTCTTCTGCTATCTCATCAATTCTTTTAAAATTCCCTCTGACAATTGAAAATTGAAAATTAGTCCGCCGGCCGGCGGATGATACTTCCGACGCAACTCTATTGCGCGCGTGCCGCACAGCGTTCGGATCCATGTCAATCCCTAAAACCTCCCCACCGCTGCGCAATATTGCTGCGGCATGTCCCCCACCACCTAAAGTTGCATCGATATATTTTTTGCCCGGTTGAACGTCTAAGTATTCAAGCGTCTCTTTTAAAAGTACAGGTGTGTGAAAATTCATCAGCTATCAGCTTAAAGCTTTCCGCACTCAGCAAGAACGGAAATTTATTAGACCTCCAAATTTGCGAGTTTCTCGGCGATGTTGCCGGCTTCTTTGGAAAGATAATCGCGGCGCTCGTCCCACTTCCCCTTATCCCAGATTTCTACCCAGCGGCCGAGACCCAAAAAGCAAACTTCTTCATCTATCTCGGAGTATTCTCTAAGCGACTGCGGAACCACAAAGCGGCCCTGCTCATCCAGAGAAACCTCAGCCGCCCCTCCAAGCAAGAATCTTGAAGTATCTCGAACCGATTCGGAAACGAAGGGTCCCGAGGCAGCGTCGTCTGTGATTTTTTCCCACTGAGAAGGAGAAACCACAATTAAGCACCCTTCGTAGCCCCGCGTAACTATTATCTTATTACCAATCTCCTCTCGAAAAGATTTTGGCAACGCCACCCGGTTCTTATCCCCTACTTTGTATGTGTGCTCACCTATTAACATAGTCAGTTTTCCGCTTTCCGCTCCGCCGGCCGGCGGACAGCATTCCGCTGCAGAATACCGTATGCGAACATCGGTTTGTGGATTTGCAATTCCTTTCCTGCTGTTAGCGGTATGCAGACCGCAGTTTGCGTAGTGATAATTAGCAATAAGCCAAGCCTACCAAACTTTGTATATCTAAAATTCACCACTAATCACCACTTGTCACCACTCTACCCCAAGTGCAAATCAATTGTCAAGAACTTTACCAAAACCTTCAA
Organism: uncultured Candidatus Saccharibacteria bacterium; assembly: GCA_964467235.1. Classification (GTDB taxonomy): domain Bacteria; phylum Patescibacteriota; class WWE3; order JAUXAW01; family JAYEID01; genus CAYXRZ01. Next base: position 6,262 of record CAYXRZ010000031.1, read on the forward strand.
AAAGCCATCCCTAAAACAACATATAGTCCTAAGGACTGTATATTACTGTAAAGACAGCAATAAACTAGACAGTACCCTAGATACTTTAAACCGCAAGGAAAAATATGACGAAGAAATTTATTGTGGGTAACTCTTACGAATAGATGCTACGTTCGTCAGTGCTATTCGTAATTATTATGAGTTAATTATGCCTTTGTTTGGATTTTTTGGTAGAGGCCGCGTTCGCTGGAAAGAACGACGCATCGATAGCAAAAATGGTAAAGTTTTGCGAGACGGTATTTAGAAGGTGTGTTTTTGGGATTAAATAAATTCGGAATAAGAACTGTGTCCACAAGTTTAACTTCGTTTGTTTCTGTTACGTACAAATTCCCTGTGTAGCGTGGATTTAAGATCTTGCTTGCGGGACCGCCGACGAGATCAGCAAAAATGCCGTGATTTTTCCTCATCTTCCGATTCCCTTCCAAAAATTCAACCAGATTTTCAATTAGCTGTCGATTAGAAAAAATCTCCTCGTCCGTGAGCTGATACAAAGGGCGGCCTTCTATTTTTTCCATGACTAGGGCGTAGGTTGCCAACGGTAATGATTTTCTACCCTTTTCTTTCTTTATAGTAGCGCCCTTCAGGGCGCGCTCTTCTTGGCGCGACGTAAACGTCGCTACTTCACTACATTCAGACAAAGGAACATAGAAATAACTAAAAGAGGGTAAATTATGCGGAAGGTAACGCTCGAGAATTGTTTTCTGCTCTTGCAATTTCTTTAGCCAGTTCTTCATTACACCCGCCGGTACAGGTTGCACATACTTCACCACATGATCATTACCTAAAAATCTAACCGCGTGTTCATAATACCTACCCGGTGCTTTTTCACCAATATCCAACCCGGAATACGATGTATCTTGCAGTGCTTTCTCAATATACGGAAGCACTGTTCTGTCATCATCTATTAAAGGGTCACGAAACCCAAGTGTAGAAAAGAAAAAGTCTAATATTTTTTGGGATGGATAAGAGAAGAGATCCATTACGATGCCATTTTACAGGAAAGTGCAATTTATTGCAGGGGATTCTTCGTCGTCCGCTCCGCCGTCTGGCGGATCGGGGCTCCTCAGAATGACTTGAAAAAAATTTACAATCTACTTGCGAACCAATCTCGGAGATCGGAGATCTTAATGCGAATTTGTTCGGTTGTATCGCGATCGCGGATGGTCACGCTATCATCCTCCAGAGTGTCGTAATCGACAGTAACACACCATGGCGTGCCAATTTCATCTTGTGCGTAGTAGCGCTTGCCGATATTGCCGCGGTCGTCCCAAGCAATAGGACCTATGTCCACTGCCGCGGCGGAGGACCCGGCCGCCTTCTTAACCCCGGAGGTTTCTGCAGATTTAACCTCCGGGGTTTTCCCGGCGGTTGTACTCTGTAAGGTTCTGTAAACCTCCCTCGCCTTCTCCACAATTTCAGGTTTGTTAGAAACCAAAGGAAAAACAGCTACTTTATAAGGAGCAATGCGGGGGTCAAGAGAAAGATAAACACGCTTACGGTCCTTGTCATCCTCTTCGTGATAAGCTGACAACAACAAAACGAGCATTGTCCGCGAAACTCCAAAAGTTGGCTCGATAACATGTGGAACAAACTCTTCTTCGTTCTCTTGATCTCTATAAGTAAGATCTACTCCGGAATGTTCCATATGCTGCGAAAGGTCATAATCTGTGCGGTAAGCTAAACCATAGACTTCTTTAAAACCACCGAAAGGAAAGCGATACTCAATATCTTCGGTTCTTTTTGAATAATGCGATAACTCCTCTTCAGTATGTCGGCGCCAACGAAGATCATCTTTGGAAACTCCCAAGCCTTGAATCCACTTCATCATATCTTCCTGCCAACGCTCAAACCAAACTTCCCAATTTTCCTCCCGCACAAAATACTCAATTTCCATCTGCTCAAATTCAAAGGTGCGAAAGATAAAATTACCAAGGGTTA
>CAYXRZ010000032.1:0-7975 GCA_964467235.1 uncultured Candidatus Saccharibacteria bacterium
TTTTAGCGTTAATTGGAACTTTTAGTAAAGAGCAAAAACCATGGTTAGTCGGTCTTTTTACGAGTGCTGCCGCACTATCTCGCACGCCGGTTGTTCTTGCTGTGCCTTTTTTCGTTTGGGCGTTGGCCGGAGAGCAGCTCTTTCCTCCTTTACCCAGAAACTGGAAAGATTTGCGTGATTTAGTTAGTAGAAGCTGGCCGGCGTGGCTCTTATTTGGGCTTGGTTTTTTGCCGTTGGCCTCTTTCCAGCTTTATTACAACTACGCGCGATTTGGCAGCCCATTTGATTTTGGACGGGGGTTTGTTTACGAACGCTATTATAAAACTGGAATGAAACACAGTATTTATTTGCAGTGGGTATCGGATGATTTTCCCCGCTTTCACTTTCACGATGTTCGCAATATACCTCTTCATCTTTATACTTTATTTTTCCTTCCCCCAAAAATGGCAGCTGAACCTCCTTTTATTGGGTTTTCAAAGTACGGATTAGGGCTTGTTTTTATGACACCTCTTTTCATATACGCATTTTGGGCACCGTGGAAAAAGCGTGTAGTCCGCGCGGCGTGGCTGGCCGTAGCGTTGATTTGCGTTCCAATTTTTTTACATCATTCCCAGGGTTGGGTGCAGGTTGGCTATCGGTATCTGTTGGATTTTGTTTTGTTTATAGTTATTCTACTTGCTCTAGCTTTACCTAAAAAAATTAAGTGTTGGCATTGGGGGCTGTGGTTATTTTCTTTGGCCATTAACTTTTTTGCAATGTATCACCTTCCCTAATTATTTGTATTAGATTGGTGCACTTTAGTGCGCGCTTACATGCTTCCAAATCTTTAAATCTTTACCAATTAATTTTTCCAACTTTTCAATATCTTCCCGGAAAAAATCTTTAAGTATTCTTTCTGTTTTTTGTTCCATTGGTGGGTATTGATAGGGGAGAAGGTTTATCTTTCGGTAAATGCTATAAAGATTGCGGTTGCGCCCGACTTTGTTGTGAGCGCTTTTTAGTTTTAGTCTTTCTAAAAACTTTAGGAAAACGTAGCCAGCTTTCTTTAGAGCCTTGCATCTAGTTTTGACAGCGGCGTGTTGCTTCTTATGAAGGCTAGAGGGGGAGAAGTTTTCGTCCACGTCCAAAAAAGAATAAAGCTCCTGCATTACTTTTTCTGGGTTGTCTTTAACCTCATCAAGCAAAATAATGTGGATGTTTTCTCTGGGAAAAAGGTTGTAGTACCTTTTTAGGTGTTGGGCATAAAGCCCCCAGTGAGCGCGCAGTTCTTTAAATTTTTTCTCCTGCACCGCGCGGTCAAAATCAGCCGGTACTTTGGTATGGACAAGCGCTTTCAGGTGGTAATAGGCGGAATGGACCATTTCTACTGGATTGCGGAGGATGGCAATGATTTTAACAGTGGGGAAGTTTTCTTTTATCCTCTCCGGCGCTTTTTTGTCGGCCAGATACCCTACGCTGAATTCCCCCCTTATTTTTCCCGTATCTTTCCAATCGAATTGGTTTAGATACCAGTCAACACCCTTTTTATAGCGGTTCTTTTGCGAATAACTCTGGCGGAAAAGAGCTTCGCTGAAAAAGTTCATCTCCTTGTCCAGATGGTGCAGTTTTTTGCCGCTTCGGTGGTTGGGGAAAGCAATTTCGGGGTGTTCGTACATACATTGTGCCAGCCAAGTGGAGCCGCTCCGCGGCGCCCCAATTCCCAGAAAATTAATTTTTCTTTTGTTTTTACTAATCATTTTGTAATTTAATTGTCACTCTGAGCCCTCTCGATGCCGACTCGTCGGGAGTCGGGAGGGGCGAAGAGTCCCTTGCGATTTTGCAGTAACTTGTTTTCTGCAGATTTAACCTTCAAGGTTGGGGAATTGGGCCGGATGAAAGTTAACCCAACACCCCCCAAAGATACCATAATTCACGGAATGCTTTTAGGATTACACGGGGGTCGGACCCGGTTTGCTTACCGGCTGTGCGGGGGTAGTGGTGGACGGGGACTTCGGCAAATGTGAAACCGGCGCGCTTTGCTTTGATCAGAAGTTCGTCTTCGGCAACAGCTCCGTCGGTTTCTATTTCCGGTATAGTTTCGATCACTTCTTTTCGAATCATTTTGAAACCGCAGGCGCGGTCTTTGAGATCTAGGCCAAAAAGAATGCGGATTAGTAATCCCCAGAGTTTTGCATTAACCTTGCGAATAAGTGAATCGGCTCTTTTTATTTTGTACCCGCAGATGAAGTCCGGACTTTCCGCCGCTGAATCTTTCGAAGTAAGGCCCCGGTCGTCATTCTGAACTCGATTCAGAATCTGACGACCGCCTTCCCGTCGGATTCCGGATCGTGGTCCGGAATGACGGGATTTAGACTTGAGTCCGGGCAATTCCCCAAAGCCGGGTTCTAAGACCGGTCCCAGAACCTGGCTTTTTTCCTTGCCCGGCCCTGAAGTTACCTGCCGAATAAATTTTGTGACCTCCGCAAAGTCAAACTGACCGTCGGAATCGGTGTAGACTATCCATTCATATTTGGAATTATAAAGCCCCGTTTTAAGAGCGGTTCCGTAACCGCGGTTTTTTTTATGGTGAATTACCCTGACTTCGGGGTGTTCCTCTGCCAAAGTGTTAGCAATTTTACCTGTGGCGTCTTCTGAGCCGTCGTCCACGATGATTATTTCAAATTTTTCGATCTCTTTTATATTCTTGCAGACAGCCAACGCTTTTTTTACTGTATTTTGAATGTTACCTTCCTCGTTGTAGGCAGGGAAAAATACGGAGAGGTTCATGTGGAGAGTATAGCATTTTTAATTCCCATTTCGAGCAATTTTGAGAGCGAGAAATCAAAAGAGGCAAAATTCCTATTTTGATTTCTCACCCCGACCTGGTCGGGGCTCGAAAAGGTCAGGAATAGCTAGCAATTGAACAATCGGACAATTGAACAATTGAAAAAGGTAATCCTTTTCTCAATTTCCCTTAATGCTATAATGAATCTAACAGTGAAAGTACTTTTTTGCACTGCGGAGTGCGACCCGTTCGTAAAAATCGGCGGGTTGGGTGATGTTTCGCGTGCCCTGCCCCAAGCTCTTTCTAAACTCGGAATTGATGTTCGAGTTATTCTCCCTCTTTATGAAATTGTAGATCGAGGAAAGTTCAATCTGGAAAAGATGCGTGAGTTTACCATTCACTATTCCGGTGAGGATGAAAAAGTAACGGTTTGGCAAACAGTTCTTCCCGGAAGCAATGTTGTTACCCTCCTTTTCGAAAATAAAGAATATCTTTCCGGCGGCGGGACAGATGCTTTTACGGGGTTAGATGCAGAAATGCGCCGGTTTGGTTTTTTTGATCGGGCGGTGGTTAAGTGGCTGGAAGCGGAAAAGCATTGGCACCCGGACGTTTTGCATTTGAATGATTGGCATTTGGGTCTGGTGCCGCAGATTTTGAATGACGCAGGTAGCCGAAATAAGGCCGCCGGGGAAACCTTCAAGGTTTCTGCAGATCCAACCTTGAAGGTTGGGGAGGCGTCCGGGTTACTAAATAAACCGGCAACTCTCCTCACCATCCATAACATCTCTTTCCAAGGTATTGCTGATTTGGGCCTCTTTGCCGAAACTGGCCTTTCCATTGAAAAATCAAAAGTTCTTTCTTGGGATGCACAAGACGAAAACGTTACTTTTCTTTTGCAGGGGATTGCCGGTGCAGATGTTATTAACACTGTTTCGCCGACTTACGCTAAGGAAATCATGACCCCGGAGTTTGGCGAGGGTCTGAACGAGGTTTTGCGCTCAAGAGAGGGGCGAATTTACGGCGTGCTGAACGGAGTTGATACAAATTCATTTGACCCGGAGCAAGACGAGGATATCTTTAGGAAATATTCGGTGAATGATTGGCAAGCGGGGAAAGCAGTGAACAAAAAAAAATTGCAAGAAGAGGCGGGGCTTGAAGTTAAAGACGACACTTTTTTGATTGGCTTTGTTGGAAGGCTGGATCCCGATCAAAAAGGTCTGGAGTTGATCCAGGGTGCGTGGCAGCGTGTGAAGTCCAAAAATGTCCAGATGGTTCTTTTGGGGGTGGGTGACCCGGAATGGGAAAATATTTTCGCAAAAATGGGCGAAAAGCACGAGAACTTTTCGGCACAGATTAAATTTGATAAAGTGCTGGCACGAAAGATTTTTGCTGGTTGTGATGCAATAGTAATGCCTTCCAAGTACGAACCGTGCGGTTTGCCGCAAATGATGGCTATGCGTTACGGGACTGTTCCAGTTGTTCATAAGGTCGGCGGATTGGCGGATACGGTAGAAGACGGGAAAAACGGGTTCACTTTTGAGAAATATAAACCTAAAGCCTTTGCCGAGGCAATTGAACGCGCCCGCGCGGTTTATGTTCTTTCGAGGAAAGCCGGTGAAGAAAGAAGTTCCTTATCTAATAAAGTCGCGACGTTTACGTCGCGCCAAGAAGATGCGGCCCAAGGGGCCGCAGCTACAGATGAGCAGGCGATGAATTTCCGAAATGTAGCTGCACGCTCTTGGCGTGCCAACCGGCAAGATAAAGAGCGCGGACTGAAGTCCGCTATTTCAAAGAAGGACAGAGTCTCATCCTTGCCTGGCCACGCAAATTGGCAATGCCTAGTCCAAGCCGGCATGATCGCTGACTTTTCTTGGGATCATTCGGCAAAAAGATACATTGACCTTTACCACGAGGCTTTGGGGTATCGGTTTGGTGTGAAGACTACGCCGGCAGGCGAGTACCGTGAAGACCAGTTCACTGGTGAGTGGCGTATTGTTGCCGGGGGTCGGAAAGAAAGGCCACAAGAAGTTTCTGAAAAAGTATTGGCGCGTCTTAATCCAACTCAGCGTGAATGCCCTTTTGCTGAAGGGCGTGAAGATGAAACCCCGCCCGAGGTCTTGCGTATCGGCCGCGGGGCTCCAAACGGTCCCGGTTGGTGTGTTCGCGTTATTCCTAACAAATTCCCTATCCTTCCCGGGCATGAAGTTATAATCCACAGTCCTGTGCACAATAAGGACATTGCGGAACTTCCCCTTGCGCAAGTTGAAAATATTGTCCAAGCTTACCTTTTCCGTTTTCGGCATTATGATAGCAAAGGTCTGCCTTTTATTTTTAACAACCACGGTCCGAAGTCCGGTACGTCTTTGGAGCATCCCCATTCGCAGTTAATTGTTTTCGATCGAACCCCTGAGGCATTGCAGGAAAAGTTAGACAAGGCGGAGGAATATTTCCGGCGGGAGCAGGCTTGCCCCTACTGTGAATTATTGAAGAGAGAAGAAACGGGGAAAAGGAAAGTGTTGGAAAACTCGCATTTTGTGGCGCTGGTTCCTTACGCGGCGAAATGGCCTTACCAACTTTGGATTGTGCCCAAGAAACACCGGGCTAATTTTTCAAACATTGACCGTGCCGAGGTGACCGCTCTTGCAGATGTTTTGACTAAGGCGTCTTCGGCAGTGAAAGAAAAGTTTGGGAAAAAAGCATCTTACAATTTTTGGATTCACTCTCTTTCGGAAAAGTTTTTAAAAGAGGATGAGGAGCAAAAACTTTATTTCCATTGGCATTTGGAGTTAGTCCCCCGCGAGAAACAGCTTGGTGGTGTGGAATTAGGCTCGGAAATTATGGTTTACAGCCACGGCACCCCCGAATCCGCCGCAGAGGAGCTTTGTGCGCTGATGAAATGAGCTTCCGAAGGAAACAACTCTGGGTTGAGCTTTGCCAACCCAGGGTTGGGGGAATTCGGAAGCATTTATTGGCTTTGTGATAAAATGAAGGTATGGAAGAACTAGAGGAACTGCGCGAGCGACTGGAAGCAGTAAAGAAAAATTTGAATATAGAAGAAAAACGAGAGCACCTGGAGGAACTTTACCAAAAGTCGGAAGACCCTGAGCTTTGGGAGGATTGGCAAAAAGGGCAAGAAGTAATGAAAGAAATTTCTGATTTGGAAGGGAATATTGAGGATGTGGAAGAAGTGGAACTATTATTAATGGAGTTTGAGGATGCGGAAGAGAGCTCCGCCCAAGGAAAAACCTCCGGGGTTGGATCTGCTCGCCTAGACGAAGCGCTTCGGCGAAGCACGGCAGAAACCCCGGAGGTTGGGGAATTGGGCGGGTCTGGAGAATTGGCTGGTGGGAAGAAGCTAACAATTGCGGAGCTTTCTAAGGCTATTGAGCAGCTGGAGCTAAAAGCTTACCTTTCCGGAGAGTACGATGCAAGCGATGCCTTTCTTTCTATCCACGCGGGACAGGGGGGTACAGAGGCCATGGATTGGACAAGCATGTTGGCGCGGATGTATGAACGTTACGCCGAAAATCAGGGTTGGAGTATTAATAAGCTAGAAGAGTCCTCCGGCGAAGAGGCAGGTCTCAAGTCCGTAACTTACAAAATAGAAGACTCCTTCGTTTACGGTTATTTAAAGGGTGAGGCAGGTGTCCATCGCTTGGTCCGCCAGTCGCCCTTCAACGCTGACAATTTACGGCAAACTTCTTTTGCACAGGTGGAAGTAATGCCGGTAATCGGAAAAGATTTTGAGGTTGATTTGGATCCGGAAGATGTTGAGTTTGCAGCTTTTCGTTCCAGCGGGCCGGGGGGTCAGAACGTAAATAAGGTTTCTACAGCAGTACGACTTACTCACAAACCCACGGGAATTAAAGTGGAATGTCAATCGGAAAGAACTCAGCAAAGAAACAGAGAGCGAGCAATGGAAATGCTCCGTTCAAGGCTTTACCAGCGGAAACTGGAGAAAAGAAATAAGGAAAAAAAGAAATTAAAAGGGGAATACAAGGTTCCGGGCTGGGGACATCAGATTCGTTCCTATGTTTTGCATCCTTATAAAATGGTGAAGGATCTTCGGACGGAAGTGGAAAATTCACAGCCGGAGGAGGTTTTGGACGGTAAGCTTGACCCGTTTATTGAAGCCCAATTGCGGGAAGGTATTGGTGTGGTGTAAGATAGGTATTGAAAAACGATGCCCAAAAAAAGTCCTCAAAAAGTTTTTATCCTTATAACTATCGCGCTGGTTTCTGGTATTGCTGGTTTTGGGCTGATCAGGCTGATGCGCGGAGTCAGCCAGCTGGAAAGAGAACTGCCGGAAGCAAATCAAGTTGAAGAGGAAGGAGAGAGTGTGGGTGAAAAGTACCAAGAACAAGGAGGCAAGTTAGATAATGGTTGGTCAAGTTACCGCGGAATAATTAAGGTTGCTCGGGAAGCGCCTTCCCGGGTAACACATATTTTGGCGGACGAGAGCGGGGATTTAATTATCTATTTGACGGCTGATGACCAAAAGTTGGTGGTCTCGGAAGCAATGAATGTAGAAGTCCAGGGTACTTTAGAAAGTTTAAAGGATGCCACAGAGCCGGTGATGCAGGTGGAAAGGGTTGTTTTTAAATAAATTATGTTAATTTTTGATAAGGTGACAAAAGAATACAAAGACGGTACGCGTGCTTTGGAAGAAATTAGCTTTTCCCTTTCTGAGGGTAATTTTAGTTTTGTGGTTGGACCTTCCGGTTCGGGGAAGACAACAATCATTAAGCTTGTTTTGCGGGAAGAACTTCCAACGGAGGGGACTTTGTTTCTGGAAGATTGGGAGATTCCGAAGCTCGGTGACGGAAAAGCAACTCGGCTTCGCCGTGAGGTAGGGGTAGTTTTTCAGGACTACAAGCTTATTCCTTCGCGGACAGTTATGGAAAATGTGTCTTTGCCCCTGCAGGTTTTGCGGGAAGATAATATAGAAGAGAGGGCAATGGAAGCACTTTCTTTGGTAGGCCTTTCGGATCGGGCTAAGCTTTTCCCCTATAATTTATCCGGAGGAGAGCGCCAGCGGGTGGCTTTTGCCCGGGCGCTTGTGCACAAACCCCGGCTTCTCCTTGCTGACGAGCCGACGGGAAATATTGACCGTGCGGCATCGGAGAAAATTTGTGCTATTCTAGAGAAAGTAAACAAAGGGGGAACAACCGTTTTGGTTTCTACGCACGATTTGTGGATTGTGGAACAGCT
>CAYXRZ010000033.1:0-2456 GCA_964467235.1 uncultured Candidatus Saccharibacteria bacterium
AGAAGCTTTCTTTCCGCCAATCCGCTTGGAAAAGCGGAAAGAAAGCTCGAACTAATTCTACGGACACGTACTGCCCGAAATCCACTCCCCACCACAGCAAACCAATGCATACTGACTGTGGAGTGTGCCTTCCGGCCAAACACCTGTAGTTGCCCAGTTACTGGGACATCCCCGTCCAGTTGTATCTTGTTGCTGTCGAGCCGCTAGTACCGCTGCTCGAGGTGTTTGTAACTCTTGTCCACTCGGTAAAACTACCCGAATGTTCAAGTACGACTTAAACGGGACGACAGGACTCGGAGACATATCATCAATGAAAGTGTTCCCCCGCCAATCGTACTCAATAGCGCCGCCCCTGTCTGCACAAATCCCAAATAGTTGGCCGTCCTTATAAACCCTTGTTCCGAACGGCCACGCCTTGGGACATGCTAACACCTGCCTTTGCGCCATCGCATTCCAGTCACTGGTCCACAGCGGATCTCCATTGTGATTCGTACCGCTGCGGTACGTGTGCTGGCAAATCTCCTGCTTTCCTGGCCATTGCTCCCAATCGCTTTGACAACCGCTCACCGTCGAACGGCATTGGCCGTTTATAGGAAGCGCACAGTTGGTACCCAACTTCGGCGGCCAGTACCAAGAATACTTTACTGTTTCTACGCGCCCTTGAACTTGGTTACTAGCTGGGTTGGACTGCTGCGCTACCTGCTGTTGATTGGACTGCGATGGCTGCTGTTCACTCTGATTCTGCTGATTAGAAGTTCGAGCCTGCATTTGACTAGACATCTGAGCAGGCTGGGTTGCCTGGCCTTGCTGAGAGTCCTGCTGAGCCGTTCCGCAAGGTGTACAATTTCCCTTCACAACCAGCACCCGCGATGGACCATCTGCAGATGCGCACTGGCTGGAACACCAACAACCACTACTGTGCGGGCCCAGATCAGCACCCTCACAACTTACAAACTGTTCAGCAGTGCCTTGATTCTGTGAATCTTGAACTGTCTGGCCCTGTATTGATTGCTGCTCAAATTCTTGTTGGGATTGACCTGAAGCATAGCGAACGGTCGCTGTGGCCAGTCCGTTCGCAATACTAAGTTCAACAGCAACAGGCCGTCCCGAATCGTTCCGGAATTCGTAATCATAACGATCCCCGTTGGGCTTCTCTTCAATGACTGTAGACAGCCCAGGACAGGGAAAATTATGAGGCCACCACTCAATGGGTGTAAGCAACGGTGACTGGTTAACAGCCCGAGCAACAATCTCCGCCCACCAGCACGTTCCACGTCCTCCGCCGTCACTATAAGCTTGCCAGCCGCCGCCGCGCTTTGCCTCATCAATTGCAGACCAAACTTCTCTGGGTTGAATCGTCGAACTTGGCGCGCGGGCAGCCATCTCGCGGACAATTTGCGCATCACGCTCCGAACATCCTGCAATCTCGCCCATGCTAATGGAAACACTAGCAATCGGAGGATCTTCTTGTGCTGCGGCTTCCTTTGGTAAAAACGCGCAGCAAATAACCAAGACGAACACCGCCACAAGAATGTATCCCACCTTCTTAAACATCATCGCTCTTCTCCTTTTCCATAGCGTCGAACATCTGGTACTTATACCTTCCTCCACCTGCAGAAAGGGTTCCTAGAGCTTCCCTAAAACCACTGCCATGCACTTCATTCCCATATTCCTTAAAATGTGAGAGTTCGTGGTTAAGGAGATGATTATACAGGTGCACAGGTTCCGTACCGGTCCCCGGCGGATGAAGTGAAAGTTGAATAACACCAACCTCCGGCATCTGTTCGCGAAAAGCCATTGCTGAATAAGCATTTCCCGCGTAAGTTATCTGGTCATACCACCAGATAATGAAACGCGTCTCTTCTAATTCCAAATCCCACACTGCCAGGCAAAACTGTTCCTTGTTAAGTTGCGCGGGAGGCTGAGTACTTGTATTCACTGATTTCACTTCCACCCGACAATCTGCTGCTTCTGAAAATATAGGCTGCTCAGACGAATCGGCAACTGTGCCACGATTCGCTCCCACCCTTTCAAAATCAGTAATCTCAACTGCCGAAAGAGCACCGGCCCTACTATCATCCGGAACACTTCCCGCTGACACAACCAACGGTAAATGAATATCGGTTCCCTCACAATCCCCGGATAATTCCAGATATTGCATGCCTAACGGAGGATTCTCCGAAACTTCTCCTATAGAACAACCAACAAGAAACCCAGCCAACATGAGAACGACGCAAAACTTCCTAATCATCTTATGAACCTCCTTTGATATAGAATTCCCGCACCGCAAAGCGGTGTAAAGTGCTTTTAAGTCCCTCTCTTAACGGAAAAAATTAGACGGACCGCTGAATGGGGTCCGACTTCAAATCAAACTGCAATCTATTTTTGGGTAGGATTTAGAGGTAGGAGCAGTCTGAAAGTGTATATGTTATAGCATGAAAAGGGGGAAAAGTCAA
>CAYXRZ010000033.1:2556-7925 GCA_964467235.1 uncultured Candidatus Saccharibacteria bacterium
TTTCTTTCGTTCTTTCATTCGGGGGTCCCGGGTTAAAAGGTCGTACTCATTAAGGGCGTCTTTCATATCCTCGTCATATTCCAAAAGTGCCCGGGCAATACCCAAAACAACAGCTTCCAACTGCCCGATCCTTCCACCGCCGTCTACTTTAATATCAGCACTAAATTTATTGGCCATTCCCGTTGCTTGGAAAGGTCGTGTATACTTTATCTGCGCTTTCTCTCCCGGAAAATATTCAGAAATTGGTACTCCCTCGACCAATAGGTCACCCGATTCGTCAAAGAGACGAACCACGGCGGTGGATGTTTTGCGGCGACCGACCCCGCGATAGAATTGATTATTCGTGTTTGCGTTTTCTTTTGGCATAGTTAAAAATTGACCTAATTACACTAATTTCTAATCAAGCACCAAATACCAAATCTCAAGTTCCAAACATTTGAAATTTGAAACTTGTTATTTGTTATTTCCAAGCTGTGCTTGGTGCGGGTGCTCTGGCCCTGCATAAATCCGTAATCTACTCAGGCGCGCATCTCGCAATCTATTGGAAGGGACCATCCTCTTTACTGCGCGTTCAATTATTTTTTCCGGTGCCCGCTCCCGAAGCTCTCCAAGTGTTTCTTCCTTCAAATGACCGGGGTAGCGGGAATGGCGATAATAAATTTTATTTTTTTCCTTCCTGCCCGTAACAGCAATTTTTTCTGCGTTAACAACTACTACGTGATCGCCCATATCTAAATGGGGCGCGTATTTTACCTTATTCTTACCTATCAACAAAGGCGCAATACGCGAAGCTAACCGCCCCAAAGTTTTACCTTTGGCATCGAAAAGATGCCACTGGCGGTGTATATCATCTGCTTTTGTGGTATAAGTATTATTCGACATAACAATTTTCTAATTTTAATCTAGATAATAATTAACCTAATTGACCTAATTTCTAATTGACCTAATCAAGCACCAAATTCCAACCTCGACTAAACCCAAAACCGTATTCTCGGCCTATTTCTCATTTACAAACTCGATTACGGCCATCTCGGCACTGTCCTCCTGGCGCGGGCCAAGCTTAACAATTCGCGTGTAACCGCCCGGACGATCTTTGAATCGCGGACCAATTTCCGTCAGCATTTTCTTAACGTGCCGAGAAGAACGAAAAAACTTGGACAATTCCCGCTTGTCACTGTTATTGCCGCGCCTAGCTTTAGTAACCAGACGCTCAATCTTAGGACGCAGTGCCTTTGCTTTAGCTAAAGTAGTCTTTACTCTTCCGTGCATCACCAAAGCCTTCCCCAAATTGGAAAGCATAGATTCACGGTGAGCCTTTTTTCGTCCGAGTTTGTACTGCTTCATATTTTATCTACAACAACAAGGTGTGACTTAGTAGTAACTTCAGAATCATTAACAACGAGTTACAATAAGTTACAACCAGTTACTACAAGTTACTCTTTTTCTTCCACCCATCCACGCTCTTCGACCCTCTCCTTCACTTCCTCCACGGACTTTTCGCCTACTTTGGGAATATCCTTCAACGCTGCATATCCTTCATCCCACACAATAGCCATCAAATCTCCGCAAGTTTCAATACCACCAGCCTTAAGGCTGTTGGTAACTCGCGTAGGAAGCTCTAAATCCTCCAACGGATGTTGTTTTTCTTCTTCGGTCATTAAAGGTTCTTCCTTTTCCTTTTCCAGAATAACCTCATGCTCCCCTTGTGTAAGTTGGTAAAAGTGCTGCATTAATACTTCTGACGCTTCCAAGAAGGCTTCCCGAGGAGTAGCCGTTCCATCAGTTTGGACGTCAATAATCAACTCGTCTAAATTGGAAGCCCCCCGCGCTCTCGTTTTTTCAACACGGTAAGAAACTTTAACAACGGGACTAAAAACAGCGTCTAGCGCAATAGCACCAACTCGCGCGGTTTCTCGCTCTTCTGAAGGAGAGAAACCGTAACCTTTTTCGGCAAGAAATTCTGCGTTTAATTCAGAAGTCTTAGAGGTTAAAGTTGCCAAAACCAAATCCTTATTAATAACTTCCACACCGGCGGGAACTTCTAAATCCCCCGCGGTCACCTCACCCTCACCCTTAGCAGAAACACTCAGCGCTACTTTTTCTTCTCCTTCGATCTTTAATTGAATTTTTTTCAAATTCAAAGTAAGCTGAACGACATCCTCCTTAACTCCTTCAATGGTTGTAAACTGATGCGGAACACCAGCAAAACGAGCCTCAGTTACCGCCGCCCCTTCAATGGAAGACAAAAGGACCCGACGCAAAGAATTGCCCAAAGTCTGACCAAAACCCTGTGTCAACGGCCGGACGACAAAAGTAGCCGACTTATCTTCTTCGTTTTCAACTAACAAAGAAATATTTTTTGGATCTATCATTTTCAAACCCCCTTTCGAAAGTGGTTATTAGCAATAAATAAATTAGAAATACTCACAGTGATCACATTCCGTTTAACTTTCCTGCCAGCGTAACTTACGAGCAGACTCGCGTAATTCATTGTAACTTGTAGAAACTTTAAAATATAAAAACAATAAGTCACAACAAGTTACTAGAAGTTACCACAAGTTTCACTCTCTATCTCGAATAGAACTCCACAACCATGCTCTCATCAATATCCATCCCGATATCATCCCTTTCCGGGAGGCGGGTAACTTTGGCCTTTTGCTTGCCTTTATCAACTGTCAACCAGTCGGAAGCCGGCCTTTCGGGAATATCCAAAAGTTCCGCCTGCACTTCAATCTCATCCCCTTCGGAAACTTGGTAAGACGGCTTATCCACTTTACCACCATTAACCAACACTTTTCCATGGGTAATAAACTGCCGCGACTGGGCTCGCGAGGCCGCCAAATTTGCTCGATAAACTGCATTATCCAACCGGCATTCCAATTTTTGCAAAAGAAGCTTTCCTGTATCTCCCTGCGCTCTTTCTGCCTCACGAAAATAGCGCTTAAACTGTCTTTCCAAAACTCCGTACAACCTCTTCACTTTTTGTTTTTCACGAAGCTGTAGCGCATATTCGCTGGGGCGCCGGTGAGAAGTTCCGTGCTGTCCAGGAGCCTGCTGTTTTCGAAACAACGCGCACTTGGGAGAGTCACAACGCTCCCCTTTTAGGAAAAGTTTTATCCCTTCCCTACGACATAATTTACATTTTGGTCCAGTATAACGACTCATACTTTAAAAAATTCCAAATTAAAAATTACAAATAAAATACAAACTACAATCTACAAACTACAATCTACAAATTACAAACAAAATAACGTTTGGAGCTTGGTGCTTAATATTTGGTGCTTGCCACATTATACTCTTCTTCTTTTCTTCGGCCTGCAACCGTTATGCGGGATAGGCGTAATATCTTTAATAGTTAAAATGTTCAACCCGCCGGCCTCCAAAGACTTAATTGCCGTGTTCCTACCCATTCCCGGTCCCTTAACCAAAACATGAACCCGCTTAACTCCGCGCCGATTTGCTTCTTCTGCCACCTGCTTTGCAGCCTTAGATGCGGCAAAAGGGGTAGATTTACGCGTCCCCCTAAAGCCGGCTGTACCAGAACTACCGCCGTAAACCTTTTCTCCCGAAAGGGTAGTGATAGTTATAATTGTATTATTAAACGTCGCCGTAATAAACGCTTTCCCCTCATCGGGAAATTTCCTTCGGCTCTTCTTTTTCTTGTTTTTATTTTTTTTCTGTGATTTCCTAGCCATAGAATTAGAAATTAGTTATTAGAAATTAGAAATTTTATTTAGTGTTTCTCCCTAACAGTACCTGTACCACCAACCGTTTGCTTACGACCCTTCCGCGTTCGGGCATTAGTCTTTGTCCGCTGACCGCGTACGGGAAGACCCTTTTCGTGTCGGATTCCGCGGTAAGCGCGAATATCCTGGAGCCTTTTAATATTGAGGCGCACTTGTCGAGTCAGCGCCCCCTCTACAGTATAATTTTCATCAATTTCCTCACGAATCTTTGCCAAATCCTCCGGAGAAATATCTTTAGTTCGCAGTTCCTTATCCACCCCTACTTTCTCCAAAATAGCAAGAGCCGAGGACCGCCCAATCCCCTTAACGTACGTCAAAGCTGCTTTTATTTTTTTGTCACTTGGGACTTCAACCCCTGCAATTCTAGCCATGAGTACAGATCTACACTGATAACACTGATAAGAAGCTGATAACGCTGAAAAAAATCCGTGTTCTACGTTCTGCTTCCGTATTCTCCGCGTCTTAGCCCTGTCTCTGTTTGTGTTTCGGATTCTCACAAATCACATAAACCGTGCCTTTGCGCCGGACAATTTTACATTTATTACAAATTTTTTTTACACTCGAACGTACTTTCATCTCTAAATTACAGAATTGTCTGGATTGACACTTAGAAAGCGGTGGGTGTACCGTTTCCCAAAACATTGAAAAATTTGCTTGCAAATTTAGTTAACAAAAGATAAATATAATGCAAATTTTTCACTGAGTGAGCTCTGTCAAAGAACTATTTCAAAAAAACATGCGGAGCGAACGTTTTTGGGAAATGCGTACGCCCGCCGCTTTCACTTATACCTATAAACAATTCTTCCCCTACTCAAATCGTGTTTGCTCATCTCCATATCAACCTCGTCGCCGGGAAGGATATTAATCTTGTACCTTCGCATTTTGCCCGAAGTATGGGCCAAAACCTTTGTCCCATCTTCCAGCTCCACTTCAAAAGTAGCGTTGGGAAGGGACTTTATAACTGTTCCTCGTTTTTTGACTAAGTCTTTCTTGGACATATAAAATACTCCCCTTCTGGGAGCTTCGACCCTTATCTTATCACGCGAACCTATAAGAGTCAACATAATCGGCGAACCGCTAACCGCAATCCGCCCTCCGCTAGAAGAAAGCTTTATCTGCGGGAATCCTTTTTCAATCGGTGGAAATCCTTATCCTTGGGTTCGCCGTCAACACCTCCGGCTCTTCTTTAGTTATCGCGATAGTATTCTCAAATAATCCAGACAAGCTACCGTCCTTAGTTTTTATTGTCCAGCCGTCGGCCTCCGTTTCAATGGCCGGACCGCCCGTTGCGTACAAAACCTCAATTGCCAACACCAAGCCTTCTTCCAGCATTGACCCTTTGCCCGCTTCGCCAAAGCAGGGGATTTGCGGCGCTTCGTGCAAATCTTCTCCCACGCCGTGTCCAACCAAGGCGCGAATTACATTATACCCCTCATTTTCAATAGTTTCCTGAATCGCGTATGAAATATCCCCCACAAAGTTCCCGGGCACACACTGC
The DNA here is from genome assembly GCA_964467235.1 of uncultured Candidatus Saccharibacteria bacterium. Classification (GTDB taxonomy): domain Bacteria; phylum Patescibacteriota; class WWE3; order JAUXAW01; family JAYEID01; genus CAYXRZ01. The sequence continues at coordinate 7,801 of CAYXRZ010000033.1, forward strand.
TTAGTTGCCTTCTCCAGCGCCTCCTCCCCCGCTCTCAAAAATCTCCTGTTCTCTTTCTGCTCTTCTTCCTGCTGTTGGCTGACCGCTGTCCGCTGTCCGCTGATTATTGTCCACGCACAATCAGT
>CAYXRZ010000034.1:0-7679 GCA_964467235.1 uncultured Candidatus Saccharibacteria bacterium
GAGTAGTTTTTGTGTTCTCCTTCTTTTACCCCTACATTATCCACCCGTGCGAATCGGGGGCCGTGGTGGCACCATTTTAGGAATTTGTCCAGCTGTTCTTCCGTTCCTTCTGCTTCAATATAAACTGATCCGTCGGGCTCGTTGCGGACTAAGCCGGTAACCCCAAGCTTTTTGGCCTTGCGGCGTGTGCTTAACCTAAACCCCACCCCCTGCACCCGCCCGGTTACGGTGATGTTTAAGTGTTTAGTATTAGAATTCTCGCCCATATTTTTATTATATAGCAAAGCCAACCCTTGCTAAAACCCTGTGCCCCCTCCCCTACTCTGATTCTACCCTGTCCCTAAGCCAATATTAAGTCCTAAGGACTTAACATCGTTGATTTGACAGTGTTTGTGGGTGTTGTGTTAACGTACTAACATGCTAGCACGTTAATATGCGTTTTTTGACAAAGAGAAAAAGGCTTTCCGGCGATTTGTATGTTATAATACGGGGCAGTAAGAAGTCTGGAATGGGAAATTTAGAGATAAGGAGGTGCAGGATGGCATTTGGTAAGCTGAAAGATATTTTGGAAAGAGAAGAGAAGGAGAAGCTTGTACGGGAGAGAGCGCAGAGAAAGAAAGAAAAGGCAGAGCGCGATCACTGGAAATGCGTCGAACAACAGCTGGATGCGACATGGGAAAGGTTGGAACTCACTCAGATCCTTGCCGAGTTGCGAGATGTAATCTGGCCAGAGATGGGCATGGAACGTGACGAAGGATTACATCAACACGCATGGAGTGAAAAACCAGTCGGGTTTCTTCGGGCTTGGATATTTGAGGAGAAAACGAAAAGAAGCGGTCGGGGCGGTGTTGAGCGCAACGTTTGGTACAGTGTACTTTGTTCCTTCCGTCTATATAGGGATAGATTGGAGCTTTTCTTGGATGGAAGCTTCTACGAAGCGTTGTATTTAGATGAGATTGAGGGAGATCTTGATCTTATTCGCAGATGGGTGGAAAATGCGGTGATTAGGTGGAAGCGAGGTAAGCCTGGAAGGTTTTACAGGGGAAGAATACCTCTCGGCTGGTTCCGCAAACCGCCCTGTCGCTATTCTGAAAGAAAGCCCGGGTATACCTATTATAGATAAGAAGCAGAACCGTACTGCCAAGTAGCAAAAGCTGCTTGGCAGTTTTTTTATCTTCTCTCCCCTACTCTTGAATTCCCATTTCTATTTTTCCTTTATCTTAAAGCAATATACAGTCCTAAGGACTATATATCGTTGATTTGACAGGGAAATATAGAGGCTACCTTTATATGTTGTTGTGGTTTTAACAAAGAGAAAAAGGCTTTTTGGGTTTTTTCGTGATTTACAAGTTTTAAAGCTTGATTTGTTGGTAATCGGAGTCGGATTCCATATGTTCTTTCAGTATTTCCGTTACCACATCGTTTTTGGAGGAAAGTTCCAGTTTTGCTTTGAGGAATTTTAGGTAGTTATTGATTTCTTCGGAGAGCCTTACTGTGAACCGTACTCGTGGAATTTTCTTATTTGCGCCCTCAATGAAATTTTCAATAATTTTCCCGAGATTATCTTGGTTGTAGAGGGAGACTTTTAAGGTTCCCGAGGGATGCCCGAGCAAAGCTACATCGGGGCGCGAAAATTTTTCTTTGTTAAAGAGAATAAGGGTAGGCTTGGATTGCTTTAATGCTTCTAGAGCTTCAAAATCCAAAAGATGGGTTATGTTAGTCATATCCAAAACTACAATGTCTGCGCTTTTGATATCTTCAATTTTGGAGTTATAGATGTTTGAGGCTGCCTCTTCTCCCCATTCTTCCATATAGTTCCACTCCACACCCAAAATAGTTTGCACAACATTACAGCCCTTCTGACTGAGAAGGTCCAAAATTTTGTTGCAATTTATTTCGTCGGTTTTACTTTGTGGCTGGGCGTCGAAATACGCCCTGATAATTTTTTTCATAGACTTGATAAATTACTTGACAGCTTAGTATAAAAATGGTTAAAATTAGTCTACACAGAAAATGTCAGTAAAGTGTAATAATTTTGACACTTAATTTGCCAAATGTCAAGTGACAAATTTTCTTACAGCATAAAAGCCCTTTCCTCTCCCGTTAATTTAGATTTTGACAAGTTTTCCCAGTTATTAAGTAAAGAACAGCGCAAAAAGCTAAACAAAATACCGCATGATCCAGAAAAGGATCTTCGTAAAACTGTATATCTTTCCAGTGGGGGAAAATTTTACAAATACATTAACTTCATGCGTGCTTTTGCCTATGCTTTAGATTACGTCCCCATTCATCCTATTGGAACCCTTGACTATTATGTGAGTAGTATTTCCCATGCTAATAAAAAGGATGAAATCATTAAGGATTGTTTTTCTTTACTTATGGGTTGTGATGAACTGTGGGTTTTTGAAGAAAATGTTCCTCTTTTAGGCGATAAAGGACGAGAAAAATCCGAACATATTTCGGAGTTTCCGGAGGGCGTCCTAGCGGAGATCTATTTTTGGCTGACTCAAAAGCCGAACCAACCCTTGCGTTTTATTACTTGGGAGGATATAGGTATTCCGAAGTATATGGAGGAAAGCGATTGGCATATTTTTAATAATATTGGAGAAAAGGCTGAACTGAGCAGCGGCAGGAAACTTAATTTCCCCGTAATATTAGGAATAATTGATTTGGGATCCAGTACAGTCAAACTTTTTGTTTGCAAGGTGGAAAATGACGGGACAGTGGAAACTATTCACAAAAAGTCTGTTTATACCAATTTAGTGGAGAACTTTTTTGAAGAACGTATTTTGGGTAAGTTGCCGCGGGAACGTACTTTGCAGGCAATTGAAGAGCTTTTGGAAGAGGCAAATTCGCATGGAGCTGCGGATGTGAAGCTGGTTGCAACCGGGGCTTTAAGGATGGCCAAGAATGCGCGCGATTTTGAAGAAGAAATAAAGAAAAACACAGGACTAGAGTTAGAGGTTCTGACTGGCAGTGATGAGGCACGTCTGGTTTTTGGAGCTGTTTCTAAGAGTTTTTCTGATGTGAAGCGATCGCTGGTTATTTTAAATGTGGGGGGAAGCACTACACAGGTCGTGATAAGTGATGCGGAGGGAAACATTACCAAAAATGCAAGTCTTCCCTTGGGAGTAACTGATTTGAACGAGAAATATTACACGGAGGACTTAATTTCCGAAGACAACTATAAAAAGTTGGTAAAGGAGATTAAGGAGGTATTGGAGCGAGAAAGTATTGGTGAAGTTGAAGGCGACCCAGTGCTTGTTCACACAGGGGGGGAGCTGGACTATATGCTTATAACTGCTTTTCCTCTAAAGGATTCTGATTACTCTCGCCAGCACCCCAAGGAATTATCATTAGATGGCTTGAAAAACCACGCTGAAAAGATGCGCAGGATGAGTAAAGATGAGCTTAGAAATTATATGCCCAATAATCCAAAGTGGATGGACGGGGCTGTTGTTAGTAATGCTTTGGGAGAAACCATAGCCGAGGCAGTTGGTGCGAAAATAATAATTCCCAGTAATAAGAATGTGAATGATGGGATTATTCTGACTATGTTTGAGGGATAAAAATAAAAGGGCGGGGCCGGCAAAGTGCCGGCCCCTGGAACGCTAAATATTTCTTGGTAGGAAAATATTTAGGGTTGTGCTTTTATAATAACATTTTTGTTATGTTTAGCAATTATTACGCAAATTTACTTTTGTTTGATGAAAAAAGCTTTCTTAAGTTTTTGAGAAGGTTGGGTTTTGAGGTCTCTTTTTCGGAGTGTGCTGAAATTATTTGTGAGTTGAAAAGCAAGTGTTTCGAGAATAACCTCAGAGGCTCGGAAGAAGATTTCGAGATTTGGGTTTGTGATCAGACAGAGCAGTTTTTAGAAGACTGAGGCACATTAAAATAAGACGAAGTAAACAATAATTTTTTAGACGGATGTTATTTATTTATTTTTTTATATTTAGTTTTTGATGAAGATTTACTTTACAGCCTCTTTAAAACAAAATAAAAATTTCTCCCATATTTACGATGAAATAGTTGCTTATTTAGAAAGTAAAAATCATCAAGTTTTTGAAGCAATACCCTCCAAAAAATTTGGGCCTTTGGACGAACTTTCTCAATACGAAATAAAGAAGGTACAAGAGGAACTTCTTTCCGAAATATCTGATTGTGACTGTGCTTTAGTTGAAGGTTCTTACCCCTCGTCTATTCTTGTTGGTTACGAATTGGGGCAACTGGTTTCTAAACAAAAGCCCACCATCCTTCTTTACAAAAAAGGTTTTAACCCCGTCCTCGCAGGAGAAGTACACTCCAGCCGTTTGGTGAAATCGGAATACGAGGAGGATGTTTTGGAAGAGGTTGTTGATTGGTGTCTTGAGGAAATTAAGAATGTATCTAACAGGCGTTTTACCTTTTTTATTTCTCCGGAGATAGACAATTTTTTGAATAAGATATCACGGGATGGCGACATAAGTCGTTCCGAATTTATTCGTAATCTAATCCGCAAGGAAATTTCCAACTCCCCCAGCTCTACTTAAGATTTAACCTTCAGTAAAGTTACACCGGGTTTCAATCTCCCTATTTGTTATTCATATCTTGTATGTATTGCGCAAATTATATGATGGTCATATCTATTTTAAATTGCGGGCTTTAAGTACTTTCTTTATTATAAAAGCAGTTTAAGAGTGGACAAGATAAAAGGAGGTGAGAACGAAATGTGGCGGGGACCAGAGGATAAGGATAGCGAGGGTCGTGATCTGTACATCTCAGCTGACGGTCGTGTGCACACCAGTGAGCAGGACGCGGTGGCTGCGAATTACACTTTTGAGCAGGCTGGCGGGCGTTCCCCGTGCCCCGATCCGGATTACTTTACAGATTCGGATGGTGGTGATTCGGACGACGATTAGCTGCTATTTCTAGCTGTTGATTGTCCTAGGAAGAGTTAGAAGGAGGTGAGAATAAAATGCCAAGGATTGGTGATCCGCTCCGATTCAGTTCACCGCTGAATAGTGTACTCAGAGATCATCTTGAACCGGGAGAGGAAGCTTCTGTTCTGAGCGATCCTCATAAGGATGGTCGAGAGGTCGACGGAGATCTCTATCGTATGGGTGAGGATGGTCGGGCGACTTTGGGTGAGCGTCATCACCTGGATCGCGATTTGCGATCACGCGATCGTTAGCCCAAGTTTGATATGCCGTGTATCGGCAGAAGAGTTAAGAGAATTTGAAGGAGGTGAGAACAGGATGTCCGGGCCCTTCGACAAGGATGATGCGGCGGATCTGACGGATTCAGATCGCAGTGAAGTAGATAGGGCATGGCACGATGCTCGTGATGACGCGCAAAGCGACCCGCGTTCCAGCGATCCCGATGACGTTGGTTACACCGGAGATTGGAGTCGCGACCGCGATTAAGAATCACGCGCAGAATTCGTGTAGAAAGTTTAATGGGGGTGGTTGAGCATACAGCTCAAAGTAGCTTAACCGCCCCCCGCTTCTTAGTTAATATGCTATATTAGAATTATGTATTCTATGGAGGAAGAAATAGAATTTATAGAATATTTGCGTGGCGTGGCCAAAGGTGTTGCGGAAAAATACGGCGGTGGGGAGGATTTGGAAGCAGCTGCACTTGCGGGCTTGGCTGAGGCTTTGAAAAAGTTTGATCCGGAAAAGGCAAAGAAAAAGAACTATAAATTCTCTACCTACGCAACTTGGTTTATGAAAGAAGCATTAGAAAAAAGCTCCAGCGTTTAGTATAAAGAATTAAGCCCCCTCCCCTACTCTATTTTCCCTTTTTCAAAAATTCCAAATTACATAAACGCACCACGGCTGTGGATGAGTTATGTAGAAAAATATAGTGTAAAGAGGGGTGGTTGGTTGTTCTTGCTGTCCTTAAGGCAATTTTAAGTCCTAAGGACTTAACATCGTTGGTTTGACGGGGATATGTAGAGGATACCTCTATTATATATTTGTATTATTAAAGGTTATGAGTTTATTTATGGGTTTTAATTTTTCTATAAGTTAGGCTTCTAGAAAAACGGCCCGAAATGAGCTGGATTATACAAACTCATTACGGGCCGACGGACTAGACGAAGATGGAAATGATGGTGGAGATCAGTAGAGAGACACCTGTTGTTATTGCAAACTTCAAGAGGTTGCAAACACGGTCCCTACTGTTATTTTTCCTGCAAGTGTAACTTGTGCCTGCGGTAAAAGCTGCGGAACTCATTGCCAGTGCTCCAGCTACAAAAGGAATTGATGGCGCTTCTATGCTCTCTCCCTCGGTTCCAGTTCCAAGGGCGATCCCCGCAAGTACTGCCAGCAGTACAAGTAAAGTTGCCGGTGCTATTATCAGTTTGTCTTCTTTCATGAAACCCCTCCTTTTCGCTTAGATGCGGCTAAACCCAAATTTAGCATCCCATATTTTTTCACAAATCGTTTTGTATTTCAAGATTATAAATAGTTTAGAAGGGTATTAAGTATATAAAACTTAGTTTTATATATTAAAATGGCCCTGGGGGTGTTGGAGCGGGGTTCCAGTCAATATCTTGTTGGTTTTTGGGTTGGAGCATTTTTCCGAAGGTGCCGGAGCGAATTCCTTTAGTTAGGGCGCGAAAACCAAGAAAGCCCCCGCCTAGCGCAAGCACCCAACCAAAAGTAGCAACAATCACAACCCACCTGATCTTGGCCTTTTTTTCAAAGTTCGTAATTTCTCTTAGTTGTTTGTAGAGAGTTATTCCATAACAGCTTGCATACCAGCTAATAAACATCCCGGAAAGACCTTGAATTAACTGGACAAGTCCTTTGAGTACATTTCCCAGATCTTGGCTGGCTAAGTTACCGAGGGCACCAAGGGTAATTTTGAGGATGAAAAACGTCATATAGACGCCAATGAAAATTACAATTAGTAGCAACCCTCGAACCAGTGCCTCAATGAAATTCTGAGTAATTACTCGGTAAGCGTTTTTGATTGCTTTTTTTACTCCTACTTCGTAGAGAGCCAGTTCGATTATTGCCGGCGAAAGAAGAAGAGCAAAGACAATTCCGGGGATTATAAACAAGAAAAAACCGCCTATTTCAATTAAAAAGAGAATGATATTTAAAAGAATGTAGGGGAATATTTTTTTGGATGCTGCTCTCAGCTCTTTACTCACGGAGGTTCCCTCGTGTGCATGCCCAATAAGACGAATTTGGGTGATACTAATTGCAGTCTGGATTAGTATTGAAACGGGAATTATTATTGCAAACGTTATTGCAAGAGAAACGCCAATTGTACTCAGGTGTTGAACAATTTGAGTGGGATCTCCCCCTCCGCTAAACAAAGGAAGGATCGAAGAAATTGCTTTTATAGCGCCGGTTGCGGAAGCGATTACCCATCCTAGACCCAGTAAAAGTATTAATACAAGGACGCCGACTACAATGGTTAGAACGTAAAGAATAAGAAGATTAAGAGCACTTTTCTTTAAGGTGGTCCATGCTTCTTTAATTAGGGTTTCCAGCGGGGGTAAATTTTGCTGCACAGGTACCTGTGAATACTGCTGGGGTTTGTTTTGTGTAGGTTTTTGTTCCATAACTACACCTATAACACCATATTAGGGTGATGTTTGTCAATTAATAAAAGCCGCGCGATTAAAGAGAAAAGAGCTTACGAAACAAGCCGAATAGGCTGAAGCTTTGGAGCTCTTCTTGAAC
>CAYXRZ010000035.1:0-7530 GCA_964467235.1 uncultured Candidatus Saccharibacteria bacterium
TATTTTTGCTAAATTCTAGATAATTGCAACCTGCCAATGAAAAAAAGCGCTTCTAACATAATAAAAACAACTAAAGCCCTTCTTCTGATCCTAATTTCGGTTCTGTTTTTTAATTCCTTCATTAGAAATGTCAATCAACCTGCCCAGGCGCAAAGCAACGATATTCAATACAGTGTCCCATACAGCCCCAGTTGTCAATCAATAGGAAATCCCGTTTGCACTAGAATAAGGTACAGCGATACTGTTGGTATAAATTGTTCCGGAGTACCTGAGGAGTGCGCTTCGGGTGAATATGATGTAACAAAAGATGAAAATTATATTGCGCACATCGAATCACGCGATGATTTCGAAAAATGGCAATATCATGTATCTGTGTCGTCAGACAATTGGTCTTGGACCGACAAAAACGGCGTAAACCACTATGATTGTAATTATGACGGCACAAGGTCTCTTAGTAATTTTAAGAAGGTTCCCAGCCCTGTTTGCGAATGGCAAAGATTAGTAGTAAGGGTAGGACAAAATCAATATACAAATTACCCCATTTCAATTGGAGTAGGAAACAACGTAATTGGTAAACTATCCTATGATCCACGACTTACAGGTCTGGAAGGCGCTACTATAAAAATATATGAAAATAACGGTAGCGAACAATGGACTGGAACAACTAACAATAAAGGTATGGCAACCTTTGATACAATCAAGAATGAAGGTTCCTACACAGTTATGGCAACGAAAGGTGGTAAGTATATTGCGGGTTACTCAGCATTCGAGTTACACAGTGCAGAAATACCCAGCCATCTTTCTTATGAAATCAGGCAAAGCGAATTGGGTGTAAAAGCTTTATCCGGAAGCGGTCGAAATATTACCAGTGACTGTTCATGGGACATTAGGGAAAAAGGAGGTAGCGGAATGCGGGGTTCACAACCGTGTTCAAATTTTGAAAAAGGTATGTATGCGTGCTGGCCACACCAAAAATGGGAAGCACGCGTCACTGCAACTTGTATGGGCAAAACATTAGATATTATTGTCCCGGCCAAAGAAGATGGGGATGATAAAGAAGACGGGTCCAGCGAAGATACATGTCATCGCTTTTCCGAAGGAGACGCTAACTGTGACGGAGAGATAAAAAAAGATGATTTTGTCTTGTGGCTAAACAGCTACCGTGCGGGGAACAATGACGCAGATTTTAACGGGAAAAACGGAACGGACAAAGCGGACTTTGTGATCTGGCTAAACAGCTATCGAGAAGAAAATTTATAAACATCAAATTACGTAAATGAACTTAAACATACCCCGCCCAAATTTCAAAAGGTTTTTCACTACCTGGATTCTTCTAACGCTAATTATCTCCACCCCATTAATTCTCTATGTAACTCTCTCTGGCCAGAGTAACATTCAAAAGGAAGCAAAACAGCCGGAAATTCTTTACTACATTCTTCCAGCCAGTGGTGAATATACAGTAGGTGAAACCATAACCACCAATATAAAACTAACCACTCCCGAAAGAAAAGGTGTACCCATTGCCGAAGCTGTCCTTAACTTTGACCCCCAAGTGTTAAAAGTAACAAATATTTCTGTCGGCGAAGACTTCGAAAGCGCAGTCCAAACTGAACACAACAACACTGCAGGGACGGTTAATATTGAACTTTTGGTAACAGATCAAGACGTCCCCGCAGGGGAGGGGATTGATTTTGCAAGTGTAGAATTTGAAGCAATAAATCCCTCCCAATCAACGCGCGTTACAATTGACACAAATTTATCTGAAGCAGTTTCTGAAAATGCCGTTTACTTTGCCGTATCCGCAGAAGATGCTGCTTATAAGGTTAATTGAAAATAACTAGCACGTAAGATATAAAGACTACCTTTCTTATAACTAAACAGTAAAAACAACCTTGACCTTAAAATCGAAGCCAAATTCTCCCTTTCCGACAACACACAGTAAATTATACAAACTCGTCTTTCTAACCTTGACTAAATTTTATATCTTTGCTAAATTGCAATTACTTAGAACTTGCCAATGAATAAAAGTACTTCTAACACAATAAAAACAACTAAAACCCTTATTCTGATCCTGACTTCAATTCTAATTTTTAATTCTTCTGTCAACAACCCAGCGCAGGCTCAAAACACTGGCGGGAGTTTCCAACCTACATGTGATCCGATTTCCACACCTGTTTGCGAATACTTGCGGCCAACACACTCCACACAACACAAATGTACAGGTGTACCTAATTATTGTACATATGGAAGATATGACCCAACAAAAGATACTAATGGATATATCAACTATATTGAATCGCGAGAGGATTTTGGGAGTTGGACAAAGTTTGTTGATATTCCAGCGGATTACTGGAAATGGTACGACAACTCCGCAGTTGGTCACTATAACTGTGTTGATGTGGGCAAGCGAGAAACAAGTGAGGGAACAGTTTCAAGCGAAGTGTGCAATTGGCAGCAACTTGTTCCTTCCGTTCATTTCGAACAGCATTTGGATACTCCCGTTGAAATATCAGTAGGCGGGGCTTTAATTCACGACTTCCGAGCTGGAGTAAGTGAAAGTAACATTGGAAGTGCCAACATAACCGTTTACCATAACAGCACAGGAAAATCTTGGTCAGCTACCGGGAGCAGTGTCATTTTTGATAATTTAGATAAAGAAGGGAATTACACTGTAATGGCGAGCAAAGGAGGGAGTTTTATAACCGGCTATGCCGCATTTCATATGAATACCCCGAAAGAGGCGAGTCATCTTATTTATAAAGAAGGCGCGGGTCATTTCGGAGTTCAAGCGCGGGCTACGGATGGCACAGTTATTACAAAATCTTGCACAGACTGGGAGTATAAGAATAGTCGCGGCGGTGGCTTTAGTGGGGGAGCTTGGGGAGGCGGGTCCTGCATGGACAACAGCATCTTCCCAAAAGATGATTGGGTATGCTGGAACACGCAATCATGGGAAGGTGAGGTGTCAGCAAATTGTATGGGAAAGACACTCACACTACAAATACCAGCTCTTAGGGAGGTTGACCCCACGCCTGCCTCAGAACCCAACCCAAACTGTCCTCGCTTTTCCGAAGGGGACGCTAATTGTGACGGGGAGATTAAAAAAGACGATTTTGTCTTGTGGCTGAACAGTTACCGCGAAAGAAACGATGACGCAGACTTTAACAGGAAAAGGGGAACGGATAAAGCAGACTTTGTTATCTGGTTAAACAGTTATCGAGAAGAAGATCTTTAAACGTTGACAAGATAAAAAATAAAAGGTAATCTAAAACTACAAAAAAATAAAAGATGAGCTTAAATTTACCTCGCCCAAATTTTAAAAAATTCTTTACCACCTGGATCCTTCTAACTTTAGTTATCTCTTTACCTGTAACACTTTATGTAACCCTTTCCGGGCAGTTTGACATTCGAAAGAAAGCCGAACAGCCCGAAATTGTTTACTATCTTTTCCCTTCCGCGGGAGAATACTCAGTGGGGGAAACAATCACCACAAACATAAAATTAAACGCCCCCGAAGGAGAAACCGTCCCCATTGCCGAAGCTGTTCTTAATTTTGACCCCCAAGTGTTAAAAGTAACAAATATTTCTGTCGGCGCGGACTTTGAAAGCGCCGTCCAAACCGAACACGACAATTCTTCCGGAACTATTAATATTGAACTTTTGGTGACAGATCAAGACGTCGCCGCAGGGGAGGGGATTGACTTTGCAGTTATAGAGTTTGAAGCCCTGAGTGTTTCCGAGTCAACACAAGTCACTCAAGTCACTTTTGACACAGATAAATCCGAAGCTGTTTCCGGAGAAGGGACCTACTTTTCCGTAACTGCGGAAGACGCTGCATACACTATTTCTGATTCTGATGGCGACTCGGATGACTCCGGAAGTGACGACGACACTGACGACAGCGGAAACGGATCGGATAGAACAGGCAGTGAAGATGAGCCGGAAATTTCGTCCTTTGCCCCCGCCTGCGGACCTGACGGGATTGCGGTAAGTATAATCGGCAGTGGTTTTGGCACCACAGAAGGAACTGCTAGTTTCGGCGGTACAAATTGCCCAATTCTCTCCTGGCGCGACACCCGTATAAATGTAGAAGTCCCTAGTTTAGAACTGGACAGCAGGGAAACACTGGAAATTACAACCGCAGAGGGTCAAACGGCGGAAGCTCCGTATTCTTTCCTTGCCGCAGAAAATCCACCGGCTAACAAAGCAGACATGAACTGTGACGGTGTGGTAAACAGCTTTGACCTTGGAATCCTTGCTCACTTTTGGAACAGTGACTGAAGTAGCGGACTTCAGTCCGCGCCTCTTTTTTGTATAAGGGTGCGAGCTAAAACTTGCTATTATTATCAATGAGCGAAAAATGAATAACTATGAAAAAGCAAACAAACTTTCTCCTCTCACTCTTAATAACTGAAGCCCTAATCGGTTCGATTTTCTTTGTCCAATATGCCGGCGTGCAAAAAACGCAAGTCACAACTTCCCAAGCAAGTGGGGAAGACGCCGTCTTTTTGGCCTTTGAAAGCACCGGAAAAAATCATAAAAAAGAAACTTCCGTGGGCGAGGAATTTATTTTGCCGGTATTTTTAAACACCCAAGGGGAAAAAGCGTTTGGCGCTGACGCCGTAATAAATTTTGATCCCGGATTACTGGAAGTCGTAGATATTGACCCCAAAGAAGCCGGGGTCCAAATTACCCCCGGAAGTATTTTCCCCCGCTACTTTTCCTACAAAGCAGATAATAATAAGGGAGAAATAAAGCTAAGCGGGGCGGCTTTTACCGGCTCTGAATCCGCGCGAACTTTTTCCGGAGCGGGGATTTTAGGAAATATAACTTTCCGAGCAAAAAAAGAGGGGACTGCCCGAATTTTCTTTGACTTTGAGAAAGCCGCAACCAATGAAAGTAACGTTGTAAGCTCCGAAGATACCAACAAAGATTTGCTGGAAAAGACGGGAAATGCTGTTGTCAAGATAGTAGAATAGCGAGCTCGAAGCCGCGTACCCTACATAAGTAACCACAGTTAGCTCATGCCCAAAACAGAAGGCAGGGGCAAGCCCTGCCACTGCAAAGAGGCGAACCATGGCTCGCAGCTACACTAAAAACAGCAGCTACACTAAAAACAAATGTAGCTGCGCCCCAAGGGGCGAACAAAGAAAAGCAAGATATGAAAAACCTACCCAAAAACCTGTCCAAATTTTTAATTGTCCTGGGCGCGTTTGCAATCGCAAGCATTGTAGCACCCACCCAAGCGCAAGCTGCCGCTGAGATGTATCTTTCCCCATCCTCAAGTTCCGTAAATACCGGCGATACTTTTAGTGTGGAGATAAAAATAGACAACGACGGGGAAGCAATAACCACAGTCGATGCAAAAGTAACTTATCCTACTGATTTACTTTCCCTAAGTTCAGTCGATAAAACAGGCTCCTTTATTACAAATTGGCAAACGGAAGACACCAGCACGTCCGGAGAAATCCGTTATACAGGAATGAAACCCAGCCCCGGTTATTCCGACAGTGCAGACGCTTTGTTTTTAACCCTGAATTTCCAAGCGGACGCGGAGGGTACTGCAACGGTATCCTTTGACGAATCAGTTTGCCACGTCCACAAGGACGATGAATATGCTACTGATATTTTGGGGAATACAACAGGGGGGAGTTACACAATCTCCGACTCCAGTACCTCCACTACCACAACAGACACAACTGACTCCACAGACACTACTACAACCTCAACTACAGACACCTCTACACCTGAAACCGGGCTCTCTTTGCCCGCCGCAGTGGCAACAGGGTGGGGGATAGCCATTTTCCTCTTCGGCCTCATCCTTGTTTTCTAACCTTACTGCCAATTGGTAAGTACTGAGCTAACCGTAACAACTTGATCTTCACCGTGCGACTGCCAAGTAACGTAAACCGTAATCCTTACCTTATCGTCACTTACTACTTCCCCCGTAAAATATCTGCTAAAAATACCGCTCGATTCAGCATCACCCTCCAAAGTCAAAACACCGCTGTCCTCAATATTGCAGTAGTCGTCAACCGTTGCACCAGTGCAGTTGTCAGCCACATCACCTTTAAATAGACTCCATGCTTTGCTGTCGCGGTATGCGCGCACCAGCTCCATTTCCTCGTTGGCCAGCTTTACGGCTTTAGTTTTATTGTTACTAAACCCTGTTCCCTTTAAGCTAGCCGTGGCCAACCCCAAAAGAGCAACCACCGCCGTAAAGATAAGCGCAACCGCCACCACAACCTCCACCAAACTCTGCCCATTCGAGGAATTTTCCATTTTCCATTTTCTGTTTATTATTTGTCCGCCAGCCGGCGGATTGGAATTTGTAACTTTCTTCATTCTATTCTTCCTCCCGGGTGAATATTAACAATTTCGCAAGTAGCACCGTTCTCAGGATCCGTGCAGATTTCAATTGACTCTGTCGAAGTAAGCTTCCCGGCGTCTGTATAAATTTCTCCATTTACCATCTTAAACCAGAAACTAATATTATTAGCAACATCGTTTAGGATATAAAGTTCCCCAGGAATAGTTTTTTCCCGGCGGCTTTGTTCCACTTGGTCTGCTGTTGGATCAACCGCAGAAGAAGACTCAATCATTACAACATTATAGGAATCAGCGTCTGCCAGAAATTTAACGCCCCACCAACCGTATTTATCAGAATCAATAAGGTTTCTATCTGTACTACTCACTGCACGGTTTTGTGCTGTTCTAAGGTCGTTCCGCACCTGCTCCACTGCTCGGTTCATAGTCTGGTTTGCCGTAAAATCGTGAAAGTAGGGGATAGATATGGCTGTGATTACTGCAATAATAGCAACCGCAACAAGAAGCTCGATTAATGTAAAACCGCTAACGGAAGTAACTTGTTGTAACTCATTGTAACTTGTTGTAACTTGTTGAGAATTTCTGCCAATCATTGTAATTCCTTGTAAGTAATGTAAGTAATCAACCGGAACTTGCTGTCTACACTAAAACTAAAAAACAATAAGTTACCATTAGTAACGTTCCAATTCTGATTGGAACTAGTCACTACAAATTTCCTCTTTATGGGCAGGTAAGATAATACCCATCTGTCACATTACTTGCTTCATAGCCACCGGGGCCGCAATCACCTTCCGAACGATCATTATCCTCTTTTTCCATATCGCCGACAAGGCAGTAACAACCCGAATCGTTAAACTGGCAGTAATAGTACGCAGCTCCGTCGCCGCTGGCGCAGGTTGCACTTTCACTGTCATCCAACGGGTCGCAGGGGAGTTCATCCAAATAACTTTTATCCCCAGCAGGAACAAGCGAATCCTCCAAATCCGTTGCCTCCACCCAAAGGTCGCTTGAACAATCTCCCAAAGTCGGATAAGCATGGCTGTCAGAATAATAAAGCTCCAAAGCGCCCTGCATACGCGTAAGGTCGCTTTGCCGCGCGGAATCCCGCCCGCTCTTTTGCACCGTCATATAACTCAACGTACCAATCCCAATTAACGTAGAAATAATTACCATTACTATAATAACTTCTAAAAGAGTAAAACC
>CAYXRZ010000036.1:0-7436 GCA_964467235.1 uncultured Candidatus Saccharibacteria bacterium
CGCTTTTGAAGATGCCGGCTGGCAGGTGAAGTTGGTTTCCTTTGAGTTTCGCGAGACAACGTTGCAGTATTACCCTGCTTATAGATTATTCCCTACTTTAAACAAGGTCGGTTTTGAGCTGACTAAGAACGGTAATTTTGAGAACTTGTTTCGGAAAATTTTTAAAGTTCGTAAACTTAGTGATTTGGAAAAAGTAATTAATAAATTTCAGCCGGACATGGTTCTTTCTACTTATTTTTTATACAATCCCCCATTAGAAAAACTTGCAAAGAGGTATAAATTCAAGCTTTTTAATTATATCTGTAATCCTCGCACTTTTCACCCTTTAGAACTTTCTAAAAAGGCCAATTTGAACTTGGTTTATGATGAAGAAGCCCGCAGACGAGCTTTGGAATTAGGCGTGACCCCCGGGAAAGTAAAGGCAACTGGCTGGTTGGTTCGCCCGCAGTTTTATGAAGTTGAAAGTTGCAAGTTGCAAGAGAGATTTACGCTCACTGTTTGTGCGGGGAGTTTAGGAGCGCAGGGGATTACTAAGTTTCTTCCTGTTTTTACAAAGCTCAACCGACCTATTACGTTAAATCTTATTGCAGGAAGCAACAAAATGCTTCTTGGCATCTTCAAAAGTTATCAAAAAATGACCCGAACTTTTGAAGATTTTCTTCAAAGTGAAAACGAGGTAAATGTTTACGGATATACCGATAAAATTCACGAACTTATGGCCTGTTCGGACCTTGTTGCCGGAAAAGCAGGCCCAAACCTTTTGTTTGAATCAGCAGCAGTAGGCAAACCGTTTTTAGCCCTTTCACATATCCCCGGTCAAGAAAACGGCAATTTAGAGATTATCAAGGAAAAGGATTTAGGTTGGGTGGCCGAGGAACCAGCAAAGACCCGTAAACTGTTAAATCATATTTTGGAAACTAAGAATGCCCTTCAAGAGAAAAAATCTTCGGTTGAGAGGGAAAGTGTGCACAACCAACACGCTGCAAAAAAATTAACTGCGCTAACAAAACAACCACATTTATAAGTTATTATAAATGCTATTCCAACCCTGGGTTGGAAGTATTTGGAAGTATTATTCTGGGGTGGTTAGGGCGGAGAGGGAATCGCCTTTGGAGAGGCGCATGACGCGGACGCCTTGGGTGGAGCGGCCCAGTTCAGATATTTCTTGAGGGTTAAGGCGGATTACTTGGCCTTCTTCGGAAATTAGGAAAAGATCATCTTCTTCCGGGGAGATTATACGGGTTTTTACAACAGGGCCAGTTTTATCTTTAACACGCATAGCAATAACCCCGCGCCCTCCCCTACCCTGCAGCGGGTATTCTTCAAGGGGCGTCTTTTTACCGTAGCCTTTGGCGGTGACGGTAAGTAACGTTTTCTCTTTCAAATTCTCGGAATTTCTTACGACGTTCATATTAACTACCTCGTCGCCTTTCTTTAGGTCGATTCCTTTAACTCCGGAAGTGTTTCTGCCCATAGCCCGTGCTTCCTTTTCTTCGAAGCGAATTGACTGCCCATTTTTAGTGATAAGGATGATTTGATCTTTTCCACTGGTAGCTGTCGCAGCCGCTAGACGGTCGTCCTCTTTTATATTGATAGCAATAATTCCGCCGCTTCTAATGTTTTCGTACTCTTCCAGAGATGTCCTTTTTATTTGGCCTTGCTGGGTGGTGAAAGTTAGGTATTTAGCGCCGTTACCTTTTGCTAGGGGAACAATTGCTACTACGTCATCATTGGGAGCAATGTCAATAACATTAACAATAGCTTTGCCCCGCGCAGTTCTCCCCATTTCCGGAAGTTGGTATCCCTTTATTTTGTGAATGTTGCCTTGGGCGGTGAAGAAAAGAATGGTATCCAAAGTAGAAGCAGATTTAAGGGCAAAGACAAAATCGTCCTCTTTAGTTTGCATGCCGATTACCCCCTTCCCTCCCCTCTTTTGCGATTTGAAGATTTTGGGTTTAACCCGTTTTACGTAGCCCCCCTTGGTGAGGGTGATTAGGATATCTTCTTCTTGGGTTAAGTCTTCTTCCGCAAATTCTCCCGGTTTGCCAGGGTGGACAACTGTCCTGCGCTCGTCGCCGTAATCCTCTTTTAGATCGAGGAATGTTTGTTTAGACTCTTTCATAACCTTGACCGGATCTTTAAGGAAAGCTTCGTAGGTCTCAATTTTTTCGAGAATTTCTTCCAGCTCGTTTTCAATTTTTTCCCTTTCCAGACGAGCCAGGCGCCGCAAACGCATATCCAAAATTGCTTGCGCTTGCATTTCGGAAAGTTCAAATTTTTCCATTAAGTTTTCTTTTGCCTTTTCAGCACTTTCGCTCTTTTTTATAGTCTCAATAACTTCGTCCAGATGATCAAAAGCTATCTTTAACCCCAGGAGGATGTGTTCGCGAGCGCGGGCTTGACGTAAGAGGTAGATGGTTTTTTTGACGGAGACTTCTTTTCGCCAACGGAGGAGTTCCTGCAAAATCATTTTGAGAGTTAGGGTTTTTGGTTCTCCACGAACCAGACCGACCATGTTGGCATTAAAAGCAGTTTGCAAACGGGTGTGTTTGAATAGCTGGTTAAGAACTTTTTGGGGGCGTGAGTTTCTTCTGGTTTCCACTACGATGCGCAAACCATCACGGTCGGATTCGTCACGAAGATCGGTTATGTCTTCGATTACTTCGTCGCGAACTAAACCGGCAATTTTAGCCACTAGGCGGGCTTTGTTTTCTTGGTATGGTATTTCGGTGAAGATAATGTTGTGTTTGCCGTTTCCAATATCTTCAATGTGGGCCTTGCCGCGGGTGACAACCCGCCCTTTACCCGTTGCGTAGGCGCGGATTATTTCCTCGCGGTCGTAAATTTCACCGCTGGTTGGAAAATCCGGACCTTTTATAAAATCCATTAGCTTTTCGACAGTTACATCGCTGTCAATTTCAAAATCCTGCCCTATTTCCCTTTCCCTCCCGTCAAAAGTTTCGTAAGTGTATCCCGTGTCTTTTTGGTCAATTTTGATGTTATCAATCATGTAGCAAAGCGCATCTACTACCTCACCAAGGTTGTGCGGGGGGATGTTGGTGGCCATTCCTACGGCAATTCCCGATGCACCATTAAGTAGTAAATTTGGAAGCGGCGAAGGCAAAACTTCCGGTTCTTTCGCCGAACCGGAGTAATTATCTGCGAAGGGAACTGTTTCTTTGTCAATATCGGCAAGGAGTGTTTCGGAAATGGCAGCAAGGCGGGCTTCGGTGTAGCGCATAGCTGCAGCAGAGTCCCCGTCCACGGAGCCAAAGTTACCCTGGCCGTCAATTAAGGGGTAGCGGAGGGAAAAGTTTTGGGCCATGCGTACCAACGCATCATAGACAGCGCTGTCGCCGTGAGGGTGGTATTTTTTAAGGACTTCTCCTACTACAGCCGCACTTTTTTGGTAGCGGTCTTTAGGACCAATCCCCTGATCGTGCATTGCGTAAATGATGCGCCGCTGTACGGGCTTTAAGCCGTCGCGAACGTCAGGAAGGGCGCGAGAGACAATAACGCTCAGGGCGTAGTCAAGGTACGAGCCTTCCATTTCGTCGACAATGGACGAAGGCTGAATGCGTTCAGCAATTTGCTGCTTTTCAATTTTTTCTTTTTCTTTTTCTTCTGCCATAATTGTTATTTCTTTGGCCCGTTGTGCGTACGCGTTTCCGAAGGTCATTCGCCTGTGAAGTGATTCTGGTCTGCGGGCTCACTTAGAGAAAAATTTGCATCTAGTTAGTTGTAGAAGTTACATAGTATGTTTAAGCAAATTTTTCTATACCTTCGTAAACGGTACGCACAGCGCGTCTTTTTTAAAATTAACCAGTATTTATTAACTGGCAAGCTGACTGAGTAGCAGGCTGACAAGCTGACAAGCTGATTATACATCCAATTCCGCTTCTTTGGCTCGAGTTTGGATAAAGCGTTTTCTTGGTGCCACATCGTCTCCCATTAATTTAGTAAAAGTTTCGTCGGCTTTTTGAGCGTCTTCTACGGTTACTTGTTTTAAAATTCTGTTTTCCGGGTTCATAGTTGTTTCCCAAAGCTGTGTTGGGTTCATTTCTCCCAAGCCCTTATAGCGTTGAATGTGAATATTACCGCCCCATTCTTTTTCCAGCTCTTTTCTTTCCTTCTCGGTATAAACCCATTCTTCTCTTTTCCCAGAAGTAATTTTGTAAAGTGGCGGTTTGGCTACGTATAGGTTGCCTGTGTCAATGAGCTCTCCCATATAACGGAAGAATAGTGTAAGAAGAAGGGTTTCAATGTGCTTGCCGTCAACGTCCGCGTCACACATAATTATGAGTTTTCCGTAGCGCGTGTTTTCGGGTTCAAAACTCTCGCCGATTCCGGTGCCCATAGCAATAATTAGGTTCTTGATTTCTTTGTTATTTAGCATACGGTTAAGGCTTGCCTTTTCTACGTTGAGAATTTTACCACGCAAGGGCAAAATAGCTTGAAACCGGCGGTCCCGACCTTGTTTTGCCGAGCCTCCGGCAGAATCACCCTCGACAATAAAAAGTTCGCATTTTTCCGGTTCGGTTTCTGAGCAGTCGGCCAGCTTGCCCGGCAGGGTGGTGGAAGTTAGGGCGCCCTTGCGCATGACTGTTGCGCGAGCTTTTCGGGCGGCCTTTCGTGCTCTAGAGGCAGTAATTGCCTTTTGAACAATATTTTTACCTACACTGGGGGTTTCCTCTAGAAACTCGGATAGCTTTTCACGAACAGTTTCCTGAACTAGACCGCGGATATTGCTGTTTCCGAGCTTTGTTTTGGTTTGCCCTTCAAATTGGATATTTTCTGCGTTCATTTTTATAGAGACAACAGCGGTCAGACCCTCGCGAATGTCTTCTCCCGAAAGGTTTTCGTCCTCTTTGTCCAGAATTTCCTGCGCAATTGCGTAGTCGTTAACGGTTCTGGTCAGACCTGATTTTAGTCCCGTAAGGTGCGTACCACCGCCCAGGTTTTTGATGTTGTTGGCAAAACAAAGAATGTTTTTTGGATAACCTTCTACCCACTGGAGGGCAACTTCTGTAAGTACGCCTTCTTTTTCGTCGCGAAAGTAAAGGACGGGGGTAATTGGTTTTTTATGGCGGTTGATAGAATTAACCAAACTTTTTATGCCGCCCTCAAAATAGAAAGAATCTTCTTTTCTGCTCTCCGTGCGAAGTTCGCTTATCTTTATAGTCATTCCCGGGGTGAGGTAGGCGTATTCGCGGAACTGGTCGCGGAGCTGTTGGTAATTAAATTCGGTTGTTTCAAATACTTTAGGATCAGGATGAAAGGTTACAATTGTGCCCGTTTCCAAAGGGGTGCGGGGATCGGTCCAAAAATCCTCTTTTTTTACTTTGCTTTTGTCCTTTTCTTCTACTTCGGTTTGCGGCTCTCCCCTTTCGTATTTTTGTTGATAGGCTTTACCATTGCGGAGGACGGTTACTTCCATTGACTCAGAAAGGGCGTTAACTACCGAAGAACCCACTCCGTGCAGGCCACCGGAAATTTTGTAGGCACCTTTGGAAAATTTTGCCCCAGCGTGGAGTTTTGTCATTACCAGCTCGAGAGCGGATTTTCCGTATTCTTTTTTCACTTCAACAGGGATACCGCCGGCGTTGTCGGCGACGATGACTGAGCCGTCTTTGTGGAGAGTTATTTCAATGCGGTTGCCCCTTCCGGAAAGTATTTCGTCCACAGAGTTGTTGACAATTTCTGTAGCCAGGTGGTGAAGGCCGCGTTCATCCGTGGAACCAATATACATACCGGGCCTTTTCCTTACTGGATCAAGCCCTTCGAGGACTTTTATTTGTTCTGCTTGGTATTGAGTGTTGTCGTTTGCCATTTTAATTTTGTTATTAATCTTTTCCGCACCTTGTCTCCCGAGAACATTCGGCGGCTACTAAAGCTATAAACCTCAAATAGACTTCGGCGCCTCATTCGGAGATGGAAAGGCGAACAATTCTAGGTGTTAAATTTGCAGCGCCTTTCCATCTACGTCTCGGAGAGACAAGTGCAAAAAAGCCTTCAGCAAATGTATTAATTGGTCGCGAATTTTCCTTCAAGGGAGAATTCGAAAGTTCTTTTATAAATCTAGATTTTTAATTTTCTTATCCTTCGGATGTGCTTCTTTTTTTCCTTTTTTGATTTCTTTTCCTTGTCTTTGTTTTTTGGTTCTTGCCCAGATTCCTTTTGCTTTGGTTTTTCTTCTACTTGCTTTTTCTGCTCTTCCAACCAATCATTCTTCAAATAAAAAAGGCAGCACAGTGGCTTGCCGCAGGAACCTAAATTATTTCCGCCCCTGGAAAGAGTATCACAATCTTTGATTTTTTCAAATTTGTCGGGATTACTTTTACCCAACCAAGTAGCACAGCACAGCGTTCGACCGCACTTCCCTATCCCGTCGAGCTGTTTGGCTTTTTCGCGGGTTTCAATCTTTCTAAGTTCAATGTCGGTGTTTAAGACGCGGTGGAGTTCAGAAGAGAGTTTCTTGAGTTCTTTTTTTTCTCCCGCATTGGAAAAAAGAAAGACGATTTTTTCGTCTTCTTTTTTAGCTCCTGAAATATTGATAGTAAGGCCTTTTTCGCGGATTACTTCTTCACAAATTTCTAGTGCTTCTTCTTCTCTAAACACACATCCATTATAGCATGTTTTGGGATTAGATTCATCTACTCTCGCGGGTTACCCCACCCTTTTTAAGTTTTATTACCTTTCACTTTTTTTATGGGAAGGGATAGGAGGAAAGTTTCGATAGTTAGGCGGGGGGAGATGTTTGTTTTTTGAAGAAGATTTAGGTATTTTAGACCCTCTTTGAGGTATTTTTTGGTTGTTTTTTCTTCAAAAAGACCACTGCGAAGGATTAAAAGCCAGTTTGAGATTAGATTTACTACATCTCGGTTGTTTTTAAGCCGCTCTTTCTCTTTTTCGGACCAATCCATGCGCCCTCCGTAGCTTTCTTCTAAGAGAGTATAGAATTCATTTTTTATTTCTTGGGGAATATCCGGTTGGTCGTCTGCTTGACCGCGCAAGCGGATTATTTCACAGCGGGAAAGGATGGTGGGTAGTAAATTATGTGTGCTGTTTACGGCAATTACGATTTGGGTTTCTCCCGGCGGTTCTTCTAGGGTTTTGAGGAGTGCATTTTGGGCTTCCTCGGTTAAAAACTGCGCTTCCCAAATAACGGCAATCTTTTTCTTGCGTTGGTGCGGTTTGCGGGAAAGATTGTGGATTAATGCGCGGACGGTGTCAATTCCAATTGAGGACTCCCCCTTTTCGAGTTTTAAAATGTGTACGTCGGGGCGGTTTTTTAGGTCGTCTAGCCCAGCGATCTCTTTTACTGTTTTTTCTCGTGCTGCTTTTGTTTTTCCAATTATTAACTGGGCGTGAGTTTCTTTGTTTTGCATAAATATATTGTATCTTAGTTTTTCTGTGGTTGAAAGGTTGGGGTTATT
>CAYXRZ010000037.1:0-7324 GCA_964467235.1 uncultured Candidatus Saccharibacteria bacterium
TTTGCATAAATATATTGTATCTTAGTTTTTCTGTGGTTGAAAGGTTGGGGTTATTTTGATAGATTAGCAGTAGATGAAACTTGTGGTAACTAGTAGTAACGTTTAGTAACTTGTTGCCAGAATAGTCTTTGGAGTTACCACGAGTTACAATTAGTTAAGCAACTTCTTAGTTGCAAGTTACTTCTTATCATGCCCGAGTTTAAAAATACAGAAAAATCTGCCTCTTCTGAACAAACCTCTGTTTCTGCGGTGGGAATTTCTGCTAATCCTCAGCAGGTAGAAAACCACAAAACTTTTGGCGATATCTTAGTTTCTATGGAGCTTATTACCCCGGGTCAAAAGGAGGAGCTTCATTTAGAATCCGTTAATTTGGGAAAATCGGAAACGGATTTGGTAAAGGAAAAGGATTGGGTTTCGGATAAGGAATTTGCCCAGGCAAGGGCAAAATTTTTGGGTTTTCCTTTTGTGGAACTTGCCGGGAAGACCGTCCCTCCGGAAATTCTGGAGCTGGTCCCTGAGCCGACAGCTCGTAATTATAAGGTAATCCCTTTGGATAAAAAAGCCGGTAAACTGCAGGTGGCAATGTTGGATCCTTTGGACCTGCCGGCAATTGAGCTTTTGGAAAGAAGAAGTGGAATGAACGTGGACCCTATGCTGGCGGAGGAAAGGGATTTGGAAGCCGGTCTGGAAAGGTTTTACGGGGAAGAGAAAGTGGAAGCGGAAATTTCGGAAGCAGTGGAGGCAGTTGCACCTAAGACCACAACTAAAATTGAAGAACAAATTGAAAGGATGGAAGACGCTGATAAAATTATCCGTGATGCGCCGGTTTCACGAATTGTCTCCCGTCTTTTAGAGTATGGTGTCAAGGCTCGTGCTTCGGATATTCACATTGAACCCCAGGAAGAACAAACCAGAGTCCGTTACCGCATTGACGGTGTTCTTAGAGAGCGGTTTACGCTCCCGCGAAGAATCCACCCTTCTATTGTTGCCCGGGTAAAAATTCTTTCTCATCTTAGGTTGGATGAACATCGTGTTCCGCAGGATGGTCGGCTTAAGATTGAGGTAGGAGATTTGAAAGTTGACCTTCGAGTTTCTGTTGTCCCGTCAGCTTACGGGGAAAAAGTTGTAATTCGCTTTTTGGAGGAGACAGGAAACATAATGAGTTTGGAGGAGTTGGGTCTTTTTGGTATATCTCTCAAGCGTATACATGATGCCATTACCCTGCCCAACGGAATTATGCTGGTTACCGGCCCGACGGGTAGTGGTAAAACCCTCACGTTGGCTTCTTCCATTTCCAAAATTAATGAGGTAGGGGTAAATATTGTAACTCTGGAGGACCCGGTCGAAATTAAGTTGGAGGGGGTAACACAGATTCAGGTCAATCGGGAGGTTGGGCTTAACTTTGCCAGCGGGCTTCGCTCTATTCTTCGCCAGGATCCCGATATTATTATGGTGGGTGAGATTCGCGATACAGAAACTGCGGAGTTAGCAGTTCACGCGGCGCTTACTGGCCACCTTGTTTTTTCTACGCTGCACACTAACTCAGCCGCCGGTGCCCTGCCCCGCCTTTTGGATATGGGTGCAGAGCCTTACCTTCTTACTTCTACGGTTAACGCGATTGTTGCCCAGCGGCTCGTTCGCACGGTTTGCAAGAAATGTAAAAAAGAGTTCCACCCGCCGCAGGAGATGGTGGATGAAATTAGGGAGGCTTTGGGAGAAACCCTTTTTGAGCAAAACGTGGAGAAAAAAGAGGGCAAGATAGTCTTTTGGAAGGGCGAGGGTTGCGAGCGTTGTGAGGGCTCGGGTTATAAAGGAAGGACCGGTATTTTTGAGGTTTTGAAAGCATCAGACTCTATTTCTCGCCTTGTTTTGGAAAAACAACCCACGCAGGCAATTGAAGATCAGTCAATAAAAGAAGGAATGATTACTTTGCGCCAGGACGGCTTTTTGAAGGTTCTTCAGGGCAAGACTACGCCGGAAGAGGTCCTTCGCGTTACGCGTGAGGAATGATTTTCTTGCCAAGAAAATAAGATGGGTGTGCGTGTTTTCAAGAGCCGCGCGCCCGCTTGATATTTTTTGCGACGGCGCGCTTAGAGAAAAATTTGTCTATAAGTTAGCGTTAATTGATAATTTAGCAAATTTTTCTATGCTCTTGAAAACAGCACCCCCACCTTAATTTTTTCTGCCCAACCGCGCACCGTAAAAGGCTTTGACATTTTTCTTTACAAAGTGTAAGCTACAAATAGTATTTACATGTATCACCTTTTTGGCTGTTAGCTGTTTGCCAATCTGGCGGAGCTGGCTGCTGAAAGCTGATTTTCCTGCCTATGGAAGAGCAACTAGAAAAACTTTTAAAAGCAACAATTGAGGAAGGTGCTTCTGATTTGCATCTTTCGGTAGAGGTCCCACCCATTCTCCGCTTGGCGCGGGAGTTGACTCCGCTTACTGATTTCCCCACTTTAAACTCCGAAGATACCCAACGCTTGGTTTTTTCCCTTCTTGATACCGATCAGGTAGAACGGTTGAAGGTTAACAAGAATTTGGATTTTTCCTTTACCTATAGCGATTCGCGATTTCGCGTTAACGCCTATTATTCTATGGGAAGTTTGGCGGCGGCGTTCCGGCGTATTCCTTTGGAAGTTCCTGGTTTGGAAGAACTGCACCTTCCCGATATATTAAAGGATTTTTGCAAGCTTCCTCAAGGATTTGTTTTGGTTACGGGACCTGCGGGGCAGGGCAAGTCAACAACAATTGCCGCTATGCTAGACAGAATTGCCCGAGAGCGTCCGGTGCATATTCTTACTATTGAGGATCCTGTTGAATATGTTTTTGAAAATCAACGCGCGCTGGTTAACCAGCGGGAGATGCACGAAGACACACTGGCTTGGGATATTGCCCTCCGAACAGTTTTGCGAGAGGACCCGGATGTTGTTTTTGTGGGAGAGATGCGCGACTACGAAACAATTTCTTCTGCAGTTACAATTGCCGAAACAGGTCACCTTGTCCTTTCCACCTTGCACACAAATTCTGCTGCCCAAACTGTAAACAGGATTATTGACGTTTTCCCCGAGGACGAGCAAAAGCAGATTCAGACGCAGCTCAGCACCACATTAGAGGCGGTAGTTTCGCAGCGGCTGGTCCCAGCAATTGGCGGTGGTCTTTATCCGGCTTGTGAAATCCTCCTTTCCAGCCCCGGTATTCGCAATATTATTCGTGAGGGTAATACGCACCAGATTGATAATGTGATCAGTACTTCGTTGGAACAAGGAATGGTTAGTTTGGAGCGCGCGTTGGCGCGGTTGGTGAAAGAGGGTAAAGTGGAAAGAGATACTGCCCGCCGGTTTACACTAAAACCCCAGGAGTTTGATCGCTTGCTAAAGTGAGTTTACAGTTGTTGAAATGGGGCCGGACGCATTTCTGAAAAACGCTTGCTGTTTTTATTTTTGTAAAATAAATTTTTATTTCTAAGCTCGCTCAGCGAAGATTTTGCATTTAATTTCGAGTCAAAACCTAAGCAAAATCCTCGATGTTTTCAGAAACGGTCCAGCCCCGGTTCTTTTCTGAAAACGGAATGACAAGCTAACTGGATAACAAGATAATCATGCCCATTTTTAAATATGTTGCAAAAGACAGTACCGGAGAGACAAGGAAAGGAACTGTAGAAGCAGGGAGCAGGGAGCGTGCGGCGGCGGTGATGCAAGAGAAGGGCTTGGTGCCCATTTCAATTGAGGCCAAAAGTTCTCTTTTTGATATTAGTTCTTTAAAAAAACAAATTCAAGGCGTAACCGCCAAGGAAAAAGTTGTTTTTACCCGCCAATTGGCAACGATGGTTGGTGCCGGCCTTCCTTTAACCCAAGCACTTTCAATTCTACGCGACCAGGCCGGGGAAACACCTTTTGGCGATATTTTGGAGTATATTTTGGGTGAAGTCGAGGGCGGGAAGCCGCTTTCGGAGGCAATGCGCAAGTTCCCGGACGTTTTTTCGCCCACTTATACTTCCTTGGTAGAAGCCGCGGAAGCTTCGGGGGCGATCAAGAAGGTCCTCTTGCGGTTGGCGGAGAACTTGGAGAAGAGAGACGAACTGCGGGCGAAAATTAAGGGGGCGCTTTTTTATCCCGCTTTGGTAATGACGGCAATGGTTGGCGTGGCAATTTTGCTTTTGGTTTTTGTAATGCCTAAGCTGAAGATGATTTACGAGAGTTTTGAAGCTCAGCTTCCAATTACCACGCGATTCTTTTTAAACTTTTCTGACTTGATGATCAAATACTGGTGGGCTTTTTTAGCAGTTATTACAGGGGTAGTAATGTTTTATCGCTGGTTTCGCGGTACGGAGACGGGGCGGTATTTTATGGACGAACTGGTTTTGAAAGTTCCTATTTTTGGTAAGCTAATAAAGCAGCTTCAGCTTGTGGAAATTACGCGGACTTTGTCGCTTCTTTTAACCAGCGGAGTGCCAATTTTAGACTCTTTAAAAATTGTCCGGGAAGCAACAACAAATGTTCTTTATCAAGACGTTTTGGACCAAGCACGGGAGGTTGTAAGGCACGGGGAAACACTAGCTGCTCCCTTGGCGGCTTCGGAATATTTTCCCCCGCTGGTGGGGCGGATGGTGCGGGTCGGGGAAGAAAGCGGCGAGTTGGGCGAGGTTTTACTCAAGGTTGCCGACTATTTTGAAGGTGAGGCAGAACACACGGTGGAGAACTTGACTACTGCTCTGGAGCCCCTTATTATGATTGTGCTTGGTGTGGGAGTCGGGTTTATGGTGCTTTCTATTATAATGCCGATATATAACTTGACGGGACAGTTTTAATATTAATTATCTTTGGAAGGAGGTGAAACCTTGAATTGAAAATTAAAGAATATCTAAAAGAAAATGAATCCGGTTTCACGTTGGTGGAGCTATTGGTGGTTATTGTTATTATTGGTATTTTGGCGGTTGGTGTTTTGGCAGCAATTAACCCTATTGAACAGATCCGACGCGGACGTGATACGGCTAGACAATCTTCTGCTCGTGAATTTATGACAGCCTGCGAGCGGTATTATGGTATTAAAGAAGAGTATCCATGGGATACTGCCAGTGCGTCAGTTCCTTCCGGAACGCAGCTTACAAGCAGTGCATGGAGCAACTATGGTGCTAACCTAGTAACCGAAAACGAGCTTCGTGCCGGTTTTAGTAATCGTAGCCCTATTACTAACGGTGAGCTGTATATTACGGAAGATAGCGATGAAAATGTTCACGTTTGCTTCTTGCCTGAGTCAGATGCTTTCCAGGATAAAGCGGATTGTTCAAGTGCGGCTCCTGCAGGTGATGGCACTATTTGTGATGGTACTGTGGCTGCGGATGAGTACTTTTGTGTGCCTGATAGTACGCAATAAGGACACTAACTTTTATGTCTGATGGCTTTATACTTTCTGCCCTTTATTATCGGTGCGGCGGTCGGTTCTTTTTTGAATGTATTAATCGACCGGTTGCCTCGACGTGGTAATTACTCCGCCGATTCCTCAACTACAAAAGAGGCGGGGCAGTGCCCCGCAGCTACAAAAGGGAAAAATGTAGCTGCGCCCCATGGGGCGCCAAAAGAAGAATGCGCCCTGAAGGGCGCTACTCCAAGAAATGAGGAATCGCCGGCTGCGCGGAGGGAATCAATTCTTTTCGGGCGCTCTTACTGCGAATCGTGCCGCACTCCCCTACGTTGGTTTGATCTTATTCCTCTTTTTTCTTTTCTTTTTCTGAGGGGCCGTTGTCGCTATTGCGGTGAGAAAATACCGTTGAGAATCCCCGTTGTGGAGCTTCTTACGGGAATTGGTTTTGTTGTTTTGTTTTGTTTCACTGCGGATTCACGCGGACTTGCCTCGCCGGCAGGCGGGTTAGTAGCTGATTCTCGCGGATGGGATTTTTGGTTGCATTATTCATTTTATTGTACGTTATTTTCCTCTTTTCTCGTGCTCTTCTTTGCGGATTTAGAATATGGTGTGTTGCCGGATTCAGTAACAATACCTGCAGTAGTTGTAACCATTCTTTGGCGTTTTTTCCCTCCTTTCTTCGATACTAAATACAAAATACTAGATACTAGATACTGGCTGATGAATCTGAAACAGTATGGTATTCCTGCCATTTCTTTGGCTGGTTTCTTTATGATTCTAATTTTGGTCACCCGGGGTCGTGGAATGGGGCTTGGTGATGTTAAGCTGGGCTTTTTGATGGGGCTTGTTTTGGGTTGGCCCGGTACTTTGGTAGCGGCATTTCTAGCCTTCTTGTTTGGGGGCATTGTCTCTGCTATTCTTTTAGTTAGTGGGAAGAGGGAGTTTGGCCAAAGGGTGCCATTTGGCCCGTTCTTGATTGCGGGGACGGCAGTTTCTGCTCTTTATGGCAGTGTTATTTGGGAGTGGTATGTTGGGATGCTGTAAACGTATAACTTGTAGTAACTTATTGTAACTAGTAGTAACTTGTTGAGGATCCGGAAAGTTACCATGAGTTACCATGAGTTACTATTAGTTACGCGGGTTCTTACCCGCAAGTTACATTTGTATTGAAAGGAGGTGTCTTCTAACAATGAATTTCATTAAAAAAATGAAAAATAGCGAAGGATTCACTTTGATGGAACTCCTTCTAGTTATAATTATTATCGGTATTATGGCCGGAATTGGAGGTGGGTATTACCTCACGTCTCTCAAGCGCGGGAATGACGGCAAGCGTGCGGGAGATTTAAATAACCTGCGAAATGCTTTGGAAATGTATTTTACAGACAACGGAGAGTATCCAGGTACAGGAAGTTTAAGCACGTATGAGTCAATTAATACAGCTTTGAGTGGTTTAACTTCCGGCACGGATCGATACTTAAATGTTCTTCCTGAGGACCCCAAGGACGATCGAGAATATCTTTTCAGTTCGAACGGAAGTTGTTATTGTCTTTCGGCGCAGATGGAAGTGGATTCGAATTACCGCACAAGTATTGGTGATTGTTCATGTCCTGATGATCATGAGGATGATGGAACTGATGCCTGTTATTTGGTTACCTGCCCCTAGGGACAAACGCTAATTTACGCGAATGGAGAGCGCGAATTAACGCGAATAGGAGGGAAGGATTTACGCGGATATGAGAAGAGTGTTGCTACGGAAAAAGAAGGTAGTAGCGACGTTTACGGCGCGCTTGGGGGCCCGCGACCTAAAGGGCGCTAATTCAAAATAAGATGAATTTAAAATTTAAAATTTGTAATTTTCCGCCAGCTGGCGGATTGAAAATTGGTAATTTCGACCGCAGGTCGGGTGGTTTTACTCTTTTAGAAGTTATTATAGTAATGGTAATTATTTCTACGTTAATTG
>CAYXRZ010000038.1:0-1554 GCA_964467235.1 uncultured Candidatus Saccharibacteria bacterium
TCAAGTAACTACGGGATTCGTGACGCCGGTGAAGCTGTGGTGGGGAACGCTACCCTTCGGTTGGATGATCCGAATGCGGGCGCTCTTTTAACTCCGGTAACAGGGTTTTCGGTTCCCGTTAGTGAGGCAGATCACAAAGTATATATTGAACCCAACACTTGCTGGTGTCCGACCAAGTTTAACCGCTGTGTAGCCCCTTCGGTTGCGGATCCCGATTGTTCGCAGATAAGTTACGATGCAGATGCTGATTTTAATTATTATGCATGGTGGAATCCCGCTGCTTTTGAGACCGGTCAAACTAACTATGCCTATTTAGGAGTTAAGGAGGCCGATTTTAGCGTTGTTCCGGATTCTACCACTTTATATATTACAACTTCTGCTAGCGCAGTGAAGGTTTTCACAGTGGAAGATAACGATTGCTGGGAAGTAGGAAAGGAAGTTGTTTTAACTCTAGTAGGTGTTCCTACGGGTTCTGGTATAAGTGCATCG
Source organism: uncultured Candidatus Saccharibacteria bacterium (assembly GCA_964467235.1). Classification (GTDB taxonomy): domain Bacteria; phylum Patescibacteriota; class WWE3; order JAUXAW01; family JAYEID01; genus CAYXRZ01. Next base: position 490 of record CAYXRZ010000038.1, read on the forward strand.
CTCCATGAAACTGCGAGTGATCCGTCACACAGCCAAATATCAATAGATCCAAAGGGAGGGAAAACGTTTCGGTTGAAAGTGGAAACTAACGGAACTTCGGAGGGTAATTACAGTTTCCAAATAAGCGCTATTGGAGAATGTGGGATTTCTAAAAATATTAACGTAAATCTAGCCGTGACCGCACCGATTTTTGATTCTTGGTTTCAGTCCGAGGCAGGTGATATTTTTGCTCGGCGGGATATTAGTCTGACTCTTCCTGATAACAGCGCGCTTTCTTTCCGTTCTGACCCCCGGTTTGCAGATTTAGCTACCGATTACAATTACTTTTCAATGCCTTTTAGCAGTGCGGGCTTAGTGCTTTCACATGAACAAATTGAGTTGGGACCGGACGGTGCGGTTTCCGAAGAGCCTTGGCAAAATACAGGCAATTATTCATTGGCTTTTTATGACGATGCTAATGATTATTATGTGTATAACTTTGGATTTTTTGACGCTAATTTTGATGTTCCTGATGCTTGCGAAACCAGCGGGGGTGTGATGAAAGATGGGAAAGTTGGTGTGAATAATATTTCTTTTAGCGCGTGCCCGATTGTTAAGGTTCAGGGCGACCTTACTGTTGAGAATGATGCTGGGTTTAGCGGCAAAGAAGGTGCTTTGTTTGTGTCGGGTAAAGTTGTTTTTAAAGATAATTTCGCACCCAGTGACGGTTTCTATGCTTTTATTGCCGGTGATAATATTGAAATTTTTAGCGGGGCAGAAGATGTTCGTGCCGCGTTAATTGCCAACGGTACTTTTCGTGACTACGAGAAAGGTGTTGATGTTGAGGATGCTTGGGATAATCAAGAAAACGGACTTTGGGTCTTGGGAAGCACGGCGGCATTTGGATATGACGGCCTGACTTTGGATGGGATGTCTTATGACCTGAAAAGGACAAGAATTGGTCTCGATGGTATAGGTGAAAATGGAGATGATAATTTGGAGTCGGCAGATTATTTTTCTCTGGACCCGGAGCTAATTGTAAAACTTGAAGATGTTTTGGGGACCCACCGTTACACTTGGCAAGAG
>CAYXRZ010000038.1:1654-7002 GCA_964467235.1 uncultured Candidatus Saccharibacteria bacterium
GTAAAGATAAGGAGGTGAGAGAAAAATGTCCGGTCTGGTTGAGGAGATTTTTGTATGGGGGCTGGTTGCAGTCATCCTTGCGGGTTTTGTAATCTTCGTTGCAGTTATGTCCGCGCTGGATAACGATAAGGAGATTCCACACCAGAAGTAGGCCTAAGTAAGTTGAATTTTCCCATTACCGCTGTTTGTTTGACTTTCTTGTCCCACGGAAAGCTTTCAAACAGCGGTATTTTCTTTGTGATTTTTCTCTGCTTCGCGTGTTATACTTTTAGTAAGCGTTTATGTTTTTTTGAGTTATTTATTGCGATGTCATTCTGAGCTTTGAGTATAGCGAGAAGTGAAGAATCTTTTGCGCGAGATTACTACCTTGAGGTTTTGCAGTTAGGTTTTTTTATGATTAAATTTTTGCTTTGTATTCTTGGTTCTTTTTTGCTTGCTTTTGCGCTGGCTCCTGTAATTATTGGCTTTCTTTATCACAGTAATATTCGCCGGCAGGGGAAAGAAGAGCTGGACAAAAAAATTGAAAACCACGCCCAAAAGACGGGGACGCCGGTAATGGGCGGTCTGATTGTTCTTCTACCGGTCATTGTTCTTAATTTAGTTTTGAATTTAACAGCCCCGGTGGGGCTTCTTTTGGCTGTTCTTGTTTTAGGGGGTTTTTTGGGTGCGGCGGATGACCTTTTTAACGTTTTTGGCCACAATCGTGTTTCTTCAGCGGTACGCAAGGGGATTACTCCCGTAGTTACTTTTTCCGGAATTACGTGGAGTGTATATAAAATAATTCTTTTACCCTGGCAAGCCTTTAAAGAGGCTTTCCGCGCAATGGGCAGTTACCGCGGCGGGTTTAAAGCTCACGAGAAGTTTTTACTGCAGTGTTTTTTGGCCGGCGGGGCGGCCTGGTTCCTGTACCAGTATCTTGGTCAAAGTTCCCTCTGGATACCGTTGCTGGGGTATTTTGATTTGGGAGTTATCTATCCTTTTATAGCAGCATTCTTGCTGGTGGTTTTTGCCAACGCCTTTTCAATAACTGACGGTTTAGACGGGCTTTCCGGTGGAACGCATGCCTTAGCTTTTTTGGCCTACGGGGTAGTAGCGCTGGCGTTGGGTAATTATGATTTGGCAATCTTTTCGGCCAGTGTGGTCGGTGCTGAGCTGGCTTTTTTGTATTTTAATATTTGCCCTGCGCGGGTGGAGATGAGTGATGTGGGAACCTTGCCCTTGGGAATGACTTTTGCTTTGCTTGCTATTCTTTTGGACCGAGAAATTGTGCTGCCCGTCATCGGTGCAGTTTTTACAGTGGAGGTGCTTTCCAGTTTTGTGCAGGTTTGGTCGGTAAAATTGCGGGGGAAAAGAGTTTTTAAGATTGCACCTATCCACCATCACTTTGAAGCTCTCGGCTGGCCGGAGACAAAAGTGACAATGCGGATGTGGATAGGTAGCGCGCTGGCGGCTGTGTTGGGAATCATTATTGCGTTGCTTTAGCTAAAAACTTCTGCACTTTAACCTTTCAGACCTCGGTTACAGCTGTGATAACATGTAAGTTAGTATGATTAAGGTGTCGCAAAAAAAACTGGACCCGGTTCTTCTTTCCATAACGCTTGGCTTACTTGTGTTTGGTGTTTTAATGGTGTATGACGCTTCAGTGGTTTATGCACACGACGTTTTTGGCGGGAAGTATCACTTTCTTCTTCGCCAGCTTTTTTGGGCTTTGTTGGGGTCGGCTGGCGCTGCGGTAGTGCTTTTTTTAGATTGGAAAGCTTTACGTTCGTTGGCAATGCCTCTTTTTTTTGGTTCTTTACTGCTTTTGTTATTTCTGGCTGTTCCACGTTTTGTTAGTTTCCCACTTTATGATAGGTTTGCGCCGGAGGTAAACGGTGCAAGACGGTGGATAGTTTTGAATCCGCCGGGAGTTCTTCCGGCTGTTCCTTTGCTATCAAGGATAAGTTTCCAGCCTTCGGAGTTAGCCAAGTTTTCTTTAATTTTATACCTCGCAGCTTGGTTTTCTGGTAATGACAGGAGCCGCAGAAAAAGAAGCTCTTTGGCCGCTAATGATAATAAAAAGCTCCCTAGTTTTTTTGCGATACTTTTTCTTTTGGGATTGGTGGGAGGTTTGGTTCTTCTAGAGCCGGACTTTGCAACGACTGCCGTTATTTTTGCTATTGGCCTTTGGATGTATTTTATTGCCGGAGCGCCGCTTCTTCCTTTGGCTGGCGGTTCGTTAGCCGTTATGGTTGCGGGTGTGGGATTTATTTTTACGTCTCCTTACCGTAGGCAACGTCTTCTTACTTTTTTTGACCCGTCTAAGGCAGATCCTCTTTCTGCCGGTTACCATCTACGGCAAATTTTAATTGCTTTAGGTTCGGGCGGGTTGTTTGGAGTTGGGTTGGGGGAATCGCGCCAAAAATACGGCTATTTGCCGGAATCGGCGGGGGACTCAATTTTTGCTATCATTGGGGAGGAATTGGGTTTTATGGGGACGGTTCTTTTGATCTTTGCTTTTTATATCCTTTTGTGGCGGGCTTTTCAAATTGTGGTAAAAGCAGAAGACGGATTTTACCGTTACTTGGCTGCAGGAGTAACCAGTTGGTTGGCTCTTCAGATTTTGGTTAATCTTTGTGCCATGACAGGGTTGATCCCGTTAACGGGAATAACTCTCCCACTTGTTTCTTACGGCGGCTCGTCAATGATTTTTACAATGGCGGGAATAGGGTTACTGTTGAAGGTATCTGCGGAAAGTTGATAACAAAACAATGAGTTACAACAAGTTACCAAAAGTTACTAAAAGTCTTCTTTTTGTCGGCGGACATCATACCTCAGCCTTAGCGGTTATTGATGCCTTGCAGGAAAGCGGGAAGCGGCCCGACTACTCGCTTCGCCAGAGCTTCAGAGAAGCGAGCCGGCGAGGCAGGAATGCGGAGAGCGGTGATCTGTTCTTCGTTGGTCACAAATATTCTATTCACGGGTCGGGTGCAAAGAGTGCGGAATATCAGGAGATTACTTCCCGCGGCATACCTTTTTTCGACCTTAAAGCCGGTAAGCTTTATGGAACTTGGAACCCGTTGGAGTTGGTTCGTGTAGTTTTTGGATTTTTCCAAGCGTTGTGGATTCTAATAAGAATTCGTCCAGAGCTTATTGTGTCCTTCGGCGGATATCTGGCGGCTCCCGTGGTTCTTGCCGGGTGGCTTCTTCGAATTCCTTCTGTAACTCACGAGCAGACCGTTGTTTCCGGTTGGGCAAATAAGCTGATTGCCCGATTTGCAAAGAAAATCTTTATTTCCTGGTCGCAGTCGATAAAATATTTTCCGGAAAAAAAGACAGTTTTGACAGGTCTGCCGTTGCGTAAGGAGATTATTTCGTTAGCAAAAGAGAATATAGTGAGCGATGTGGGTAGAGATAGGGCATCACGTATAGTCGGAACACGTGCCAAGTGCCCTGAAGCTACACTAAACACAAATGTAGCCGCGGCCCATGGGGCGCCGCGAAACGCAGCTATAATCTACATCACCGGCGGAAAGCAGGGTTCGCAAACCATTAACAACGCTGTTGAAGGCTGTTTAGAAAAGCTCTTAGAAGGATTTCAAATTATTCACCAATGCGGGTCCATAGACAAAGAAAAGTTTTTGCAAATTGAGGATGGTCTTTCCGAAGAGCACAAAGCCCGTTATAATGTGAGCGACTATTTTCCGGGGGAGCTCGTAGCACGGGCGTATCGACAAGCGGATTTTGTTGTCGGGCGTGCTGGTGCCCACACGGTTTATGAGTTAGCCGCGCTGGGCAAGCCTGCAATTTTAATTCCCATCCCTTGGGTGTCTCATAATGAGCAGGAAAAAAATGCTCGTCTTCTGGCGGATGTGGGGTTGGCTTGTATTCTTTCAGAAGATAATCTAAACCCAACGACTTTCCTTGAGTCTTGTACGTGGTTTGCTAAAAATATTGATGAATTTCGAAAGAATGCCGACCGCGCCCGTAATTTAGTTACCATCGACGCCGCGCAAAACATAACTTACCAACTCTTAAAATTCTAGCTCCTAAAATTCCGGATTTGAGTTTGAGATTTGTGTATTGCGGATAGCTTATAATTTGTACGAAAAATGGTGACGAACGTCACCTATTTTCGTATTTTATATAAGATAAAAAGCAGTTTTATTTTGTGTTTGTTTGGTTGTGATAGACTAAGGTTAGGATGGCGGGATTTTCAAAAAGACAAAAAGAACAATTTTCTACTAAATTTGGGCGGCAAAGAAAATTTAAACCTTCGCGCGGTGGTCCGAAAAGGAGCCTTTTACGGCGTTGGCGGTATTTAAAAAGAAAGATAGGCTCCGGTCCTGTATTTTTCGTAGTTGGGGTGTTAGTGCTGCTTCTTGTGCTTTACGGATTTTTCTTTTCTCCGCTTTTGCGGATTCGGGAAGTAGATATTACCTTTGGTAGTGGGGGTACGGACTTAGACGAGATTGCTTTGGAGCAAGTTGTTTCTCGCGACGTTTTGGGTAAGAATTTACTTTTGATTCGTAAGAAAAATTTGTATAACTTGCTTGGAGATGTGACAGTTAGAGAAATAATGGTCGAGAAAGAGTGGCCCCAACGGCTTGCTGTTCGGGTAGAGAAGCGTACTCCGCAGGCTATTCTTGAGGATAGCAGTGGAAATCTGTTTTTAGTTGACGAGGAGGGTGTTGTATTTGGTAAAGCACAGAAGGAGGAACTTCCTGTGATTCACTACCCGGTAAAGACTCTTTCAATTGGGGATGAGGTTGGGAGTAGAGAGGTAAATTTTGTTCTTTACCTGTTGTCGGAGGTTGGTAATGCTGGATTGGATGTAGAAAATATTCAGGCGGCGAGGATTGTGCGTTTGGATATTAAGGACGGCCCTTTGGTTATTTTGCCGTCGGAGAACCGAGCGGTAGAAAGAATGGTTTCGATGGTTAAGGAGTTCCAAAGGCAGGAGAGGAAAGTTACCAAGATTGATCTCCGTTTCCAAAACCCCGTGGTGGAATATAGCGAATAAATACAAATAGATAATTGTGTAAACGCTTTGTGTAATGCCAATTGGCGCGCATTTAGCCCCGCCTTTTTCTGCTTTTTATATGGCGGGGTAGAATTAGCCTAGGTTAATTAGTAATTAGAAATTAGAAATTTTCTTTTGCTTGTTGACCTAAATTAATTACCTTGCTAAATTAAGTGTATGTAGAAGTCTGAGGCGTTGTGTTTTTTGAATTTGTTCCGCCGGTCGGCGGATTGTAATTTGTAATTTAGAACGACCGCAGGGAGTTCTTAACTATGCCCAAAGAACGAATTGTTACCGGAATTGATATTGGCTCTTCAAAAGTTTGTACTATTATTGCTTCTGTTTC
>CAYXRZ010000039.1:0-6810 GCA_964467235.1 uncultured Candidatus Saccharibacteria bacterium
TCAATTATAAGTGATTCACAGCGACCTTCTAATGACAATTCCCCGGCGTAAAAAATATCTTCTTCTCTTTTTGCTATTGAAGCCGCAGGTATTTTTAACTTCTTTTTCCTTAGAACTTCTACAGCGGCGTTCAATTGTCCCTTTCCCCCATCAATGAGAATTAAGTCAGGGGTGGATTGGAAGGATGGATCTTTCTCTTTTCTTTCCAAAATAGCGCCCTTTAGGGCGCGCTGCTTTTTAGGCGCCTCACCACGTAAAGCTTCGCCACGTGGCAAGTGGCGTGCAGGTATATTCTTGTCCTGTGTAGCTGCGGGGCATCGCCCCGCCTCTTTGCGGAAGCGCGAGCTGAAGCTCGCTTCTTTACAGTTAAAATAATCTATTCGAGAAAACCTTCTTCTGAGAACCTCCCTCATCATCCCCACATCATCCGGCTCCCCCTCCATCCGAATTTTAAAGCGGCGGTAATGCGATTTCTTTGCTCGGGCATTTTCAAAGACAACCATTGACCCGGTCGCTTCTTTCCCTTGAAGATTGGAAATATCGTAAGCTTCAATTCTTTTTGGAAGTTTGGGAAGGTTTAAGGCTTTCTTAAGCGCTTTCAGTTCTTTTTGTTGGCGGTCTTCCGGTAAATTGATATCTAATTCTTCCTGGGTTGCAGTTCGAAAGCCGCGGCGAATATATTCCAAATTATCTAACTGGTCTCTTATTTCTGCTGCTTCTTCGAATTTTTCTTGTTTGGAAAGCTCTGTCATCGCTCTTTCCAAATCTTTAATTACTTTAGAACCTTTCCCCTGAAGAAAATATTTCAAATTATTCAGAGTTACTTTGTATTCCTCTCCCGTAACTTTGCCCACACAAGGTGCCGGACATAAATCAATATCGGCAAACAAACAGCCCCGCCCCAGTTTTTTATAGCGTGCAAATTTACTGTTACTGCAGTTTCGAAACGGAAAAGACTTTCTCAGAAGCCGAAGAACCTTGCGGATATTTCCGTGCGGGTAGGGGCCGAAATATTCCGCCTCTTCTCTCTTTTTTCTTGTCACTTGAACGCGGGGATATCTTTCTTTTGTTATTTCAATAAGCGGATATGTTTTTCCGTCTTTAAACCGTTGGTTGTATTTCGGTTTAAGGCGTTTGATGAGGTCAGCCTCTAAAAGCAGGGCTGTAAATTCGGATTCTGTTTCAAAATGTTCAATTGAAGCAATACGATCAACCATATGGCGAGTCTTGGGGCCAAGATTAGCGCTGTCTTGAAAATAAGACCGCACGCGGTTTCTTATGTCCACAGCTTTGCCAACATATAGCGCTTCACCCTCTTTGTTTCGATAAAGGTACACCCCGGGGGATTTGGGGAGTTCTTCAATATTTTCCCGCAATTCCTTTTGCATACCTCCATTTTATCATTTCACGCATTGCGTAAGACTAGGTTGTTTTTACAGTGTTTTGAGGGCTTGGGCGGTGTAGGAGGTGTCGGTATGGTCGAGGATGTTTTCAGGAGTTCCGGTAAAGATTACCTCCCCCCCGCCTTCGCCACCTTCAGGTCCGAGGTCAATTATCCAATCGGAGTTTTTGATAAGGTCAAGATTGTGTTCAATAACCAAAACTGTATTACCTTTTGATACCAAGCGGTGCAAAACGTCGAGCAGTTTGTTCAAGTCATCCGGATGTAGGCCAATAGTGGGTTCGTCCAAAATATAAAAAGTGTGTCCCCGTGGCTTTTTAGAAAGTTCTTTGGCGAGTTTAATGCGTTGTGCCTCGCCTCCTGACAAAGTCGGGGCGGGTTGGCCGAGTTGAATGTACTCCAAGCCCACATCACTTAAGGTTTGCAAGCGCCGAACAAGAGGATCAATGCGGTCAAAAAAGCTGAGGGCCTCGCCTACTGTCATATCCAAAATCTCTTTAATGTTCTTCCCTCGGTACTTGATATCAAGAACTTCACGACTGTACCGCGCGCCGTCACAAACCTCGCAGGTAACGTAAATATCAGGTAAAAACTGCATCTCAATTTTTTCTTCTCCTTGACCTTCACAAGCCTCACAGCGCCCGCCTTTGGTATTGAAAGAAAAATAGCCCTTGTCGAAGCCTCGCAGCCGGGCTTCTTTAGTCCGGGCAAAAGCATCGCGGATGTAGTCAAACGCTTTAGTGTAAGTAGCGGGATTGGACCGTGGCGACTGGCCGATGGGAGATTGGTCAATTTCGTAAATTTTATCAATGTGTTCGTAGCCTAAAATACCATCATGATCCCCGGGAGATTTTTCAATTTTCAAGCCTAGTTCCCTGCGCAAACTGCGGTGGAGAGTTTCTTGTACCAGTGTAGATTTACCGCTACCAGAAACACCTGTTACCACCACAAATTTACCCAACGGTATTTCCACATCGATATCTTTCAGATTATGTTCCCTCGCCCCAACAACAGTCAGCTTTTTATCTTCTATATTCTCTTTCTTCTTATTTTGATATTTGGAATTTGGATTTGTCCGCCGGCCGGCGGATTGGGATTTCGGTACGGTCACATGTTTCCTTCCCGCCAAGTAATCTCCTGTGATCGATCCGTCGGTGTTCATTATCTCCTCAGCAGTACCTTCCGCTGTGACCGTTCCGCCCCACTTTCCTCCTCCGGGGCCAAAGTCAATAATATGATCTGCTTCTTGTATTGTTAAAGGGTCGTGCTCAACTACAAGGACAGTGTTATCTAAATCGCGAAGATTTTTTAAGGTCGTAATTAGTTTTTCCATGTCACGGTGGTGCAAGCCTACGGAAGGTTCGTCCAAGACGTAGACTACTCCGGAAAGACCGGATCCAATTTGCGAAGCGAGCCTAATTCTTTGCGCTTCCCCACCGGAAAGGCTTGCCGCCGGTCGGTTCAAAGTAATGTAAGAAAGGCCGACGGAATTAAGGAAATTAAGACGTGTTGAGATTTCGCGGATGATTGGCGCGGCAATGGTTTGTTCCCGAACAGAGATATTCATATCTTTTGAAGTAGCGGACTTCAGTCCGCGCTGATTCCTAGGCGCCCCATGGGGCGCAGCTACATTCGTGTCCTGTGTAGCCGCGGGGCATGCCTCGCCGCTACACTTTAGTGTATTTACCCACCCCACAGCATCTTTAATACTCATTTCCGTGACCTCGGCAATATTTTTGTCCAAAACAGTTACGGCTAGTGATTCGTCTTTTAACCGGGCGCCGTTACAGCGTGGGCAGGTTTCTTGGAACATGTATCTTTCTATTCTTTGCCGGGCACGGTTGGAACTTGTTTCTTCGTGGCGCCGCTCAATTTCCGCCACAACCCCACCAAAAGTTTCCCGGAAACTTGTTTTTTTACCTTTGCGGTTCCTGCCTTTCACCAAGTATTTTTTTCTTCCTGTTCCGTGGGTCAAAATTTCCATCTTACTTTTACTTAAAGTTCCCAGAGGTTGGCTGAGTTCAAATCCGTGTTCGTCAGCCACGGCCAGAAGTAACTTTCGGTACCAAGTGTCGTTAGTTGTTACATTGGAAAGGGGCAAGATACCGCCTTCATCAATTGAAAGTTTGGGGTTATAAATCTGCTCTTCATCCACACGAAGTTTTGTTCCCAAACCTTCACACTCTTGACAGGCTCCGTGAGGAGAGTTGAAAGAAAAGCTGCGAGGTTCCAACTCCTGCAAACTTATGTTGCAGTTAGGGCACGCAAACAGCTCCGAAAAAAGATGATCCTCGGTTTCCTTTGGTTTTTCCGGAAAATCAAAACCACTGTCTAAAACTTCGGAAACAATCACTTCCCCGCCGGCTAAATTAAGCGTCTGCGAAACGGCGTTTGTTAGGCGGCTTTGGTTATTTTTATCCTTAGTAAGCACCAAACGATCAATAACGGCTTCGATTGTGTGGCGGTTGGTTTTAATGAGCACAAAATCATCGTCTAGAGAACGAATCTCCCCATCTACGCGAGCCCGCGAGAACCCTTGTTTCTTTAAATTTTCAAAAAGAGCAGAATATTCCCCTTTTCTATCCTTTATTACCGGGGCAAGAACCACTATCCGAATTCCCTTTTTGCTGTTATTATCTTTAACCACTTCTTCGTAGATAGAATCAACGATTTCGTCAACACTCTGCCGCGAGACTTCTTTGCCGCACTGGGGACAGTGCGGGTGGCCAATACGCGCAAAAAGCAGCCGCAAAAAGTCATAGATTTCGGTAATAGTACCGACTGTAGAACGCGGATTGTGAAAAGGCTTCTTTTGGCTAATTGCAATTGCTGGGGATAATCCCTCAATGGAATCTACTTCCGGTTTGGATTGGACACCCAAAAATTGGCGAGCGTAAGAAGACAAGGATTCAACATACCGGCGTTGACCCTCAGCATAAATAGTGTCTAAAGCTAAACTAGATTTACCACTACCCGAAACTCCGGTAAAAACCACCAGCTTATTTTTTGGGATATCAACGTTGATGTCCTTGAGGTTATGCTTTTTTGCTCCTCTGACTTTAATGCTTTTCATGGTTTGATAGCTCGACTATTGGCTGGCGCAGGAAAAACCTCCGGGGTTGGATCTGCAGAAACCCCGGAGGTTGGGGAATGCGCCAGTCCATTTTTCATTTTGCTCAGAGCGTGCTCTGAGCACTGCGTATTTTATCACGCAACTCTGCCGCATGTTCAAAATTCAGCTCATCCGCAGCCTCGCGCATTTCCCGTTCCCATTCCCAAATCTTGTCTTCCAATTCATGCGGCGGCATTTCCCTCCACATTGGTGTTTCCTTTTCTTCTTGACGTTCCTTTAGTTTAGCAATAATTCTCTCGCGAATAGGTTTCTTTATCGTTTCGGGTATTACATTGTGTTCTTCGTTGTACTTCTTTTGAACTTCTCGGCGGCGCTCAATTTCATCTATTGCACGCTGCATTGAACCGGTTATTTTATCCGCATAAAGAATCGCTTTTCCCTCTTCGTGACGAGCGGCCCGCCCCATCGTTTGAATAAGTGATGTATCACTACGAAGGAAACCTTCTTTATCTGCATCAAGTATTGCAACCAACGAAACCTCTGGGAGGTCGAGCCCCTCCCTTAGTAAGTTTATTCCAACCACCACGTCGTATTTTCCTCTCCTCAAATCAGCCAAAATATCACTCCGTTCCAAGGTTTCAATTTCGCTGTGCAGGTAATGTGTTCTTATAAAAGAATTCGCCGATTTTTCCTCGTCCGAAGGAGACAAGCCTGGGTTGTGTTCAGGCAACCCAGGCTTGAGGGAATTCGGACGAGCTGTCTTCAAAAGCTCCCTAACCTTATCCGGGTTATTCAAATAATCCGCAAGCTCCTCCGCCATTCGCTTCGTCAGTGTCGTTACCAGAACCCTTTCCCCCTTTTCTTTCCGTTTGATAATTTCCTGAACTAGATCGTCAATCTGATTTTCTGTGGATCGGATTTCTATCTCCGGGTCCAAAAGCCCCGTCGGTCGGATCAACTGCTCCACCACTCCGTTATGAATCCTGGAAGTAGCGCCCTTCAGGGCGCGCTCTTTATTTTGTAGTTGCGTAGCTTGCTTTGGCTCTTCTGCATTTTCCTCCTGTTTTTGGAATTTGAAATTTGTTATTTGTAATTTAGCGCTCTCCTGAGCGCGTTCTATCTCCCACTGAGAAGGTGTTGCCGAGGTATAAATCGTCTGCGGGACGCGTTCTTGAAATTCTGTAAATCTTAACGGGCGATTATCCTTTGCCGAAGGGAGCCTGAAACCATAGTCAACTAAAGTTTCCTTCCGTGCCTGATCACCCCGGTACATTCCTCTAATCTGCGGTATAGTCATGTGCGATTCATCAATAATACACAGCCAATCCCCTGGCGCAGGAAAAACCTCCGGGGTTGGATCTGCAGAAACCCCGGAGGTTGGGGAATGCGCCAGGTTGGATCCACGATGAAAGTAATCCAACAATGTGTAAGGTGCTTCGCCCTCTTCCCTACCAGATAGGTAACGAGAATAATTTTCAATTCCTGAACAAAACCCCACTTCTTCTATCATTTCTAAGTCGTATTCCGTTCTTTGTTTAAGCCGGTGCGCTTCCAGGTCTTTTCCTTGGTTCTTTAGTTTTCTAAGTTGGATCTCAAGTTCTTGTTCAATTTGCTTTATGGCACGTTCTCTTCTTTTTTCCGGGGTAATAAAATGTTCAGCCGGATAAAGCGTGGCTTCTTCCAAAGATTCAATCGTGTTTCTTGTTTCCGGTTCCACCCATTTTATTGTTGAAAGATTTTCCGCTAGAAATTCAAGTCGCAGTACTCGTTCACCGTAAGGCGGATAAACCTCAAGCGTATCCCCCCGCACACGAAAACAACCACGCTTAAAATCCCAATCATTGCGTTTATAAAGCAATCTGACCAACCCCTGCAATGCTTCTTCTCTAGTTGTCACGTCGACGTCCGAAGGAGACAAGTCTGGGTTGTTTCCTTCCAACCCAGGCTTGGAGGAATTCGGACGGCTTGAATTAGTCCGAAACGTAAAGCTCCCCTGCGCGTAATCCTGGGGACGACCAAGGCCGTAAATACAAGAAACAGAAGCAACAACAATAACATCTTTCCGTGTCATCAGCGCTTGTGTGGTCGAGTGCCGCAATTTTTCGATCTCTTTGTTAATCTCCGCTTCTTTTTCGATATAAAGGTCGCGTTGCGGGACATACGCCTCCGGTTGGTAATAATCGTAATAGGAAACAAAATAGTTAACCGAATTTTCAGGGAAAAACTCCCTAAATTCCTGGTAAAGCTGCGCAGCGAGGGTTTTATTGTGGGAAATAATTAGAGTAGGCTTTTGAACCTTTTCAATTACATTTGCCATGGAAAAGGTTTTTCCACT
>CAYXRZ010000040.1:0-6547 GCA_964467235.1 uncultured Candidatus Saccharibacteria bacterium
GACTTCACACCCTTCTTACCGTGCCTATGGAAAGTACGCGTTGGCGCAAACTCCCCTAACTTATGTCCCACCATGGCCTCAGAAATAAAAACCGGTTTATGTTCCCGACCGTTGTGCACAGCAATAGTTAAACCCACCATCTCTGGACTAATATCACTATCCCGAGCCCATGTCTTAATTGGCTCCTTTGATCCGCTTTCCTTTGCATTCTTTACTTTTTTTAACAATTTGGGATCAATATATGGTCCCTTTTTGGTTGATCGTGACATAATTGAAAAATTACAAATTACAAATTTTAAATAACAAATAAATACCAGAACGCGAATCAGACCTAAGTCCTTTGCGGCTCGCGCTTGTCCGAGACATAGATCGAAAGCCCAAGTCAAAAGTCACTGTAATAAAAAGGCTTTCGATCTCTGAGCAAGCGCCGACACCTTATTTACAGAAAACATAACAATGGCCGCGAGCGCTCTCGGCAAGCGTGGGGCCGCAAAAGACTCAAAATAATCTGAACAAGTTTTTTTAAAATGCTTATTTTTTCTCCCGCCTATCTTTTACTATGTACTTATCCGTATGCTTACGTGTACGAGTTTTCTTCCCCCGCGTCTTTCTACCCCATGGAGTCTTCGGGGAAGGCATCCCCTCACCGGTCCTACCTTCACCACCACCGTGAGGGTGCGCATCCGGAGCCATTGCCGACCCACGGACAGACGGTCGAATACCTAAGTGCCTTTTCCGCCCAGCCTTACCCCACTCTTTATTTTCCCAATCGGGGTTAGAAACCTCACCAACCGTTGCATAACAAGTCCCAAAAATCTTACGTACTTCACCAGAAGGCATTTTAACATGAACATACTTCCCCGGCTTGGCCAAAACTTTTGCACTTGTTCCCGCCGAGCGTATCATCTGCCCGCCACGACCCGGATGAAGCTCAACGTTATGAACCTCCTCTCCCAAAGGAATATTCTTTAACGGAAGTGCGTTTCCTACTTCTACTTCTACATCCTCGCCAGCAATCACTGTATCACCAACCCGAACATCCTGCGGCGCAAGAATATAACTCTTTGCACCATCTGCATAATGAAGAAGGGCAATATGAGCACTGCGGTTAGGGTCATACTCCAAAGCAACCACTTTAGCGGGAATACCGTGCTTTTCTCTCTTAAAATCAATCTTCCGATATTTTCTCTTTACACGACCGCCCTTATGACGAACAGAAACCTTACCGCTAGAACGGCCGGATTTTTCCTTCACTCCACGCGAAAGAGACTTTTCCGGTCCCCCTTTGCTTAGATCCTTTTTGTCTATATCCACTCGGTGCCTCCGCCCCGGTGATGTTGGGTTGTACTTCTTCATAATCTATTAAAACAGCCAGCTAATAAACCTAATAAACAGAGAAGAGTTGTGACTGCACCGTTTCTGGAAAACATTGAAGATTTTGCTAAGAAAATAATCTTCTAAGTGAATGCAAAATCTTCACTGAGTGAGCCTTGTCTCTTTCTTACGGTTTAAGCAACATTAACGGCGAACGTTTTCCAGAAATGCGTGCAGGCACGACTCTCTAACTCCCACTACTCAATCCCAAAACCCTCTATCTCATCACCCTTCGCAAGCTCTACAACTGCCTTTTTCCACGGCCCTTTTTTCGTGTAATGCATTGTCCCCCAAACTCTTTTATTCTTACTAGCATTCTTCAAAGTGCGAACTTTCAAAACTTCAACATCATAAAAATCGCTCACAGCTTCTTTAATCTCAGCTTTACTAGCATCCAACGCAACTTCAAAAGTGTACTGGTTCTTCTCCTGCGCTAAATTCAAAGTCTTTTCAGTTATTATTGGGTTCTTCAATACCTCTCGCATAATTATAAATTATTCTTCAAAAAAGTATTTTCTAATACTTCTAAACTATCCTTAACCATCAGAACAAAATCTGCAGACAAAACTTCATAGGCGTTTAAATTCCGCGCTGCAACAACTCGCACATTCTGCAAATTACGTGCCGAAAGGTAAACAGTTTTGTTCTCTTCTGGTAAGACTAAAAGAATTTTTCCCTCTGCAGGGAAGGAAGAAACAATTTCGACCATTTTCTTAGTTTTAATTTCCTCCAAAGAAATTTTGTTCAGCACAAAAAGATTGTCTTCCTCCGCTTTAGCAGAAAGAGCAGAAAACATTGCTCTCCTTCGCATCTTCTTGGGCATACGCAAGCTCCAATCCTTCGGATGAGGCCCAAAAACAGTGCCTCCACCTACCCACAGAGGTGAACGAATTGAACCGTGCCGCGCCCTCCCCGTTCCTTTCTGCCGCCACGGCTTCTTACCGCCACCGGAAACTTCCTTACGATTTTTAGTTTTTGAAGTACCCTGACGCTGATTGTGTTCGTAAACACGAATATACTGCGCCATCAACTCTTTATTTGCGCCGACTTTAAAAATCTCTGGGTTAAGGGCCGCCGTACTCTTTAGGCTTTCACCTTTTTGGTTATATAAATTAACTTTAATCATCGCAAAAATACTCAAAAAATTATTTTCGTATCTCAATTTCGTTACCGGGATTCCCTGGCACGGAGCCCTTCACTTTAATAACACCGGCGTCTGCATCCACTTCTACCACTTCCATTCCTTTAAAGGTCGCTTGATTACCCCCCATCCGACCAGGCATCTTCTTTCCCGGCCAAACCCGACCCGGATCAGCGCTCCCACCACCAATAGCACCTGGTGATCTCTGACGATCCGACTGTCCATGCGTTCTCGGGCCGCCTTTAAACCCCCAGCGTTTCATAACCCCTGCAAATCCCTTACCTTTTGTCTTTCCGGAAATAGTAATATTCTCGCCCGGCATAAAGTTATCAGGCTGCGCAACCTTCAAAAGGGTAACCGGAATTGGGCTGCCCCCCTCATCAAACACACGTGCCATTTTGATTTTAGTTCCAAAAATTTTTTCGGTCATAATAAATATTTCTATTGCTAAGCTAAACCTATGATTCCGGGTAAAGCGCTACATCAGAACTTCGCTCTGTTTATTACAATAAATTAAGGCGCCGATTTGGCGCCCCTCAAAGAGACATTAAAAACAAAAACCAAATCTGATTATGAATCAAATATTCGTAGAATCATAAAAACAGTAAACAGCATTTAGCTTACAGCCATCAGCCGGAAATGTTTTTGAAATCGGCGACAATCCATATTCCCATCCGTATTAATCCTTCTGCCTAGCCTTCAATTGCAATTCCCACTCCTGCCGGTAAATTCAAGTGAGAAAGCTCATCCAAAGTCTTGGGAGTGGGCTCTAAAATATCAATTAATCTCTTATGAGTTCGGCGCTCAAACTGTTCCATCGAACGCTTATCCACATGCGGGCTGGCACAAACAGTCCAACGCTCAATAGAAGTAGGAAGCGGCACAGGACCAGAAACTTTAGCTCCTGTCCTTACAGCAACATTCACAATCTTTTCTGCAGATTGATCAATTACTCTACTATCATAAGCTTTTAAGCGTACACGAATCTTCCCTTGTGCCATAATAATACATAGAATTCGCGCGGATAAAGATCAGCGTAAATCCCTTTTCTTGGGCAGGGTTCTTCAGCACTTACAAATAACTAAGCAATTAAGTGCTATATTGGATTAACGCGGATCTAAATCCGCGAAAATCCTTTTTCCTACTTAATAACCTTACTTACAACACCAGCTCCAACTGTCCGCCCGCCTTCACGAATAGCAAACCGCAAATTATCTTCCAACGCAACAGGTGTAATAAGATTCACATGCATCTTAACATTGTCCCCGGGCATAACCATCTCAACATCCTCCGGAAGTTCAACCTCTCCAGTTACATCCGTAGTGCGAATGTAAAACTGCGGTCGGTATCCCGAAAAGAACGGCGTGTGGCGCCCACCTTCTTCTTTACCCAAAATATAGACCTCTGCCTCAAATTCCGTATGCGGGGTAACACTGCCGGGCTCAGCCAAAACCTGGCCGCGCTCAATATCGTTCTTGTTTATTCCTCGCAAAAGAATTCCAACATTATCACCTGCCTGGGCCTCATCCATAGATTTCCGGAACATTTCAATTCCGGTTACCACTGTTTCCTCGGTATCACCAATTCCAACTATCTCAACTTCGTCTTTCAACAAAACTGTTCCCCGCTCAATTCGACCGGTTGCCACTGTTCCACGCCCCTCAATAGAAAAAACATCCTCGACAGGCATAAGGAAAGGCTTATCTAGCTCTCGCTCAGGCTCAGGAATGTGCTCATCTAAAGCACCCATCAATTCCATAATGCTTTCTTTTGCATCCTCATCACCCTCCAAAGCCTTAAGTGCTGAACCGCGGATAATCGGGATCTCATCACCATCAAATTCATACTGAGTCAAAAGGTCACGAACCTCTTCCTCTACATAATCCAAAAGCTCTTCGTCCTCTACTAAATCCGTCTTGTTCAGGAAAACAACCATTGCTGGTACATTTACCTGACGCGCTAGCAAAATATGCTCTCTTGTCTGGGGCATAGGACCGTCATCCGCAGCAACCACCAAAATAGCGCCGTCCATCTGAGCGGCACCAGTAATCATATTCTTCACATAGTCTGCGTGTCCCGGACAGTCAATGTGCGCATAGTGCCTGTTCTCTGTCTCGTACTCAACGTGGGAAATTGCAATAGTAATCCCCCGCTCTTGTTCCTCAGGAGCTTTATCAATCTCCTCAAAAGGGACTTCATCACACAGACCCTTCTCATGCAAAACTTTGGTCATCGCCGCGAGAAGGGTAGTTTTACCGTGGTCAACGTGACCAATAGCACCCACATTAAGATGGGGCTTTGTTCTTTCAAACTTTTCTTTAGCCATTGTGGCATCCTTTCTGCCCTTAATTCAGGGCGGTACCAGTTGACTAATGTTTCCGCGCGTCGGGGAAACATCAAACCACCGGCAACTAACAATCAGTAAATAAAAAACTATCAGCCACTTTAAGTCATTAGTTCCTCAGCAATATTTTTGGGAACTTCCTCATAATGGCTGGGCTCCATTGTAAAGGTTGCCCGGCCTTTTGTCAAGGAACGAATACGAGTTGCGTACCCAAACATTTCAGCAAGAGGAACCTCTGCCGATATTCTTCTAGTGTTACCTTGAGCCCTTGTTTCTTTGATTTTCGCTCGTTTACTAGAAAGATCCCCTACTACAGAGCCCAAATACTCATCTGGGCTTACTACCTCCACCTGCATTATAGGTTCTAGAAGAACGGGGTTTGCCTGCCGCGCTGCCTTTTGAAAGGCCTGCGAGGCAGCAATCTTATAAGCAGCTTCCGAAGAATCCACATCGTGGTAACTGCCGTCAAAAACCGTTACTTGTAAGTCTACCATCGGGTACCCGGCCAGTATTCCCCTATCCTTAGCTTCTTTTGCACCTTTTTCTACAGCGGGGATAAACTCCCGCGGAATGTTCCCACCCTTTATTTCGTTCACAAACTCAAACCCCTCGCCAACTTCAAGAGGCTCTAAACGGAGAAGACAATGCCCGTACTGCCCACGACCGCCGGACTGTCGAATATATTTTCCTTCTGCTTCTGCCGACCGGCGAATAGTTTCGCGGTAAGCTACACGGGGCTTACCAATATTTGCATCTACGTTAAATTCTCGTTTCATTCGTTCTACCAAAATTTCAAGATGCAATTCGCCCATCCCGTAAATAAGCGTTTCACCCGTCTCTTTATTAGCACGAATTTCGAAAGTTGGGTCTTCTTCAGAAAGACGGCGCAGGGCTTTACCTAGCTTCTCCTGATCAGCGCGAGTT
The DNA here is from genome assembly GCA_964467235.1 of uncultured Candidatus Saccharibacteria bacterium. Taxonomy (GTDB): domain Bacteria; phylum Patescibacteriota; class WWE3; order JAUXAW01; family JAYEID01; genus CAYXRZ01. The sequence goes on from CAYXRZ010000040.1 coordinate 5,784, forward strand.
TCTGGCTCAATTGCAACTGAAATAACCGGCTCGGGAAAGGTTATTTTTTCTAAACGAATGGGCTCATCCGGATCACAAAGAGTATCTCCGGTAAACGTGTTTTTAAGACCAATTGTAGCCGCGATTTCCCCAGCCTCAATTTTTTCAAGTTCCTCGCGGGTATTAGCATGCATTAAAAGTATACGACCCAGACGTTCCTTTTCATCCTTGGAAGCATTTAAAACTTCGTTGCCGGCTTCTAAAGTACCCGAATAAACTCGGAAATAGCACAAGCGGCCAACGTAAGGATCAGTTTGAATTTTAAAAGCCAAGGCTGCAAAAGGACCATCAGGATCTGCTTCACGAAGTTCTTCTTCATTTGTTTCTGGATTTAGTCCTCGAATAGGCGGCACGTCTAAAGGAGAAGGAAGAAAATCAACAATTGAGTCCAAAATAGGTTGGATCCCCGTATTACGAAGAGCACTGCCACATAAAACGGGTACAAAATCGCCGTTTAAGGTACCCTCACGGAGTCCCCGGCGAATCTCATCAGTAGTCAAACCCCCCTCACTTAAATATTTTTCCAAAAGTTCCTCACTTTGCTCGCCGACAATCTCTAAAAGATTTTCCCGATATTCTTGCGCTTTTTCTTTAAGCTCCTCCGGAATTTCTTTTCGTTCTACTTTTTCTCCCAGCTTTCCACCCCAATACAGCCCTTCCATTTCAATAAGATCTACAGCACCTTGAAGGTCGCCTTCTTTACCAATAGGAATTTGAATTATTGC
>CAYXRZ010000041.1:0-6414 GCA_964467235.1 uncultured Candidatus Saccharibacteria bacterium
AAGGGGGAACAACCGTTTTGGTTTCTACGCACGATTTGTGGATTGTGGAACAGCTTGACAAGAGGATTTTGGAGCTTGAAGCCGGGAGATTGGTGGGCGATAGCGAGAAAAAATAGATTTTGTAGTCATTCTGAGAAGCGAGTCCACAAGCGACGGTGAATGACATTTTTCTGGACCTTTGTGATTTGTAATTTCCCGACCTCGGCTCGACTCGGTCGAGGACGGGTGGTATTTGTAATTTCTACTGTTATGGATTCTTTCAAAGAAGCTCTAAAAAATATCTGGCGCGACAAGGGGATTAGCTTTGCGGCTTTTCTGGTAACGACTCTCACTTTTTTGGTTACCACTATTTTTGTTTTGGTGGCGCTTGCTTCGCACATTGCCCTAAATTACCTAGAAACACGCGCCCAGCTAACTGCTTTTTTCAAGCCAGAAGTAGAGGAACAAGAGATTTTAGATTTAAAGTCGCGGTTGGAGAGCGCTCGCCAGGTGGTTGAGGTTACCTATACTTCCAAAGAAGAAGCTTTGCAAATTTACCGCGAAGATTACCAAGACGAACCTGCTCTTCTCGAGTCAATTTCCGCCAACATTTTTCCGGCCAGCTTGGATATCCGAGCGGAGCAAATTGAGGATTTGGATACCATTAACCAGATTTTAAGGAATGACGAAAAAGTGGAAGAAGTTGTCTATTTTCAAGATATTGCGCAGAATTTTAAGAGCATTACTAATCTAGTGCGCAAAATTGGATTGGGATTGATTGTCGTTTTTGCCGGGATTACTTTGATTATTATCCTTTTGGCGATTGGTATGAGTATCCACCATAAGCGGGAAGAAATTGAGATTATGCGTTTGGTGGGGGCAGGGAAGTGGTATATTCGCAAACCCTTTTTGATCCAAGGGGCTCTTTACGGCGTGGTGGCAGTGTTTCTTTCCTTGGCAATAATCGGCGGCGCAATTCCGGTTATTTATCCAAAAGTTGAAGGTCTTTTTCGCGAAATTCCTTTGCCTGAAATCACGCCTGAACTGGCAGCAAAAGTTATTGGCGGAGAATTTCTTGGTGCTTCCTTCCTCGGTGCTTTCGCCGCCTACCTCGCCACCCGCAAATACCTTAAAGTTTAAACCCGAAGGGACCAAGCCCGGGTTGTTTGCTTGTCCCTCGAAGCCTTGGCGAAGTGGGGCCAATCCGGGATTGAAGGAATTCGGGCTTTTTCCCTACTGGTCTTTATGGTGTCTCCAATTTTTTCTTAACCTCCCCGAGGAGAGACCTCCGGGGTCTAAAATTTCCTGACCCCGGAGGTCAGGGAATCGGGGAGGTTAGGGAAGGCGGCGGTACTTAATGTGGATGTGCTATAATGGCTCTGCCATGTTCCTACCCTCTGCCCGCAAAAAACTTGCCTTCCTCCTTCTTTTCGGATTAACTCTTTTTTCCCTCCATTCTCCCTTTGTTTTTGCTGATGAAAATAATGATGCTAATGATGCTGAAGACGACTCCGACGCTATTGAAGAACAGATAGATGATTACGAGGAGAAGATAAAAGGATATGAAAAGAAGCTGGAGGAGGTAAGGGGCGAGAAACAAACGTTGCAAAGCGAGATTACTTACATGGATAATCAAATTTATCTTACGAATCTTAAAATTAATGAAACTCAGGCCCGAATAAACGAAAAAGAAGAGGAGTTAGGCGGTTTGCGCACTGATATTGAAGATTTACAGGAACGTATTCTTACCCTAAGCGAGCTTCTCGAGGAACAGCGCGAGGTTTTGCAAAAAAGGGCGCGAGAAAGCTACAAAACTTCTCGCTTTAATTCATTTGAGCTTATTTTTGGCGCGTCGAGTTTAACTCGGGTGATTGAACGGATTAAATATTTGCGCGTTTTAAAAAAGAAGGACCAAGACCTTATTGACCAGATGGAAAGCACCCGTGAAGGTTGTAGTGATCAGAAAGATTTACTGGAAGAGAAAAAAGTGGAAGTGGAAGAAGTCAAAGCGGAAATTGAAGGTTACCAACGTACCCTTGAAGGACAAAGAGCTTCTTTAGCTGATCAGCGAAGAAAGAAGGAGGTTCTTTTGGCGGAAACTAGGAACGATGAGCAAAAATACCAGGAGTTGTTAAGGGAAGCACGCGCCCAGCTAGCGGCAACGCGGGCGTTGGTTTCTTCCCGCGGCGGTGCGGATTTGCTATCTGACCAGACAGATTGCGATGATTGGGGTTGTTATTATAACCAGAGGGATAAAGAGTGGGGCACATATAAATTGGGTGAATCTAACCTAACTGTTGCCGGCTACGGCTGTTTGGTTTCTTCAGTAGCAATGATTGGTACTTACCACGGTTACAGTGTAAAGCCTAAGGATATAGCTGTGGAAACTTCTCCCTTCTTAGGTGATACTGCTTACTTGCTTTTTGGCAGCTCCAAATACCCTTTAAAAATTAATGGTTTTTCTTTTCACCGGGTAGCCTACGGGTCCGGTTATTTAGACAGCCAGTTGGAGAAAGGACCTGTGATTGCGGGGCTTTATTCCGGCCCGGCGCACTTTATTGTCATTAAGGAAAAGAAGGACGGAGAGTACATTATGAAAGACCCCTGGTATGAAGGCGCAAACGATATCCCCCTTTCTGAATACTACAGCGTAAGCGACATCACCCGCATCGACCGCGTCATCATTGATTGAAAATCTGTAATTCTAGACCCGACGGGTCTAGAAACCCCACCGAGAAAAGAACCACACTGGTTATACGCTATAGTTATTACGAAAACAGGTGACGTTCGTCATGCATTTTCGTAAAAGCTATGAGCCTACTCTTAGTTTTTATTCGGAACCTTAAAGGTTCAGAAGTTTTTGCTGGAGGTCTAGGGTTTTGTCTTTTGAAGCGGTTGTGGTATTCTGAAAGCGGGTGCCTCTAAACAATGCCCAAACTGCTCAAGCAACTTCTTTTAAACATCTTACTTCTTCCTTTTATATTTAACGTAAATATTTCTGCGGCGGAAAATGATGCAACTACGGTGGATTGGTCAGTAACTGCGGAACCGACTGCCAATTCCGTTACTCTCACTTGGGACGATACTTTTTCGGATGCGAACTACAAAGTTTACGTGGACAGTGGTTCGGGTTTCGAAGGACGGGTTGAAGTTGAGAACACAAGCCATACTTTTAATGATTTGGAACAAGGTAAGGGCTACGTTTTTAAAATTTCCGCTGTTAAAGGCGGGCAAGAAATTAGCCACGTTACAATTCGAGCAGTTACAAATGAAGTGCATGTTATTAACCCCGGTGACGTAGTGATTAACGAAATTGCGTGGATGGGGACGGGTGCGTCTTACAATGACGAATGGGTGGAACTTCTTAATAATACAGAAAAGGAAGTTGACCTTGACGGATGGGTTCTAAAGGCGGAGGACGGTTCGCCGGAAATTGGACTCTCTGGAACAATTCCTGCCCGAGGTTATTTTCTTTTGGAACGTACGGATGACGCTACAGTGAATGATATTGATGCCGATTTCATCTATACCGGTGCTTTGGGTAATAGCGGTGAACACCTGAAACTTATTAGTCCTTCGGGTGAAATTATTGATGAGGTTATCTGCGGCGACGGTTGGTTTGCTGGCGATAACGATACCAAGATGTCTATGGAAAGGATACTGCCGGAAGAAGATGGGTCCTTGGAAACCAATTGGATGAGTAACGACGGGGAGACAATTTGGAGTAGGGATGCTGATGGCGGAGATATTGTGGGTACACCAAAGAAGGAAAACAGTGTTTTTGGTGCAGAGTACGTGGATGATGAGAATGGAGGAGGCGAAAAAATTGAGTTTGAATTACCAGAAAATATTAGGATTGGTGAGGCTTTTGAGGTTTCTGCAAAAGTGGAAAATATGGAAGCCAATACAAAATATTTTATGAAATTGCTGGCTGCGGCCAACGAAAAGTTTTATGATGCGCGAACTTTGGGTGCAGATGGCGCTTCTTGGTTGGCCTGGAATGCAACTTGGAATGATTTTCCGGATATGGAAACTGATGGTGATGGCAATGCAGAGAAAGAAATCACAGCAAAAGTAGAGGAAGATTGTACTGCGGGTGAGTTTGAATTTAAAGTACGTTTGCGGGAGGATGGTGGTAACAAAAATATTGATTCGGAGATCAAGAACGCCGTGTTGAAAGAAGCAACTACGTCGGCTACTACTGGCATGATCTTGGGACTAACCCAACTCCCGCAAACGGCACTTCCTAAAGAACTCCTTGCATTTCTCGGCAAGCTTTCCATTACTCTCGGACTTGCCCTCCGCCTCTTCCTCATTACCTTCAAGAAATCCCTGTAGGTAAAGCCCTACAAAGGCTAAGCCTTTGTAAGACCGTGCTCATAGTATCTAACGGATTTATATGAACGTACTAACATATTAGTACATTAACATTGTGGATAAGTGTTACGAAAATACATGACGAACGTCACTAATTTTCGTACTAGCTATAGGGTCGGCTATATTTGTCTGTCGTTTCTTCTTCTTCTTCTTCTTCTTCTTCTTCTTCTTCTTCTTCGGTGCGATTTATTTGATTTTTAATTGTTCGTTGCTTCATAGGATTTCTTTAAATTCTATATGAGATATAGAGGTAATTCTTGAGCTGGTTATAGGATTAATGTATAATACCAGATGTTCTTGTACAGTCACGTCTTGTGATTGGTAAGCTAGCAAGTAATAGTAACGGGAGGTAGATATGACTGCGGATGAAAAGGGCAAGGTTACGGTTTTGGACACATTTGATCTCGAGGAATGTGACGCGGGCGCTCCCCGTGTTATCATCCTTCGGTCAGATGTTTCCCTGGTCACAGGCGGTGTTGATAATGATATTGCTCCGTGGGCAGAACCGCAGATTGAAGAAATCATCCAAAGGATTTTGGACGGTTTCCTGGAACGTAGGGAAAAGTGCGGGCAGCACTGTCCTTTCTTAGAGCGAATGGCGGAAAAGCGACTTACGTGCCTGCCGCCTGTTAGTGTAAGGCTGGAGTTAGATCGGTATATCTTGGATACAGTGAAGGCCGAGGTCCTTTGGCCCTGTCAGATGGTTGTTGATTTTCTTGGGTTGATATCGGAAGCCGCCGAGATGGAGAAGGAGCGTGACTCGCAAGGTTTGGACGGCGGCCTTTCAGCAGCTATGAAATGGGCAGCAAGACAGTCGGCGAAACAGGAAGGGGTGCCCCCCTCTTTGTTGGATATGCCTTTCGTACCTGACGTCGAAAGTTACGATTTCTAGTAGGTTTAGCAGCCGTCGGAGTTCGTTTGGACTTCGACGGTTTTTTTATTTAATCTTATCCCTTGTGAATGTATTTTGAAATTTTGTTCTCCAGAGCGTAGCGCAGAAAAAAATCCCGCTCGGGTTGGTGCAGATGTACCCGAGCGGGTGCGGTTGTTTTTGGAGTTAGTCATGCTTCCTCCCCTTTACTGTCGAGCGGCAAAACATAGAGCTTTTCCTAGATTTTGCGCAGCTTCCGGGGAGAACGTGTAGCGTTGCGTTGTTCCGTATTGGTCGCGGAGGAGGATAACAATTACAGCTGTTCCATCCTCTGCTTGATCTCGTTCTACTCGGGTTCCGTTTGGGCAACACGCTGGATTTACCGTTATTTGCCCATACCTCTCATGCCAAACTTCTATTCCTTCTACCTCTACGTCCTCTTGTACTGCCCGTACGGGTACATCCTCGTAGCAGGCAAAGCCGTTCTTCCAGGGCCAGAGTGCAATTTCGGGTTCGCGTAAGTTGGCTCCCTTTACACTCAGTTGGTAAGTGAGAAATTCCAAAGATGTGCCCTCTTCTATGAAAATAGGAGCGGATTGCCTTTTTAGGCTGCCTCCGTAAAATCCGTCCCAATGCAGATCTAGGTAAAGAATTACGGCGGGACCTTTTACACTTTGAATGAATCTAACTTCCCCAATCTTGCATTTGATCCATTTGAATCCGTTCCAAAAACACGGGCGGATTTCGATAGAGTTAGCTAACTGTTGAAGTTCTTTCCCTTCCATCTGTCTCTCGCCTCCTATTCTTTTTTAGTTTTTTGGTGTGTGTGCTTGAAAAATAGAATATCATTTGCAGGTTGATTTTCAAAATACTGTCTAAAATTTGTTTTGGGGAACTAATTCGTGTAGGTTGTCGGAAATACATTTGAATGATTTGAATATTAGGTATTTTTTATGTTATGTTTTTGCTAAGTAGGTTACGCGTGCGGTTTTAGAAAAAGGGGGGTTAAGATGAAGAAGCAGATTTTGTTGTTGGCAGTAACGGAATGTTTTAGGAGCCGGTTAAAATGGACTTTGCGCGGTTCGGGTTTTTGCAATGTCGTTGAAGCTTCTTCTATCGAAGAACTGCGTTTTTCATTTTTTCGCTGTCGGTTGGAAGGGAAGCAGAACGGTTCTGCAAGTCCCGAT
>CAYXRZ010000042.1:0-6200 GCA_964467235.1 uncultured Candidatus Saccharibacteria bacterium
TAAATTTGCACAAAAATAACCACCCGCTCTGTATCCTCATCCACACAGGAATTAGCTCCCCCCATAATTCCGCAAAGGTCGATAAGTTTCTCCCCATCCTCAATAACAATTGTTCCCATCGGCAGTTCCCGTTCCTCGCCATCTAAAGTAACTATCTTTTCACCTTTCTTACTGGCACGTAGAAGCATCTTTCGGCTTTCCGCTTTGCGGTCTGCGGATTGCGGGTCGCGGACTGCCGATATCTTATCGTAATCAAAAACATGCATCGGCTGGCCGCGCTCAATCATCACATAATTTGTTATGTCAATAGCGTTGTTAAGCGGGCGGAGTCCTATTGCCCGCAAGCGATCCTGAACAAGTGCCGGTGAGGGCTTTACTTCTACATTTTCCAAAATAACAGCCGCAAACCGCGGACAAAGGCTCTCATCCTTTATCTCTACGTCTAACTCTAAAGGCTTGCTTTTCTTTGTTTTAAGCTTAATATCCGGAATTTCGTCCGCAAAATCTATATCCTCGCCCAGATAACTAAACACTGCCCGAACCTCCCGCGCAATACCCAAAACGGACATGGCATCCGGCCGGTTGGGAGTAATCTCAATTTCAAAAACAGCGTCCCCGTCGGGTTGCTTTTCAGTCCTTTCCACTGAGAATGAATGTAAGGATAACTTCTCCGCCACTTCCTCCGGCGAAGCTTCAAGGGACGTAAATTCTTTTATCCAAGAATAGGGAACTAAAATGTTCATTGTTAGCTTGTTAGCCAGGCCTATCAACAGTTTCGGCGGGAGTATCGTTTCTGAAAGCATAAAAAAATTTGCCAGCAATAATTAGACAGTAACACTAACCAAAAGCAAATTTTTCTCTAAGCGCGCTTTCGACCAAGTCTTCAAGCGGGCGCGCGGCTTTCGGAAATGCGTACGACCGGCGAAACTTTAAATCAGAACTGCCTCAAAAACCGTACATTGTTGTCATATAGCTTACGAATATCGTCAACACCACTGCGCATTGCAAAAACCCTCTCCACACCCCACCCAAAAGCAAAACCCGAATACTCGCGTGGGTCCACACCGCCGTTCTTCAAAACGGTAGGATGAACAACACCCGCCCCACCCAACTCCATCCAGCCCGCTTTACAGGCCCGACAACCAGCCCCGTCACAAAGAATACAGGTTATATCGATTTCAAAAGAAGGCTCCGTAAAACGGAAGTCAGTGGGACGCAAGCGGTACTCCCGCCCCCTGCCAAAGTATTCACGCACAAAATAATCCAAAGTTCCCTTAAGATGCGTAATATTAATACCTTTATCCACCACTAACCCTTCAAACTGGTAAAAAGACGGGATGTGGCTGACATCAGCTTGACGGCGGTCACAACGGGAAATGTTAATCATCCGCACCGGCACACCAACTCTTTCCAGCTCTCGCACCTGCCCGTTGGAAGTATGTGGCGTTAAAACCACATCCCCCCGCTCACTTTCCACATAAAAAGTTTCCCACTCGTCGCGGGCAGCGTGGTTTTCGGGCATGTTTAAACTTTCAAAAGCATACCAATCGCTTTCCGCCTCCCGGTAACGGCGGCGGACAAACCCCAAGCGGTGAAAAATATCCTCAATTTCCTCGATGGTTTGAGTAATGGGGTGAAGTGTTCCTTGCTCCGGCTTCTTACCCGGCAGGGTAACGTCAATCCATACCCTTTCCCCAGTCTCTTCACTTTTTGCCAATTCCTCCTTTTTCTCCGCAAACAGACTTCCTAACTCATCTTTGACCTGATTTAACACCTTACCCGCCTCAGGCCGCTCCTCCGGCGCCAAATCCGGAATTTGCTTCGTCAGATCCGCCAGCTTACCCTTTTTTCCCAGTAGTTTCGAATACAAATCCTCTAACCTTGCCAAACTCTCTAACTCGGAAATTTTTTCTTGTGCTTCTTTTTTGATCTGGTTTGCACCTTTAACTATATCCATTAAAGTAAATAATAACATAAAGGCCGAATTCCCCCAAGCCTGGGTTGTTAAGGCTCAACCCGGGCTTGTCTCCTTCGGCCCGCAATTTTGCTATCATATTCACATGCCAAACTTTCCCTACAAAATAACTCGCAGTAAGAAAAGAAAAAAAACTACTACTATCAAAGTAAGACAAGAAGGAACCGTGGAAATACTGGTCCCGCACACAATGCGGGGCAAAGAAATTGAAAAGATACTGGAAAAAAAAGAAGATTGGGTACAAAAAAAACTCAAAAAATTAAAAAACAAACCAAGAAGGACCAGGAAAACCTTTACCAACGGAGAATTGTTTTCTTTCCTTGGCAAGGAGTATCCACTAATAATAAGGATAGATGAGAGTAGGGGAGAGGGTTACTTAAGTTTTAATCAACAACAATTTACAGCCACCATTCCTCCGGATTGGGAAGAACCTAGAAAAGAACTAAAAAATCTTTTTATTAACTGGTACAAAAAGGAAGGCACTAGCGTCGTAAAAAGAGAGGTGGAGCCAATTGCCAAGGAACTGGAGGTTACCTACAAAGAAATCAACCTTAAAAACGTAAAAACGCTCTGGGGTAGTTGCACACCCAAAAAACGTTTAAATTTCAATTGGAAAATTGTCCTCGCCCCTTTCCCCGTCTTCCGCTACGTTATTATCCACGAAGTCTGCCACCTCAAAATCCCCGGCCACAGTAAAGAGTTTTGGAGCCTTGTGGAAATCCTTGATCCTGACTACAAGAAACACAGAAAATGGTTGAAGAATAATTCTTGGCAGCTTTCTATATAATTTTCTAAACACCCCTCAAAAGTCCCAGAATAATGCCCACTCCCTTCTTCAAACATTGACTTTTTGCTGTAAAGACGCTAAAATAAGCGTCGTTCAAATTTTGGTACATTCACAACTCGACTAAGTAGTGTCCCGACAAATCGGGACCAATCTCATGGGGAGGTAAAAACTCATGAAGCGCACAATCTCAATTCTAGTCGTATTGGTTGTCCTTTTGTCCTTTGGAAGCTCGATCGCCCTGGCCGGCGGAGGATTCGACGACGCGGGCTACAACCGAAAGGCCCGAATCTTCAACGGAACAGGCTGGTCGTGGTGTATGGACAAGGTAGGAAACGAGGCATGGTGTGAGAACTACCTTGGAAACTACGCCAACGACAAGCTCATCATGAAGTGGAACGACGAGTGGGACCGCGGTAATGAGGAAAGCTGGTCCAATCCGCCATACGATGCATGGCTTTCCAACCATTGGAACGGTAATGGGAAAGATGGCAGCGGCGAAATGTGGCACTACAAGTACGTCTGGGTTGGACCCTGCGGTGACTACGGAACCCCCCTCGACAACGGTGGCTATTGCATTTGGGGGCAATTCGCAGTAATCATGTCCCACGGCACTGGCGAAGACGGCCATGTGTGGGACACACACGCAACACCTAACGGCTACGGATTCTACCCCTAAATTATATAACACTATAGTAACCAAGATTTGAACGCAACGGGCGGAGTATCGCAAAAAGAACTTTTTTGCGGGCTCCGCCTTCTTTCTTATCTACTTCTTACATCTTCCTTAATATTTTCCAACAATACTGTGCTAATCTTTTACCATAATGAAAATAAAACAAAGATTACTGTTAGCTTTAACAATTATAGCCATCTTAGGAACAGCGGGATATTTTCTCTATTCACAAAAATCCACCAAAATAGAAACCAGTGGAGATTCCCGCGACAGTCCAGTTTTTGTCCAAAATACCCTTAAACCCCAAGACCGCGCCCCTCAACCAACTCAAATTGAAAACAACACAAAAATAATTGCCGAAAACCTCGACATTCCTTGGGAAATCACTTTTTTGCCCCAGGGCGATCTTTTGGTGACCGAACGGCCGGGGACTCTGCTTCGGCTTTCTGCTGAAGAACAAATGCAAATTCCAATTGAAGGTGTGGCGCATAGAGGGGAAGGGGGGCTTTTGGGGTTGGTATTACATCCCGATTTTGAAAATAACAATCTTATCTACCTTTACCTAACTACGGAAACGGAAGAGGGTCTAACAAACCGTGTTGAGCAATACCGCTTAGAAAACGATTCAGTTACAAAAACGGCAACCGTAGTTGAAGGAATCCCGGGAGCAAGCTACCACGACGGCGGCCGGATGGCCATCGGACCTGACGGGAGGCTCTATATTACCACCGGCGACGCGGGGGAGGGGAGCCTGGCGCAAGATAAAAATTCTTTAGCTGGAAAGATACTTAGGCTGAACTTGGACGGCAGTATTCCCGACGACAATCCTTTTGGCAACGAAGTTTGGACCTACGGACACCGCAACCCCCAAGGATTAGCTTGGGACAGCGATGAAAGACTCTGGGCCACGGAACACGGGCCCTCGGGCCTGCAATCAGGACAGGACGAAATAAACCTTATTGAACGAGGAGAAAACTACGGTTGGCCGCAAATTCGGGGAAACGAGACAAGAGAAGGCATGACAGCACCGGTTATCCAATCCGGCACGGACACCACTTGGGCACCGGCAGGAGCGGCAATCATTAACGGAACTCTTTATTATGCGGGTTTGCGCGGATCAGCCCTCTATACTGCAACCCTGGAGGAGACAGAAGTAACGGAACTTACTACCAATTTGAAAGATGAATACGGCCGCTTGCGAGCGGTCGTGGAAGGTCCGGACGGATTCCTTTACATCTCAACCAGCAATACTGATGGGCGCGGTGACCCCGACGCGACAGACGACAAGATAATTCGCGTTGATCCGAAGGTTCTAAATTAGGCCTTGGCGATTTTTTGTTCCCAGGTAAAAAGTTCCCCGAGGGATTTACCCAAGTGAATGCGGCGAATGACTCGGGAGAGTAGGGGAGCGAGGGAAATTATTTCCATTTTTTCAATGCGCTTTTCTTCGGGAATAGGAACAGTGTCCAAAAGAAGCACTTTACTTGCCGGGCAATTTTGGAGCCTCTCCGGAGCAGGCCCGGAAAGCAAAGCGTGGGTAGCGCAGAGAATAATTTCTTTGGCACCCTTCTCTGCTAAAGCTTCCGCAGCGCTAGTAATTGTTCCTCCCGTATCAATAATATCGTCATTAATAACTGCTACTTTACCTGCCACATCACCAATTACACGCACAACCTCCGCACAGTTATGTGAAGGCCGGCGCTTATCCATTACCACCATTGGTGCTTCCATAAGCTTGGCCATCTGCCGACCCCGCCCAAAGGCGCCGACATCCGGCGCGGCAATTACCACATCCGAGTAATCATTTTCCTTAAAATAATTCACAAACTGCGGATAACCCACAAAATGATCAAAAGGAATGTCGTAAAAACCCTGAATTTGATCGGCGTGGAGATCAATAGTCATTAACCGATTAGCACCAGCCTTTGTAATTAAATTGGCAACCAGTTTAGCTGTAATGGGCTCCCGCGAAGTAGCTTTTCGGTCTTGCCGGCTGTAAGCCAAGTAAGGACAAATTACACTAATCCGCCCTGCCGAAGCGCGTCGTAAAGCATCCACAGTAATCAAGAGCTCCATTAAATTTTCATTAACCGGCTGGGCAAGGGTTTGGATTACAAAAACGTCGTCACCACGAACCTTTTGTTTGACCCGTACATAAATTTCACCGTCAGAAAAGTGCTCTACGCGCGTAGGGGTAAGGGGAACTTCCAGAAGCTCGGAAATGTTCTGGGCTAAGGAAGGATGGGCACTGCCACTGATGATTTGCATCTTGGGCATCAATTACAGTATACGAGAGTTAAGTAGATTGATGCAACAACTTTCAAATTCCTCCGCCTTGACATTCCATGGCTTTTCCTTTTAGATATAACTATACTTATTGATTAGGGAGCCCGGGCCAGATTTCCAGCAGACTCAGAATACAGTTGGTGGCAAGATTTTTGCCCTTCGACACGCTCAGGGCTCAATTCGCCATCAAATTCTAAGAAGAATTTGATGGCTCATTGAGGAGGTGAAAACAACTTGAAAAAAATTATACTTATAATTCTCGCCGTCGGTGTTCTCCTTGCGGGAGGTTGGTATTTTACAACCCAGGAAGGAGGTTCTCCTATCTCTAAACCAGGGCTAGATAACACACAAACTGTCTCGGAAAATGACACTTACAGCGGAACACTGCAAAAGATATTGGGACTTGGGAAATCTCTAAAGTGTACATGGAGTATGGAAGATGCAGAAGGGACATCTTGGATCAAAAACAAGAACGTCTA
>CAYXRZ010000043.1:0-5921 GCA_964467235.1 uncultured Candidatus Saccharibacteria bacterium
CTACGTATTGAAGATATTTTTCGGTTGAGGTTAGCCGTTTGTGGCCAACAAGCTTTGAAATATAAGTAACATCTGCACCGTTTTTGAGTTGTTGGGCGATAAAAGTGTGGCGTAAGTCGTTAACAGTTGCGTCGGGCATTCCGGCTTTTTTGAAATACCGCTTCATTGCCGCACGGATATTGCGGATAAGGTATGGGTTTCCGGGGCGGGTTACGAAAAGAATGTCTGTGTTTGCCTCCGGTCTAACATCTAAGTATTCTTTTATTGCCTGCTGTGCCCGTTGATTAAGGGGAATGTCCCGGGCTGGTTTCCTATGGGAAGGGCGGATGTGCAGTGTGCCCTTTCCGTCTTCGGAGAAGTGGATGTCTTCAATACGAATTTCTCTTAGTTCTCCAATCCGGATTCCAGTTTGAAGTAGCAGCTCGACAATAGCGTACATCCGCTTGTCGTTTCGACAGGCATCTCGCAGGGCACGATATTCAGTTTCTGAAAGAATATTGGGAGGTTTGGGTTCAATCTTGGGGTGGGTTAAATTTTCGGAAGGATCTGTAGTTACGTATCCTTTTTGCTGGAGAAAATCAAAGAATGTACGAATGGAATTTATTTTTCTAGAAATTGATTTTTTAGTATAGTCTTGTTCACGAAGGTCATCGAGGTAGCCGGTAAGGTCCTCGAAGTTCAGCTCTTCGGGATCCTCTTTACCTTCCTCGTCTTCTACAAACTCTATGAGTTGACGAATATCGGTACCGTAAGCAAGTACAGTTGCTTCAGCACGATTTTCTTTTTCGAGGTAATCAATGAATTCTTTTCTTGCTTCTCGTAAGTTGGCCATTACGAAAGAGAGTATAACAACCATCCCATATCTTGTCAATAGTTAAATGTTAGAGGACCTTTTTTTCCTTTGGAAATTGAAAGTGTTTGTGGATAGTGGTAGTTTATTGATTGATGGTAAGAAATGAAAAAAGTGAAAAATTTCTTGATTTAAAGTATATATTTTCTACTGTTGTGGCTTTTTTAATAGTTGTTTCTTTGGCTCGGATGATTTGGGACAATTTGGAAAGCTTGCGGCGAGTTAAAAACCTGCGCAGTGAGGCAGAATTAATGGAGGCGCACAATCAGCAGTTGAAATCAGAGTTAGAGGAGCGAAAAAGTTTGGAGTACGTTGAGGAGCAGGCCCGACAAAAAATTGGGATGGTTAAGGAAGGTGAAAAAGTTTTAATATATCCGAACGAAAAGCAAGATGCGGGACAAATGGCTGGTGCAGAATACATTGAAGGTGACCTTTGTTATTGGTGTGAGTGGTTGAACGCGTTTGGGTTTTGAAGTAGGTTGGTGGTCACGCGGAGCGTGTCGTCACCTCGACACGCTGCTTGTGGTGGCAGGGGAGGGGATTGAACCCTCGACCTCCACTTTATGAGGGTGGCGCTCTTGCCAACTGAGCTACCCTGCCGTGGTGCAGTTATCAAGACACCCTCGCCAAGGCTATGGGTGTCACTCCTTCTACTAAACTCGCTCCAGGTGGCCGAAGGCCACCCGTAGCTCGTTAAGAGCGAAGGGTGGTTGCGGGGAGAGGGAGTCGAACCCTCCGACCTCGAGGTTATGAGCCTCGCATGCAGACCGCTACACTACCCCGCACGTAAACATAATTCTACCATTGTTGGGCCGTCCCTTCAACAACAGGTACTTTGTTTATTTATTGTTACCCTATTATTGTTAAATCCTCCTTTTTTTGGTAAAATACAAATCTGTATGGACGGTAAGATTCCTCCAAAAATGAAAATTGAAATTAAGAAACCATCCCCCAAGAAAAGCCTTATTAAAAATATTATCCTTTATGGCTTTTTAGCTTTATTGGGTTTGGGGCTTCTTATTGCATTTTCCTCTGGCTTTTCTTCTGAGGAACGAAAATCACTTACGGAAACTCTTAGGCTAGTCGAAGAGGAAAAAGTTCAAAACGTAACCGTTTCCGGGGAGACTTTACGAGTAGAGCTAAAAAACGGGGAAACTTTGGTTTCCCAAAAAGAGGCAGAGAGAAGCTTTTTGGAAATTTTGGAAAGTCAAAATATCTCCCCTGAAAAAATTGCCGGGGAGGTCACTGTGGAGCCACCAACAGACTTTTCCTGGGTTGATTTTTTAATAAATGTGCTTCCCGTGGTGTTGATGGTGGGCTTCTTTGTGATGCTTTTTCGTCGTGCTGGGGGGGCCGGAGGCGGGCCAGGCGGTGGCCTTTTTAGTATTGGGAAGAGCAAGGCCACTTTGTTTGGGAAGGACCAGCCGCAAGTTAGTTTTGACGATGCTGCGGGAGTAGACGAGGCAAAAAAAGAGCTGCGAGAAGTTGTAGACTTTTTGAAAAATCCCGAAAAATACGAAAAATTAGGCGCACGTATTCCTAAAGGTGTGCTTTTAGTAGGACCGGCTGGAACAGGGAAAACTCTTCTTGCTCGCGCGGTCGCTTCGGAAGCAGATGTCCCTTTCTTTTCGGCGGCAGGGTCAGAATTTATGGAGATGTTGGTGGGGGTTGGTTCGGCACGAGTGCGGGATATGTTTAAAACTGCTAAGCAGAACGCCCCCAGCCTTATTTTTATTGACGAAATTGAGACTATTGGCCGCCACCGCGGCGCATCTTTTATGTCGCAAGGTGAACAGGAGCAGACGTTGAACCAAATTTTGACGGAGATGGATGGTTTTGAACCTAATGCGGGGGTTGTTGTTTTGGGAGCTACTAACAAACCGGAAATGCTGGACCCTGCATTGGTTCGCCCGGGGAGGTTTGACCGAAGAATTGTTCTTACTCTTCCTGATATTGAAGGGCGTAAAGGGATTATTAAAATTCATATGGAAGGTAAACCTTTTACAGATGCTGTTGATGTTGAAGAACTTGCGCGCCGGACGGTTGGTTTTTCGGGTGCGGATGTTGAAAATATGCTCAACGAGGCAGCTATATTGGCCGCGCGAACTGGAAAAGAGCAAATAGGTCCCGAGCAGTTAGAGGAGGCTGCAACAAAGGTAAAGTTGGGTCCTGAGAAGAAGCGCTTGCATTCAGAGGAGGAACGGGAATTGATTGCTTACCATGAAGCGGGACACGCTATTGTTGCCCATCTTCTGGAGGAAATGGACCCTGTTCACAGAGTGTCAATTGTTTCTCGAGGAATGTCACTTGGGTTTACAATGATTCCGCCAAAAATTGACCGCTACAACCAGACGAAGAACAGACTCTTGGCACAAATCACCGCACTTTTGGGAGGGCGGGCTTCGGAAGAGCTCAATCTTTCCGAATTTAGTATTGGGGCTTCTTCGGATATTAAGCAAGCGACTAGAATTGCTCGGGAGATGGTGACCAAGTTTGGGATGAGTTCCTTAGGGCCTGTTTCCTTCGAATCCCGCCTTGGTGAAGGGGAAAGCTGGCCTTACCGGTCCCCCTTGGGTGAAAATGTTGATTATTCTGATGAACTTTTGGCTAAAATTGATAAAGAGGTTCGGGGTCTTATGCATACTTGTTATGAGCAGGCGAAGGACATTGTAAAGAAGAATAAGGCGAGTTTAGAAAAAGTTGCAGATGAGCTGATGGAAAAGGAAAGTTTAACAGGGGATGAGTTCAGAACGCTACTTGATGCAGCTTGATATGGCTAATTTGTGCGAATTTTTATCACCAGTTAATGCTAAAAAGAAAGGTCATTCTGGAGGATGGCTTTCTTTGCGGAGAACAATAGAAATTTCCTTGTTTTTACATGAACGATTTTTCCAAAAACAAACTTCTTCTTATTGACGGTCATTCAATTCTTCACCGTGCTTATCATGCATTTCCAAAGAGTTTACAAACCTCCAATGGGGAGCTGACAAATGCCGTTTACGGTTTTACACGAATTCTACTTTCCGTTTTAAATAAATTTGATTCAAAATATGTTGCTGTTTCTTTTGACACCAAAGAACCAACGTTTCGCCACCAGGAGTTTGCACCTTACAAAGAACATCGGCCGGAAATGGAAGAAGAATTGGCGGGGCAGATTGCACGTGTGCATGAGGTAGTGGAAAAGTTAGGGATTCCTGTTTTTGAGGTACCCGGTTACGAAGCTGACGATGTTATTGGTACACTTGCAGAGCAATCCGTCCGGCCAAGGGAAACCTCCGGGGTTGGATCGGCAGAAACCCCGGAGGTTGAGGAATTGGCCGGCTTAGAAAAGATTATCGTCACTGATGACATGGACATGCTGCAGTTAGTAGAAAACGGAACCAAAGTATACATGCCAAAAAAAGATAAGCTTTGGAGTAGGAAAGATGTGGAGGAAAAGTTTGGATTTCCGCCGGAAAAAGTGGACGATTATAAAGCTTTACGCGGTGATCCTTCCGACAACATACCCGGTGTGCGGGGGATTGGTCCCAAAACAGCCAAGGGACTTTTGGATAAATTCGATTCGATGGAGGAAGTGTACAAAAATTTGGGTGAGGTTGAAAATGAACGTGTGCGTAATTTATTGGCAGAGTCTGCTGAGCAGGCAGCACTTTCCAAAAAGTTAGCGACTATTGTTCGACACGTACCCATTAAGCTGGAATTAGAAAAATGCCGAGTTCAGGATTTCGACCGGCAAAGAGTGGAAGAACTTTTTGAAAAGTTAGAGTTTAAGTCGCTTCTAAAACAGTTGCCAGCTGATGGTAACAGCAGTGAACAGATTGCTCTGTTTTAATGCATTGTTTGTGCAATTGACAAACTGATTTTATGAAAGTTGCATTAGTTCACGATTACTTGACAAAACTTGGAGGAGCGGAAAGAGTTTTGGCGGCGATTGCCGATCTTTGGCCGCATGCTCCAATTTATACGTCATTCTTTAGCAAGGCGGCAGTTTCAGAAGAGGAAGTTTTTTCCAAACGATCTCTTGAAACTACCCTTCTCCAAAAGGTTCCTCTACGAAAACACCTGAGTAAGTTTATTGTTCCTTTTATTCCTATAGCTTTTGAGGGTATTGATTTATCCCAATTTGATATTGTAATTTCTTCGGGCTACTTTGCTAAAGGAGTACTTACGCGGCCGCACCAACTGCATATCAATTACTGTAATACTCCGCCGCGGTTTTTGTATCACTACGGAACAGAGACGCGGATTCGTGATGCGACTTTAGGTAAATTGTTAACAGCGCCCTTTGATCATAAATTGCGTATTTGGGATTATTGTTCTGCGCAACGTCCGGACTTTATTGTTGCCAATTCACGAACCGTTTCCGAAAGGATTTATAAATTTTGGAAAAGGCAAGCAAAGGTTATTTATCCTCCAGTGGCGTTTCCCGAGGAGTACCCAAGCGAAGACGCTTTGAAGGCAAGATGGAAGGATCAGAACGGTCAGTTCTTTTTGGTGCTGGGACGCTTGGAACCTTATAAGAATACCGAATTAGTAGTGAAGGTTTGTAACGAATTGCGGAAACCGTTGAAAATTGCGGGAACGGGAAGCGAACTTTCCAAGCTGAAAAAAATAGCAGGCCCTACGGTTGAAGTAATGGGCAGGGTTTCCGAAGATGATTTGCCTTTATTGTACGGAGGTTGTAAAGCTTTGGTAGTTGCTGCGGAGGATGAGGATTTTGGCTTGACCCCGGTGGAGGCAATGTCTTATGGTAAGCCCGTGATTGCATTGCGTAGCGGCGGCTACCGTGAAACAGTGCATGAAGATAAAACCGGTATTTTCTTTGACGAGTTAAATGCCAGCTCTTTAGGCAATTCTTTGGAAAAGATTGAATCTTTTTACTGCCGTCCGGAGGATTGCCTCGCCCGCGCCCGTGAATTCTCCAAAGATCGTTTCCAGGACGAATTTCAAGTTTTGGTTGAATCTTTGTGGGAAGAGAAGGAGTCTGAAGATTAGACCATCGTGTTAGAATAGTTTGTGCATTAGTAAATTTTCTGCTGTTTGCTGATTTTATGCCTGAATTACCAGAAGT
>CAYXRZ010000044.1:0-5850 GCA_964467235.1 uncultured Candidatus Saccharibacteria bacterium
TTTCTGATTCCACCGTAAAGACGATGATAAGAAATACTACCCGCATCGGCGGGGAGCTTATACTCTTCTAAAATTTGCTGGAAATCATCGGGGGTAATTGCTTCCGCAACCTCGTATGGGGTAATGGGAATATCACTTTTCATTAATAACAGGCATATTAACCGATTAACTAGCTATCTGTAAAGAACACGTAATCAATCAGCAGATCCTTTGTCTCCCTATACTGCGCATAGGAATAACTTCAATCGAACAAGGCAACGCCTCTTTTCGTATTACCTGCTTCCTTTCTTAACTTAATTTAACTATAGATCATGCAACCCCGCGCAGTTTTATGTTTGGAAATTCTTTCTCAACGGCGTCCAGAAAACCAGCCATCTCATTTTCACTGAAAGGGTCCAGCTTGTCAAAGGCGGGGTCCAAACAGCCGCGCGGCTCAAACGTCTGTAAAACCCAGATTGCTTTCCCCAAAGAACCAGTTCTTTCGGCCAGTTCCTGCAACTCTCGCGCAATTTGTAAGAGTATATCTTTATCGTGCAAGGTAGGAACAACAGTAGTTCGAAATTCAAAATTTACATTAGAAGTAAACAACAAGTTTATACTATCTCGAATCTCCGAAATATTATTAAAATCCTCTAAACCACATGCTTGACTATAATGCTCATTATCAAGCACACTTTTCACATCTAAGGAAACATATTGAAGAAGACCTTCTTCTAACAAATCAGCTAAAACTTTCGGCCGCGAACCGTTAGTATCAAGCTTGACTGCAAAACCACTGCCGCGGACCCTTCGCGTAAATTCCGCTATATCCGGTTGAAGCGTAGGTTCCCCGCCGCAAACTACAACTCCATCCAAAAAACCCCCACGGCTTTCTAAAAACTCAAAAAAGCCTTGTTCCGAAATGTCCTCACGACCCGTCTTACCCAAAACTAAATCAGGATTATAGCAAAAAGGACAACGAAAATCACAGCCAGACGTGAAAACAGTACAAGCTATATGGTCGGGGAAATCAAGAAGCGTTGTTTTTTGAAGCCCACAAATACGCATCAAAAACTAAACTGGGGGCAGATATTAAACGTCAAACTCTTTCCGATCTGAATATTCAGCCTGCTTACCGTCATTCCACTGGTTAACTGGACGAAGATAACCAACTACCCGTGAATAAACTTCGCAAGCTTTCTTACACTTGGGGCAAAACATATGCTCTCCCTTGAGATAGCCATGTTCAGGGCACACACTAAAGGTTGGAGTAAGCGTATAATAAGGAAGCTCATTATTCTCAGCAATACGGCGCACAAGTTTCTTGGTTGCTTCCACGGAAGGCATCCGCTCGCCTAGGAAAGTGTGAAAAACCGTTCCGCCCGTATAACTGGTTTGGAACGGGTCTTGAATTTCTAAAGCTTCAAAAACGTCACCGTTGAATCCCACCGGAAGCTGAGTGGAATTTGTATAGTAAGGCGCTGCGCCCTCTTTATTGTAATCCTCCTCATTGGCAACAATAATATCTTCGTAAAGCTCCTTATCCTTCTTAGCCAACCGGTAACAGGTGCTTTCGGCAGGGGTTGCCTCCAAGTTATACATCTGGTCATCCTCTGCTTGAAACTCCGCTAATCGCTCACGCATAAAAGACAAAACTCTCTGCAAAAGATCCCGAGCTTCTTCATCGCGAAAACCTTTACCCATAAAATTAAGCAGCATCTCATTACCTCCTACAAGGCCAATAGTGTTAAAGTGATTGCGCCAATATTCATTGTAGCGCTCCTTTACCTTATCTAAATAATGCTTTGAATAAGGATACAAACCTTTTTCTGTGAACTCTTCCACTACTTGCCTTTTTATTTTTAAGCTCTCCCTCCCAATTTCCAGTATCCTCTCCAGACGTTCGAAAAGCTCTTCTTCACTTTCGGAAAGATACCCCATTCGCGGTAAATTAATTGTAAATACTCCAATAGAACCCGTAAGCGGATTAGCTCCAAACAAACCCCCACCTCGCTTACGAAGCTCGCGGTTATCTAGACGCAAGCGGCAGCACATACTGCGCGCGTCTTCAGGATCCATATCAGAATTAATGAAATTGGAGAAATAAGGAATACCGTACTTTGCTGTCATCTTCCACACCGGTTCTAAATTAGGATTATCCCAATCAAAATCCTTAGTTATATTGTAAGTAGGAATCGGAAAGGTAAACACACGACCCTTAGCATCGCCCTCCATCATTACCTCCGCAAAAGCCCTATTAAATAGATCCAACTCCTCTTGAAACTCCCCATAAGTGTCTTCCTGCAATTCTCCACCAATTATTACTGCCTCATCCTGCATATAAGAAGGAACTTCCATGTCCATAGTAACATTGGTAAATGGGGTTTGAAACCCAACCCGCGTAGGAACGTTCATATTGTAAACAAATTCCTGCATTGCCTGCTTTACCTGTTCGTAAGAAAGATTATCGTAGCGAATAAAAGGGGCTAAAAGGGAATCAAAATTGGAAACAGCCTGCGCGCCTGCGCCTTCTCCCTGCAACGTATAAAGAAAATTAACAAGTTGGCCAAGCGCAACCCGAAAATGCTTAGGAGGCCGGGATTCAATTTTGCCGCGAACACCACCAAACCCACGAATCAAAAGATCTTTTAGATCCCAACCACAGCAGTAAGGCGCCAAAAGATAAAGATCGTGGATATGAGCATCACCTTCCGTATGCGCATCACGAGCATCTTTGGGATAAATAGTATTCAGCCAATAGCGCGCTGACATAGCCGAAGAAACATGAATATTCAAGCCCTGCAGGGAAAACGCCATGTTGGCGTTTTCTTTTACTTTCCAATCCGAACGGTCAAGATAAGAACCAATTAATTCGTTAACGTCGACTAAAGTACGAATGTCTCGAATACGGTTGTGAAGATCTCGATAGAGGATGTAGGATTTAGCCGTCTTTGCATGGCCGTGTTCAATTAAAGTTTCTTCTACGATATCTTGGATTTCTTCTACGGAGGGAACTCCTTCCGGACCAAAATCTTCTGCTAGCTGTCCGACAACCTTCTTACTCAAATTTTCAGCGAGTTCTTTATCCTCCCCACCAATTGACTCGGCCGCTTTCCAAATAGCAGTGGTAATTTTATCCGCTTCAAAAGTAACAACACGGCCGTCTCTTTTCTTAATTTTTTTGGGAGGTTGGACAGGCATAAATTTAACAAAAAAAATCGTCCCGTTAAGACGCTGAAATTAATCTTAATACATTCTAAAAGGTTCGTAAATAAGTTTAGAGAAATCACTGTACCTTCGGCACTAAAGTAATTTTCTCGGGGGCAGCGAGGATAGTCAGGTTGTCAGCTTTGTTATTTACTTGCGTCGTAGAAAGGCTGGGATTTCGTATTCGTCTTCTTCATCTTTTCGCGAACCAAAATCCTGTTCTGATTCCTTTTCCTCTTCTTCCATTTTCTTTCGAAAACTGGGACCGGAACCAGGTTCAAATCCAGTTGCAATAACAGTAACTTTAATCTGGTCTGTCATCTCCTCATCAATTGTAGCACCAAAAATAATCTCCGCTTCCGGATGGGCCTCGCCGGAAATTATCCGTGCTGCTTCGTCTACTTCATGCATAGTTAAATCCTTACCGCCGACAATATTAAAGAGTATTCCCTGCGCACCTTCAATAGAAGCCTCCAAAAGAGGCGAACTTGTCGCATTATTTGCAGCCACTTTTGCGCGGTCTTCGCCGCTGGCCCGACCAATACCCATAAGTGCTGAACCAGCATCGGTCATAATTGTCCGAACGTCCGCAAAATCAACATTAATCAAACCGGGAACAACAATAAGGTCCGAAATACCCTGCACACCCTGCCCCAAAACACTGTCGGCAACTTTAAATGCCTCTAGGATACTCATTTTTCTCTCTACTACCTCCAAAAGCTTTTGGTTGGGAATTGTAATCAAAGCATCAACCTTTCCCCGCAATTTAACGATACCTTCCTCTGCTTGGCTCATCCTTCTTTCGCCTTCAAAAGCAAAAGGCTTAGTAACCACGCCCACAGTCAGCGCACCCATTTCTTTGGCCACCTCCGCAATAATTGGGCTGGCTCCCGTTCCCGTCCCCCCGCCCATCCCCGCAGTAATAAAAACCATATCTGACTTTTTTAAATTCTCTTTCAGCGCATCAGTACTTTCCTCGGCAGCTTTTTTGCCAATCTCTGGATTCGAGCCCGAACCCAAGCCGCCGGTAAGTTTTTCGCCGATTCTAATTTTTACAGGAGCTTTGTTAACTTCCAACGCTTGTGCATCCGTATTAACAGCAATAAACTCTACACCTTTTATATCCTGAAGATTAATCATCGAATTTAAAGCATTACCACCCCCACCACCAACTCCCATCACTCTTATTTTTGCTGTTTGTGCAATTCTAGGTTTAATTTGCATCTTATTACTAAAAACCAAATAATAACAAAAATGGGGCGTACGCACCATTTACGAAAGCATAGAAAAATTTGCTTGCAGTATAGATCAATTAACACAAGACATAAGCAAATTTTTCTCTAAGCGCGCATGCTCAAAAGTCACGATACTGGCGCGCGGCTTTCGGAAATGCTTGCGTGCGGCGCATTTTCTACGGTAAAAAGCTCCGTATCCATTTTAACACTCTTTGAAACAATCCTCCAAGTTTTTCCCCCGAAACAATTCCCCCCATAAATCCCCGCTCAGAAATAAAATAAGCACCGTACAAAACTAACCCTACCGAAGAAGCATATTCCGGCGAACCAATTTCTTCAATCAATCCCGAAACCCCACGTGGTTCCCCCAAACGAACCGGGTAACCCAAAACTCTCTTTGCCGTCTTTACTGCCCCCACTGTCAGTGCACCTCCGCCGGTAATGACTACTCCGGCTGGGAGCTTATCTTCTAACTCGCTGTTCTTGATTTCTTTACCAACCATCCGGAAAATTTCTTGCAGGCGAGCTTCAATTATATCCTTAGCTGTTTTCCGGGAAATAGTTTTTCTTTCCAGGCTAAGGTCGGAAATATCCAACTCATCTTCCTCCTCTTCTTCCGTCTGCGAAGCGGAAAACAAATCCTCCATAGAAAGCCTCTTCTTAATTTCCTCTGCCTCATCAAGGCCAACACGCAACCCCACTGCTAAATCATTAGTAATATTCCGCCCGCCAACCGGCAAAACCCCTGCGTAAGCCGGACTGCCGCCGGAAAAAACAATAACGCTGGTTGTACCCCCGCCAATATCAACTAAAATAGTTCCCAATTCACGCTCTGTGTCAGTTAAAACAGCTTCGGCCGCGGCAATTCCCTCAAAAACCAAGTCGGAAACACCTACGCCAACCTGCTGAACGCACTTAACTAGATTACGCATAACTGTAGTTGCCCCGGAAATAATATTAGTTTCCACTTCCAAACGAACTCCGCTCATCCCCACCGGGTCTTTTATTTCGTCTTGGTTGTCAACAATAAAATCACGGGGAAGAACATGAATAATTTCACGGGAAGACGGAATAGAAATTGCCTGCGCAGCTTCTGTCACCCGGGAAACGTCTCCTTCAGATATCTCACCCTCTTGATTGGCCACCGCCACTACACCGTGTGAATTAAGAGAAGAAATATGTTTTCCGTCAACAGAAATATAAGCAGAGGAAACCGCATAACCGGCCATTCTTTCTGCGCCTTCCAAAGACTGAGCAATAGCTTCCACAGCCTCGTCAATATCAACAACCACGCCTTTCTTTATCCCTCCTGAAGGGACAGTGGAAACGCCAATGACAGAAACCTTTGTACCATGCTCAGAAGCAGAAGGCGAAGAAACAGAAGCAATAATAGTACAAACTTTTGAAGAGCCAATATCAATTCCGGTAA
>CAYXRZ010000045.1:0-5697 GCA_964467235.1 uncultured Candidatus Saccharibacteria bacterium
AGCAAGCCAAATTACTCCCGACCCGACACTTTGCCAGAAACTGACCGTCGAACGCAGTGCGTTTTTCGCAACCCGGAGAGGTTTCCATTGCTCCTCCACCACGGGAAGTTCCGATTCCTGGGTGGCAATGTGAACTGAAATGGTGGACATATCGGCGCTTTCCGCAAGGTATTCCATCCTGCCTTTTATGGTTTCGATTTGGCGGCGGGTATTGGTAAGTTCACGTTGTACTTCCAAAACATCACTGATCTCCCCTGCCCGATCCATTATTTCCAAGAGCTGCTCTTCAGTTGCTTCCAGATTGCGCAGTCTGCTCTCGAGGTCAGTGTATTCCTCGGTAACATCCTGCCCCTGCACATGTTCGCTAGTTACTTTAAGAGCCAGCTCTTTAAGTTCTTTTACTGTCTCCTCGAACTGCACACTGGGGACTTTGATGGTTACCGTTCCTTTGAGGTGTTGTTCTTTTTCATCAGTAAAATAAGTCCGCGCGGAAAGGACAAAACCGTTTCTGGTTTCGGCAATTGTTTTTACTTTTTCCACGGTTTCTTGAGTATTTCTTACAAGGAGGGAAAGATTGCCGGTTTTTATCACCAACCGGTCGGAGATACTCCCGCTTGTTTCCCCGCTTGTGGTCGAGCCGCCGCCGGCCTCCGGTGCTTGTGCGTTTTGGAAGGAGGCCTTTTCCGCCTGCGGTGCGTCCGCCATGTCCAGTCCACGTCGGACTTCGGGTTCCCCAATAAGAGGGTTAACGGGTTGGGGAGAATTCTTGCCAATACTAATACCGACAAAAAGAATTATAATAATTCCCAATATCCCTAAACTGTACTTCAAAAACTTGCTTTTCATTACTGCCCAAAGTCTCTCAGATCCCTTACCCCTTGTCAAGTTTTGGAAAATGTAATAATAGAAGTCACTCTGGAGCGCGGATTCTTATCAGCGCGATAGAGTCCACCTTTTTGTTTAAAAGCGAAGTCAACCTTAAAGGTTGAAAAAACTACAAGTTTACAAAAAGAAAAACGGAGCAAATCTAGTGGGATCCAGATCGGATCCAACTATCCATGCTCCGTCATACGGTCATTCGAACTTACTTAGGCGGGTTACTCATGACGTAAAGCCTCTATTGGATCTAGATTGGCTGCTTTTATAGCGGGTGCTGTACCAAATATCAGACCAACGGAAATCGAAAAAGCAACGGCGGCAACAACAGTTACAACATCAATCATACTGGGTAGCCCGAAATAAGTGGTGACGACGAAGGAAGCTGCTTCGGAAACAATTATTCCTGCCATTCCACCGCAGAGGCAAAGGATTACCGCTTCAATTAGGAATTGTGCGAGGATATCTTTTTTCTCCGCACCTAACGCCTTTCTTAATCCAATTTCTTTAGTTCTTTCCGTAACTGAAACAAGCATTATGTTCATTATTCCAATTCCACCTACTAAAAGGGATATTGAAGCCACCCCGGCCAGGGCGGTGGATATAATTCCGGTTATTCGATCGATTAGATCTAGCATGTCGTCCTGAGTTAAAACCGAAAACTCATCGTTTTCCAGTTCTTTTTTAAGGATTCTTTCAATTTCTCTTACAGCAGTAGAAACTTCTACATCGCTTTTTACTTTGCCGAACATTTCGTTGATCTTTGTTTCCGGGAAGACCTTCTCGATTGTTGAGACGGGAATATACCCTACCTTATTGATATCTACGCTTCCGAATTTCATAGTTTCCTCTTCCAAAACTCCTATTACTTCAAAGTACGTCCCGTTTATTTTAATTTCTTTTCCTACTGGATTACTGGCTCCGAAGAGTTCATCGGCCAAACCCTCGCCAACTACAGTGACCTTTGCGCGCTGTTTTTCGTCATTTTTATTGTACAGTCGGCCTTTAATTGCTTCTTTGTTTCGAATTTTAAAATATTCGGGGCCAATGCCCATTAAAAAGTTTTTTTCCTCCTTCTTTCCGCGTACATACTGTGCTACGGTTTGGTAGTTTTCGGAAAAATATTCCAGTGTGGTTGTGTGTTCACGTATGGCATTTGCATCACTTTTAGAGAAACTAGAGTAGGCTCCGGGTTGGCCAAATCCAGCGCCGTCGCCGGTTTCGGCGGGGATGATATCTAGCATCTCTGCACCCAGACCAACGATCTCGCCTTTTATTTCCGCCTTGAGCCCGGAAACAATGGAAACCAGTCCAATAACGGCAAAGGTGCCGATCGAAACCCCCAATGTGGTGAGGAAACTCCTCGTTTTGTTGGTAATTATTGAACGGTATGCGGATTTTAAGGCTTCTAAGTATTTTTGCATTATTATAGATTTTTTCTTTCCGCTATTTTGCCATCCACCAGTTTAATTACCCTATTTGCTTGTTCAGCTAGGTTAAGTTCGTGTGAAATCATAATAATAGTATTTCCTTGCCTGTTGAGCTCTTCAAGGATATCAATGATTGCATCTCCCGTTTTTGTGTCCAAGTTGCCTGTAGGCTCGTCGGCTAGGATTATTGAAGGTTCGTTGGCTAGGGCACGGGCGATGGCCACGCGCTGCTGCTGTCCGCCTGATAGTTCCGTTGGTTTATGTTCTGTGCGTTTTTCAAGTCCCACCGATTCCAAGAGCTTTTTTGCCCTTTCTCTTCTTTTAGTTTCCGAAAGGCCTTTATAGATCATCGGTATTTCCACATTTTCCAAAGCTGAAACGCGCGGCAAGAGATTGTAGGATTGAAAAACGAACCCGATTTTTTCGCGCCGGATGCGGGCGAGATTTTTTTCTTTAGATATTTTAACTCCGTCGAGGATGTATTCCCCTCCTGTCGGTGTGTCCAAACAACCAAGGAGGTTAAGAAGAGTTGATTTGCCCGATCCGGAAGGTCCTGTGATACCAACAAATTCGCCTTTCTTAATGTCAATATCGATTCCTTTTAGGGCTTGTACTTCCATATTGCCCATTTGGTATGTTTTGGAGAGATTTGTGGTTTTGATGATGGAGTTCATTTTTCTACTTTTACCTGCTGTCCATCTTCCAATTTATCTAAATTATCTGTTGCAACGGTGTCTCCTTCGCTCAAACCACTGGTTACAGCGATTTCAAATTCCGTTTCCAGGCCGGTTTCTATGGGAGTTTTTTGCACGTAACCGTTAACAATTTTCCAGACGTATTTTTCGCCGTTCTTTTCAATTAAGGCTTCAATGGGTATAACCAGAGTATTTGTACTTTCTTCCGTTATAATATCCGCGTCGCCGGAAAGACCAAGGATTTTGTATTTTATAGGAAGAGCTTCGTGGAAGATCATCTCTGCTTCTAATACAGGGTCGCCGGCGTCATTTAGGGTAGTTTGCGTGGCTAGTTTTGTTATTGTTCCTTTAAATACACTGTCTCCTGCCGCGTCTAAAGTAATTTTTGCTATTTCTCCCACCGTTATTTTTTGCTTAAGGTCTTCTTCGTCAATTTCTGCTAGAAAATAAATATTTTCCGGTGATAGGTCGGCAACAGTTACTACAGTTCCAGTTGTTGCTTTTACTAATTCACCTTTTTTTACATTGACTTCAGTGACAATACCGTCCAAAGGCGCGGTGATGGTTGCTTTTTGGAGGTTTAGTCGGGCTGCTTCTACTTGCGCTTTGGCATTACGAACGTTGGCATCGTATTGAGCAAATTGGGCAAATAATTCATTTGAAGGTGAAGCCGTTTTATTTTTTTCGAAAAATTCCTTTCTTTGCTCAACGTATCTGTCAAGATTAGCTTTGGCTTGATTTAGTTGTATTTGTAAGTCTTTAGTGTCTAGGTAGGCAATTGTTTGAAATTTTTTTACATTGTCCCCAGCTTGTGCGGATACTGAAGCAACTTTGCCCGTTACTTCAAAGGAAAGATCCGCTTTCTCTTTGGTTTCAAGATCGCCGCTGGCAGTCACTGTTTTTTCCAAGGTTTGTGCTTCAACAGTTGTGGTGTCTATTTCCAAGCCACCGTTTTTACTGCGAAAATAAAAAAACCCTGCCCCGGCAAAACCAATTACGGTGACTATGACAATTATAGTCTTCTTCATCGTAGGTAGCATTTTAACAGATTTTGGGTTGGATTAGTAGGCTGACGTGATCAAACGCTTTCAAAATTTATAACATAGTGGTAGTCTGGGGTTTATATAGTCGTAGCTACTATTAAGTGGTTTTGGTGAAAGAGTTAACTTTGGACTAAGGAGGTAAGACAATGCTGTTTCCAGTAGAGTTGCACCTTCTCGCTTTTTCCGACTTCTGCGAATTTGGTTTCCCGCACGGAGTGGTTTTCTGTATAGAGGACTGGTTCACTAATGTTCGGGAATCACCGGATTGGCGGTGGTTTTTCTGGGAAATTGGTGAGGCGCTGTCGGAATTCAGCGTTTCTTCTCTTTCACCAATAGAGCTCCTGTTTCAGTATAAGGGTTTGGGCGGATGTCGCCGCTCTTGTGTTACGACTATGGAAGATATTCAGAGGGCTTTGGAATTACAAGTAGCTAATCGTTTGGTGGAGCCGCTGAACCGGCGCAATTCCGGGATATGGCAATCTTGGTCGGAATCCTTTTTCGAAAAAGAGATTCTGGGAAATAGGGACATAGCTCGGCTTTTGTTGCACACTTGGTTTATAGATTACGAAGACGGGGAAATTTATGTTTATTTGAACTGCCCCTTCTGTACGGTTGCGTGGGAAGCCGCGCAAGCTTGTTATTTAGAAGCTGCTTTCCAAGAGGTGCGGGAGTTCTTTCCCAATGAACAAGAAGAATGGGAAGAATCTGTTCCGAGTGTTGTAGAAAGTAAGAAAAACCGAGTGGTGTCGGGAAATTACTTTCTGGAAGGTTCTACGTTACCACTGAGTAGAAGCTAGAGTAAGTACCCCCAGCCTTTGAAGTATATGGTCAATCGTGCCATATCCAAGGCTGGTTTTTTTTTGCTTCGTATTGGCCCCACTTTTTGGTACAATACAAAAAGAACGTAACTCTGAGGCTTGCGTTTGCACAAGGCTGCAGCGTCTTTTGCAGTAAAGTTATTGAAGGGAATTCTTCGTCAGCTTCGAAAGGCTCCCTCAGAGTGAATTTAGGGACGACCGCTTTCCATTTGTTATTTGGATTTTGTTATTTGTAATTTTTTTCGACTGTGATTCCTTTAAGAGATAGTAACCCAACTCAAAAATCTCCCGTTATCACTAAGACTTTGGTGGCAGTTAACGTGTTGATTTTTCTTTTTACAATACTGCTCCCTTACTCCGAACTGCAAGCATTTACAGAAAAGTATGCGCTGATTCCAGCAAAGGTTTCTCAGGGCGAACAGCTGTATACCATTTTTTCGGCAATGTTTCTTCACGGCGGGTTGGGGCACATTTTTGGTAATATGCTTTTTCTTTGGATATTTGGAGATAATGTGGAGGATGCTTTAGGGCATGTGAAGTTTTTGCTTTTTTATCTTTTCTGTGGCGCAGTTGGTTTTGGATTGCAATATGTTACAAACCCACTGTCTACAATTCCAACACTTGGTGCTTCGGGGGCGATTGCGGGGGTTTTGGGGTCGTATCTTGTTATGTATCCCAATGCACAAGTAGAAGTTCTTATTCCCTTCTTTCTTTTGTACACACGGAGGATGGTTCCCGCGCGCTTTATGCTGATTTACTGGATCTTTTTCCAATTTTTACACGGCTTGGGAAGCTTGGGGATGACCGGGGGTGGTGTTGCCTACTTTGCCCACAT
>CAYXRZ010000046.1:0-5684 GCA_964467235.1 uncultured Candidatus Saccharibacteria bacterium
AGGCGCGGATGCGGAAAGTTTTGAAAGGCTGCCGCTTTTTTGTTTCTTGCCAGATGAGTTCTTTTAGCTTATCGATGTCTCGGGTTACTAGCCAGGCGGGTGAGAAGTTTGCGATGCCGAAGGTTTGGAATAACTTGATTCCAACGTTATTCTTAAGACCCGCCAATTCCTCAACCTCCGGGGTTGGATCTGCAGAAATCCCGGAGGTTTCCCTTGGCGGGGCAACAGAACTCGCATTGATTTCTAGAAATAGCCTTCCGTATAGGTTTTTGACGGGTTTATCCCCTACTCCTAGTTCACAAACAGAACTGCTGATGTTTTCAATCAGCTTGCGTTCAAAAAAAGGGCGGTTTTCGCCTTTCAGTCCTATTTCACCGTAATGAATTAAATATCCAAACATGACTATATTCTAGCGTAAAGGTACGGTATTTAACAGCGCTTGGTTTACATTCCCTGCATAAAGTAACGATTTATGCTACTATAAAGACAGCTCTAAGAGTTAAAGAACGGACTGAATAAGTTTAGTACTTTCGATTTTTAGAGGAGGGAAAAGTGAACAAAAGATGGAAGGAGACCCAACGAAAGGATCTGCAAAGCCTTGTTAGGCTTGTACGGGAACATTACATAATTGCTCTCGACGTTTTTAGCACGTTTGGCAGCAGGCGGCTGGAAAGAGTTTTCGAGCACGCTCTATCTAACGGAACTACAAACAACCAGTTGGAAAGAGATCTTTGGGAGTGTTTGTTCATTCACCACGGGCCTTCACCAGAATTTCTTTTGGTAAAGCTCTCTGAGGAAGTACGAAAAGAGAAAATGCCGCAGGATTTTGTTGAAGGGATAGAAACACGCCCTAAAGGTCTTTGCCTGGGATACTTATGTTCCTATGACGGGCAGGTGAAACTTCCGGTAAGAGAACTGATACTTTAGCTTTGTCCTTCACAAAGGTCGAAAACCTATAAAGGGTTCTCGGCCTTTTTCTTTTACAAAATTCTTACTTGACGAAAAATTTAAACGTGTTAAACTTGCCGTCGTCTGCCTCGAAGAGAGGAAGAGACAGTTCGTGTTTTTGGCAGACAGAAACCCGCTTATTTCAGGCCCTAGCCGGCTAAACTAGTAGTGGATCTGAGGTAAGAAGGACTTTCTTGATGCCTCGGGGGAAAGCCCCCGAGGCAAGAGGAATAATTTTTGGCTTTATTTCTTTTTTTCTTTTCCTTGCTTTGTAGGGTGATAATACTTTTTCCCTTCAAGCTTTTCGGGTAAATAAGTCTCCCCTTTAACTTTATGTCCTTCAAAGTTATGCGGATATTTATAATCCTTCCCGTAACCTTGTTCCTGCATTAAATCCGTTACGGGGTTACGAAGGTGCATTGGAATGGGTTCGTTTAAACTGTCTTTAACGTCTTTTTCCACTTTAAGTAGAGCACTGTATGAAGCATTAGATTTTGGAGCGGAAGCAAGATAGGTTACAGTTTGGGCCATATTTATGCGGCACTCGGGTAAGCCAACCTTCTCACACGCCTGAAAGCAGGCAACAGCAAGAGGTAGAGCTTGTGGATCAGCATTTCCAATGTCTTCGGAAGCAAAGATAACCATTCTCCGGGCAATGAACAAGGGGTCTTCCCCACCCTCAAGCATTCTTGCCATATAATATAAAGCTGCGTCGGGGTCCGAACCGCGCATGGATTTTATAAACGCAGAAATTGTGTTGTAGTGTTCTTCGCCTCCCTTGTCATATTTCAAGGAACTTCTTTGTAAAATGTTTTCGAGGATAGATTTAGTTATCTTGATTTGCTTTGGAGTAGCGCCCTTTAGGGCGCGCTCTTTATTGGGCGCCCCATGGGGTGCAGCTACAGACGAGCCCTTTTTTGTAGTTGCGGGCCCTTGGCCCGCCTCTTGGCGCGCCGTAAACGTCGCTAATCTATTAGAATTGATACCAACAGCTATTTCTAAGGTATTGAGAATAGTACGGCTGTCGCCGTTGGCTACGCCAACCAAAAAGTCCAGCGCTCCTTCCTCCAATTCAATGTCGTATTTTCCAAGCCCGTTTTCCTCATCATTTAAAGCCCTCTCGGCAATCTGTTTAAGGTCTTCTGGCTCAAGGCGGTTCAGTGTAAAAACTTGTGAGCGGGAAAGGAGCGGTCCAATAACTTCGAAAGAAGGATTTTCGGTGGTTGCCCCGATAAAAGTTACTGTACCGTCTTCCACATGTGGAAGCAAAGCATCTTGCTGGTTTTTGCTAAAGCGGTGGATTTCGTCGATAAAAAGAATTGTTCGTTGTTTGTATGCAATTTGCCTCTCCTTTGCTTCTTTCACTACTTTTCGAATGTCGGCTACGCCGGAAGTTACGGCAGAAAGAGGAACAAAATGCGATTCTGTTTCGTTGGCAATAATGCGGGCCAGAGTAGTCTTACCGCACCCCGGCGGTCCCCAAAAAACCATGGAGAAAATTTTGTCCTGCTCAATAGCTTTGCGAATTACTTTACCTTCACCCACTAGGTGCTCTTGGCCTACAAACTCTTCAAGATTTTTAGGCCGGATTCTGTCTGCGAGAGGGGATTCCATGTTGGTGTTATTTTAGCATAAACCTCCCCAATTCCCCGACCTCCGGGGTCTGGAATTTTTTGACCCCGGAGGTCTTTCCTTGGGGAGGGTTTTTTCGGCCGGCTTTCGGTTTATGTGAATACAACATTAGCCGTAGTGGCCATAGCAGGTGGGTGTTCCGTGGGGTGGTGTAAAAATACTGTTTCGGGATCGTTGAAATTCTCAAATACATTTCCAGTTACAACGCAAGGAGCATTTCCAATCATCTCTCCGTTTCTAATCAGTACTACATGCGGGCAAGGTAAAGAATAGTTCCCGGTGGTTGGTTCTTGTCCGTGCATGCCGAGAGCATTGTAAATTAACAATGCTTTCTTTTGTCTGGCAATAAATTCGTCAAATTCTTCGCTATTTTCGGATTCGATTGTTGTTGCGTCCATATAACGGTTAATTCTTGCCGTGGGTTCCATCTTTGCCTTCCGCGCATATTTTGCGCCTAACATAGGAGTTATAAGGCTTCCGTTTTTAACAAACGTGGTTTTTTTACTAGGAATCCCCTCTCCTGTAAAGGTGTAGGAGTCCATTTTTCCGTTTTGTGTGGGGTCGGTAAATATAGAAATATCTTTACGGTATGCTTGCCTTTGCTCTCTGAAATCGTCAAATTCATATCTGGATTGACCCTTGTCAACAAGCGAACCGCTAAAGTTGGTAAGCAAAACGGTGAAAAATAAATCTTGAAAAACATCCGGATGGAGAATAACCGGCCAACTTCCTGCTTTAGGTTTGGAATCTAAGGGCTTTTTTAGAAATTTAAAGAGGGTTTCTTCCCGCTTTCTTTTTTCAGTAAATCTTTCGGGTTGAATAACTTTGCGTGAATAGTCTTTTAAGTAAACAGTTGAGTCGTAGCCGGAAAGAATTCGTGTGCTTGTGTAATTTTCCGAAAGTTCTAAATCTTCGGAACCAATGACGGCTCTTTTATGTAAATTAATTGCTGTTTTGATGTAGCGTGTTCCTTCGGCGTTGATTTTGTCTTGCCAAACGGACAAAGTTTCCATCCAATTTTGCAGATAATTTTCCGGATTTTCATAAAGCTTGCTTACTTTTCTGTAGCTTGTTACCACTTCTGGAACATCTGTTGGACAGGGGAAATTATCACCGTAAGGGTCTTCAAATGCAGCGGCCTTTGCGTCGGCAAGAAAAGATTCGAAATTAGAAATGTTTTCCAACCCCACATAACCTTTGCTTAACTTACCGCCCGGCCACTGAAAAAGGTAATTCCCATTTGTACTTTCGCTAATTGTGGTCGGAAAGTAACCGCCGCGAAAGTCAACGTTTGTTGCTCCGGTCTCAACATCTTTCGAGTGGTTAACTGTCACACGGTAATGACTCAGGTTACCTTCTTTTACGGCTTTTTTTAGTTTTTGGGTTAGGTCTAATATAAAGTTATCCATCTAACTCCCACCCAGCGTGACTGCTGGTGTGTTTTCAATAAATAAAAATTGATTAGCACCCATAGAAACATGAACAGCTTGTCCGCTCTTTCCACAGCGTCCTGCTCCGTGGATTTCTACCTTACCAATTCCAGCTTTTATAGCCTTAAGGGCTTCCAAAATGTTTCCACTAAAGGAACTGCCCCGATATAACTTAACTGAATTCGGTGTTAATTCGTGAAGGTAATTAAAAGTAAACATAAACGTCCCGCTGTGGGTTTCTACCTGTCCGCCCCCTCCGGAACTTTGTAAAAACAGTATTTTATCTTTAAGCAGACCCTTTTCCAGAAGCGCATCTCTGATCATCTCAGCTTTAGCGTATTTGACAAATCCCTCAAGAGGATTTTTCACAGAAATAAACGTATTGCTCATTCTAGGCACCGGCACATCATCAAAATTTTGCGCTCGGGAGCAACCCCGAACAGCATCACCAATTTTTTTACCGCTGAGAGTGTCGCTTATTGCCGCGTTCAACAAACCCTCCTTTACAATTTCTATAGATTCACGTGTGGCTCCAAAAGCACTAAAGGGCGTGTAACCCCACTTATTTTCTTCGGTGGCATCATGGATGGAAACAATATTGCTGGCTACCTTTTTACCTTTAGCAAGCTTTTTGTTTTTAGAAAGAATGGAGTGCCCAGAACAAATTCCGTCGGATTCTGCGGCGTGCCCAAAAGCTTCGTGGGCAAGTAGTCCACCGAGCTGGGAGTCAATAATTAAGGGGTAATTGCCGGCAGGATACTGCGGGTTATCTGCGGAATGCATTAAGAGATTTAGAACATGTTTAACCTCAGTAAAAAAATTGTCCTGAGCGGGTTTATCTGTGAGAACGTCCCAGTTTAAAGAGCTCTTTGAAACGTAGTCTTGGACTTTTTGCTTTTTTCCCTTGAAACTTAAGCTTGTGCTCAAGCGGCAGGAAGGAACACTCCAAAAAATATCTGTACCGTCGCTTCTTGTTACCAGCCACGAATTTTCCTGGACATCAAAGTGCGTGCGAATTTTTAGTTTGTTTGATATTCCAAGCTCTTCTCCTAATTTTTTAATCTTTTTGTTGTGATTGACCAGTTTTTCTTCTAAGTCTATAGTAGTGAATTTATTAAAGTTAAACTCGTTTGCTAAGTCTTTTTGAGCAGTGGTTCGTTCTAACTGGAAAACAGCCGGCGATTTGGTAGCTTTTTCGTTTATGTTCTTGAGCTCGGTTAATGCTTTTCTTAGTAGTTCTAAACTGGCTGCTGAATTGTTTAGCTTGTCTGTGCTGGTTAACAGTGAATGTCCTTGGGAATCAAAAAGATGCATTCCTAACCCGGAACGCCGGCCGGAATCTACACTGTTAATTTTATCTTCCACAGCTTCAAGTGCTTTATATTTCGAACGTTGCAAGCGGGAGACAAGATAAATATTGTTTTCTTTGGCAATGTTGTTAAGAGAACTTAAAAGTTCGTCATGAGAATTTGTCATAACTCTTGTAGTTTAGCACACATCACTGTAACTTCTTGGATCTTAATTTTCGATGGTAGGCTAGTGCAAAACGGTGGGATTCATCGCGGATTCTTTGAAGTAGCTTTAGTGCCGGTGATTCTTTGGATAATGAGATGGGGCCCTCAATTATAAGTGATTCACAGCGACCTTCTAATGACAATTCCCCGGCGTAAAAAA
>CAYXRZ010000047.1:0-3759 GCA_964467235.1 uncultured Candidatus Saccharibacteria bacterium
ATCCGGAAACAATAATTGTCCGCAGCGGTTCATTATGACCAAATGGCGGCACCCCGCCAATGGAATGTCCCGTTACTTCTTTAACTTCCCAAGCATTTGCCATGCGAACACTTTCTTTACCCAAAATAGTTTTTAACTCCTGGAAATAAAGTCTTTTATCGCCAGGGCAAAGGGCTACTATGTATTCATCATCAGCTTTCAAAACTAACGACTTAACAATATTAGAGACTGGTACACCGTGCACCTCCGCCGCCTCTCCCGCCGTCCTAGTTCTCTCCTCCGACCTCACTATTTCAACATCAAACCTATGCGTTTTAACAAAAGTCTTGAACAAAGAAACACTCATTGGAAAAGACTATCTTTGTAAAGCCTCTTCAAAAACCTTACTATTTTGTTCCAAAAAGCGTTTACCAATTTTCTCTTTCACTGCTTCCCAAACCACGTCTTCGCTAAGGGGTAAGGCTTCTTTAGCCAAAGCAAAGCCGAGCATATAAATGTTTACCGACATAATATCCCCGGTTAATTCCCGCACCACTTTATCCGCATCACAAGAATAAACTTGGGGCAGGTTCTCCTCGAGTTCTTTTCCTACTTCATCCAATGTGGATCCCTCGGATGAAGTCTGAGCAGGGGCAAAGACTTTCCCGTTATAAATCAGTACAGTATCTTTATTGGCAAAAGGCAATGATCGCAAAGCTTCTGTGGCTTCTAAAGCAATAATCAAATCAGCTTGCCCCTTGGAAACAAGGGGTGAATAAACCTTTTCACCAAAACGTACGTGACAAGAAAGCGCGCCGCCGCGTTGGGAAAGACCGTGAAGTTCAGCTTGTTTCATATCATAACCTGCTCGAAAAGCTGATCCTGCTAAAATTTTAGCAAGGGTCAAAACGCCTTGACCACCGTAACCGGCAACGATTATGTTGAACGCCTTATTTACTTGTCCTTCTTTGTCGTCATGTTGCATAGTTCAATATTGAAATTACGAATAGAATCGTTGCCGGAAATTACAAATCACAAATTTCAAGTTCCAAATCTCAATTGGTCTTTGGTATCGACCGGCAATTCCCCAAAGCCGGGCTTTGGGACCGGTCTTAAAGCCCGGCTTTTTTCCTTGCCGGCTTTTATTCATAATTCTAAACGGCTTGCCTTTAACTCACTGGCGGTTTTCCATTGCTCAATTGCTACATTGCTACATTGTTCCATTGCTAGTTTTTCTCTGCTCTTTAACAATCGAACAGTTGAACAATAGAACAATGACAGCTCAACCATTACCAAAAAGGCTATTAATCTTTACTTGGCTTAACTGAATTGGGTGCAAGTTGCTTGCAATAAGCGCAGCCCCAGCACTGATCTTCGTCAATTTTTAACTCACCGTCCTTTTCTCTGATTGCAGGACATCCAAAATCCTTTAAATCTTCCTTGTCTTTTTCTGTGATCTTCTCCGCCAGCTCAAAGGAAGGAATTTCCTTACCCGCGCGAGCAAGTTTCCGGACAGTTACTAGGCGGCATTCGCCCTTAGCAACCAATACCGAAACACCTTCCTGACCGTACAAATCTTTTACCTTTTCGACAGTTTCCGAAAAATTATAAACATTAGCAACTCCCACCGCATCTGCACCAGCCGCGCGGGCAATATCCTCAATCAATACTTCCTTGCATTCCCCTTCACTTTCCGGACGCTCCCCGGTCCCCGGGTGCGGTTGGTGACCGGTCATTGCCGTCATCCGATTATCCAAAATAATTACCAACACGTCACTTTGATTAAAAACCATATTAATAAGGGCAGGAATCCCGGCGTGGAAAAATGTAGAATCGCCAATAAAAACAAGAGGCTTTTCACCGGTTGCTTTAGAAATCCCGTGAGAAATACCCATACCAGCACCCATCGCAACAATAAAATCCTGGTTTTTGTACGGCTCTAAGGCACCTAACATATAACAACCAATATCGCCCCCGGCAATTTTGTCTTCTCCCAAGGCCTCTTTTACTGCCCAAAAGGTTGATCGGTGAGGGCAGCCCGCGCAGAGGGTGGGAATTTTGTTTGTGACAAGTTTCGACAACCTGCCTGCCGGCAAGGCAGGTTCCTCAGAACCATGTTCTGGGAGCGCCTTTAGAACCTGATTCTTATCCTTGGCGAGTTTATCCGCACCCACTAAATTTATCAAAGCGTCTCTAACTATCTCCGGCTTATACTCCCCTACTTCCGTTAGCCAATCCTTACCGTGTATCTCCAAATCGGGATTAACATCTTTAGCAAGCTCCCTAACTTCTATTTCAACAATCGGATCTAATTCCTCTAGAACCAAAATCCTCGTTTTATCCTTTATAAAATCCGCAATAATCTCCGCAGGAAAAGGGTAGCTCATGCCTACTTTAAACCAAGGAACTTCTTGATCTAATTCTTGCAGTGCTTCCTGGAAATAATCAAAAGACACACCGGAAGCGATGACTCCGGCCGCTGGGGAAACCTCCGAGGTTAAATCCGCAGAAACCTCGGAAGTTAAAGAGGCGGCCTCCCTCCGAAGTTTCTTCACCTTCATCATCAATTTTTGCTTCAATGCCAAAGTGTTCGCACTACTTACCGGGAACCCGTCTTTTGGTTTTTCAAATTTACCGAGAGCTTTCCTTTCCGGCAAATTGTCAAACGCAACCGGAGCACGGACGTGAGAAACTCGTGTAGTCAAGCGGACAATAACAGGAATTTTGTATTCCCAGGCAATTTTAAAAGCCAACTTTGTCATTTCTTTTACCTCCTGAGGGTTGGAGGGTTCTAAGATTGGAATCTTGCCCATTCTAGAATACCAACGGGTATCCTGTTCCGTTTGCACAGAGCTCCAACAACCAGGGTCATCGGAAACAGCAACTACCAACGGGCATTCTAAGTAGGCAAGGGGGAGGAGAGAATCGGAAGCAACATTCACACCATAATGCTTCATTGCAACTAATGCTTTTACACCCGAAAAAGCCGCCCCAGCAGCACTTTCCAAAGCTACCTTTTCGTTAGAACTATATTCAAAATAAAGATCATTAAGGTCGGCACAAATAGAGGCAAAAGTATCGCCAATTTCCGAAGCCGGGGTACCGGGATAAGTAGAAGCAAAAGCAACTCCTGCCTCCAAAGCACCGCGAACAACGGCCTCATTGCCAAGAAGAAGTTCTTTTTCTTTTGAAGACATTACTGGGGAACTCATTTACTGACTAATTATACCATTGAAATTTAGAGGGGAGAAGAACTCTACTCAAGTCCTCAATTGAGCCCTCACCAAAAATAAAAACAAGGCCTGCCTGAAGAACACCCCTCCGAATTCCTTCCAGCCGGGGTTGGGAGATTTCAACCCAGGCTTGTCTCCTTCGGAGGGGCCCATTGTCAGCAATAATAAATTTTGCTAAAATTACCACCACAATGGAAAATGAGAACAACTTATTTCATAAAATCAGCCCCGGGCCAAACCCTCCGCAAGAAATTTACTGCTTAGTCGAAATCCCCAAAGGAGGAAGTAACAAATACGAATACGATAAGGATCTGGGTGTCTTCAACCTGGACAGGGCCCTTTACGGCTCTATCTTTTACCCCACAGAATACGGGTTCATTCCCCAAACCTGGGCCGAGGACGAAGACCCCTTGGATGTGATGGTGCTTTCCACCTTTACAACTTTCCCCGGCTGTCTGCTTAAAGCCAGGCCAATTGGCCTCTTAGACATAGTCGACAGCGGTGAACGGGACAGCAAAATCATCAGCGTCGCTTCCAGCGACCCCCG
>CAYXRZ010000047.1:3859-5622 GCA_964467235.1 uncultured Candidatus Saccharibacteria bacterium
TCAATTTGCTCCCCATCCTCAAAAAACATAAGAGTGGGAATACTCATTATTCCGTAAGCTTCCGCAGCTTCGGGGTTTTCATCCACATTTATCTTTCCTACCTTTACAGCGTCCCCATATTCTTCCCCCAACTCCTCTACTACGGGACCCATCACTTGACAAGGACCGCACCACGGCGCCCAAAAATCAACAAGCACCACACCTTCGGCATCTAAAACCTCCTCTTCAAAATTTTCGTCGGTCAAAACTGTAACCATTGCTCTATTCAATATACAAGGCTGAATTCGTTTGTCAAGTACATTTTTTACGAGGAAAACGGGCGGGGAAATGCTTTCACGGCAAGCGCTGTAGTTACAGGCACCGCAAAAATAAGACCAATACTGCCCACAAGAGTTCGGATAATCTCTACAGCCAACGCCTCGTTATTAATAACAATCGACAGGGTTTGCGAGGTATCCACAAAAAGTAAAAGTAAGGGCAGGGAAGCACCAGCATATACCAAAACCAAAGTATTAACCATAGAAGCAATGTGATCCCGGCCTACAGCTAGCGCCTTGAAAAATAGCTCTTTTTCGGAAAGACGAGGGTTAGCTTCCCGCAGTTTCTCTACCACAGCTGCTTGGGCCACTGTAATGTCATCCAAAATACCTAAAACACCAATAATCATTCCTGCCAAAACTAAACCCCTGAAATTTATCTGACCCGGTTCCATTGTTTCCAAAAAAGCAGCTTCCTCGGAGGAAAACCCCGTAAGATGCGCCCAGTTGGAAAACCCCGTAGCAAGCAGCACCGTAACAAAAAGTGCTATCAACGTACTTCCAACCGCAACTAAAGATTTTTTATTAACCCCATGAGAAAGGAAAAAAGTTGCGGGGATAATAAACAAAGAGGAAAAAAGAATTACAAAAACAGGTGGGGACCCGGCCAGGATGCGGGGAAGAACAAACTTAAAAATAACCAGGAAGGAGATAGCCATCCCCAATAGAGCCGCAGCGCCTCGCCTACGGGCGACCAGAACCGTCAGCGCGACAAAAACAACAAAAAGCCACAAAATGGCGGGCCTGCGTAAAAAATCGCGGATGTAATAAATAAAATTACCCCCGCGATTCTCGGTTCGGTTAACCATCACCCAATCGCCTTCTTCATATTCTGCCTCCCCTACCCGCTGGGTGGCACCTGTAACTTCTATTTCTACAACCTGCCCAGCAGAGTCAGCGTTTTCAAGTTCTACTTTCAATCTCTGCCCTTCCACCGACGATACTACTTCAACAACCCTTCCTTCAAAAACTTTTTCTTGAGGAGGCTCCTCTGCTGCCATAACAGGTGACACCAGCAAAAAAAGAAGAAATTCAAAAAAACAGATAAGCTTTAGCAAGTTCCTTATCATAGATTAATTATACCGAGTTCCTCCAAAACAGCCTGCTTAATTTCTTTATTAAATCCGGAAAACGCCTTTTCACCAACAAAGATAATGGGGTAATAACCAAAACTCTCAGAAACTCCCTCACTAGAACCATACTGTGCTTTCAACCGCTGTAGCTCTTCCCGAAAATCCGCCTCTGTTGTCAAGTGCTCTTCCACACCAATATTCTGCGCACTAAAAAACTCTTTTGCTTCTACGCACATGGGTCCTTTATCATTATGAAACATTAGAACTTCTTTCGACGCGATTGGTGCTGCACTAGATTGCGGGATTTCTGTAACGGAAAAACTATTACCGGACAAGTCTTCTACCGCACAAGGATTATCAACTTTCCTTTCCT
>CAYXRZ010000048.1:0-5604 GCA_964467235.1 uncultured Candidatus Saccharibacteria bacterium
AGACCGACTAACCATGGTTTTTGCTCTTTACTAAAAGTTCCAATTAACGCTAAAAGTAAAAAGAAAACAGCAAGGATATGCGCAAAATACCAAGTGGTGCCCATCACAGAAGAGTAAAAATGCACCGACCCAAAAGCAAAGAGCGCGACCAGAAAAAAACGTTTAAGAAGCCTTAAATTAAGCTGGGTTAGAAGTATAAATAAAAGACCGGCGTTTAAGGCACCGATAAACTGGCAAAAAATGTACTCCCTAAAGCCGGTCCCGAAAAAATAGACGAAGGGCATGAGAACAATTGCCGGCACCGGAGGGAATGGAAGAAAAACTTTTCCGTTAGTTTTTATTAAATCCTGATAGTAGCTGGGAAAACCGTCAATGGTGAATTTGCCTTCAAGAAATGATTGGGCCAAGTAAACATAGTGCTTGTACCAATCCGGCGGTTGGGGGACCAGGCGGTAAACAACAAAGGTAATTGTAACAATAAGAAGAAATGCTAAAATCGTTTTGAGGCGTGGTTTCATTTTGTTTATTTTAACACAGAGAACTTTGCCGCCGCTTTAACCTCGAAGGGTAAGTCTGCAGAAACCTATGAAAATAAAAAACATAATCTACATCCTCTTAGCCGGGTTTATTCTGCGGCTGATTCTCACCCCGCACGGAACATACAGCACCGACATGAGCTGTTGGATTGGGTGGAGCAGTCGGCTCCGGAAAGTTGGCTTTGCTCGCTTTTACGATTCGTGGTCCGACTACCTCCCGGGATACCTTTACATTCTCTTCTTTTGGGGCAAACTCCTTACCTTCCTGGAAACAAACGTTGGGAACATTCCCACCAAAGCCTTTTTTAAACTAATCCCCATTTTCAGCGACCTGCTTGCCGGGTTCTTTCTTTACAAAATTGCCCGCAAGTTCTTTGACGAAACAAAAAGTCTTCTCGTTTCCGCACTTTACCTTTTTAATCCTGCAATCCTCGCAAACTCCGCACTTTGGGGACAGGCAGACAGCTTCCTTGCCTCTTTAAGCGTTGCTTCCATTTGGTTTTTACTGAACAAGAAATATCTGCTCTCCGTTATTTTACTGGCAATTTTAGCTCTTGTTAAACCCCCCGGGATAATTATTGTTCCAATAATTTTTCTTCTCATCCTGCGGGAAGAGGGTTTCCAAAAGGCTTTCTTCTTAGGCTTACTTTCCCTTTCCATATTTGCAGTTGCTTTCGTACCTTTTGCCGGCGGGGAGACCTTAATCCCCTTCATCTACAAACGCTGGCAGTTAACACTAAACCAATACCCTTACACAGGGTTGAATGCCTTCAATTTTTGGAATGTTTTTGACCTCCGTTGGACAAAAGACAAAACAAAGTTCCTCTTCTTAAGTTATCACCAGTGGGGAATTCTCCTCTTTGCCGGCATATATTTTCCCAGCATTTTTGTTCTTCTCAAAAAATGGCGAGAAGAGTGGGCTGAAAACCTCCCGCTCTTAGCAGCAACTTTAGGAACAATCTTTTACGCCAGCTTTATGTTCTTGACCCGCGTCCACGAACGACACCTTTACCCCGTTTTTATTTTCTTGGCAATAATAAGCATCTTCAAACCTAAATATTGGATCCTTTACTTTCTCTCATCCCTCCTTTACGTTTTAAACCTCCGTTTTTCTTTCGTCTGGGGAATGCAAAAGTTCAAAAAAATATTTACGCCCTTAGAAGTAGCAGTATTTGCCATCGGCAATCTGGGAATCTCGCTAACCCTTTTTAAAAATTTGATCCAAAAAGAGTGGACAACACGTGCAAAAAAAATAAAACGTCCTTCCCAACCAATAGTTGAGTCTGCATACAAAAAAATAGAAACTTATTTTAAAAATAAGAAAAAGAAACAACCAAAAACTAAACTAAGCAAGTGGTTCCTAATTAGCCTAATGTTGATTGCCGCCCTTACTTTTTCTATCCGCATTTGGCGGTTAGGAGTCCCGAACAAGCACATCTTTGACGAAGTCTACAAAGCATTCACGGCCCAAGAGATGGCAAAAGGCAACCCCGACGCTTGGGTTTGGGGGAAAGACGCACCGGAAGGCTTCCACTACACCTGGACTCACCCACCTCTTTCCAAACTGGCAATGGTCGGAACAATAAAAACTTTCGGGAGTACTCCCTTTGGTTGGCGGATGGCGCCACTGATTTTTGGAATTGGCATTGTATTTCTAATCGGCTTGCTGGGAAAAGAACTCTTTAACGAAAAAGTAGGAATAATTGCCGCTCTTCTTGCCGCTTTTGAGTGTCTTTTTTTCGTTCAATCCCGCACTGGTTTAAACGATATTTTTCTTGTATTTTTCATCCTTTTAGCATCCTATTTTTTCACTCAGGAAAAATGGTGGTTGACAGGAATCGCCACCGGATTGGCTATTTCCACTAAATGGAGCGCGCTTTATCTTCTTCCTTTCTTCGGGACTGTCCAAGTTTACGAAACCCTGCCCTTACTTTTTTCCAAACCACGTGAGTTTTGGGAAAACATGCTTAAAAAAACTCTAAAATCTTTCTTCTTTTTAGTTGGGGTTGCCGGAGTAGTTTATCTAATCGTCTATATACCTTTCTTTACCACCGGTCATTCCTGGAGTAAATTTGTGGAATTGCAAAAGCAAATGTGGTGGTACCATACCCGTTTGGATGCTACCCACCCCTTTACCTCCCGCTGGTGGTCTTGGCCGATTATAAAACGGCCCATTTGGTATTACACAAAATCATTTAACGGCAAAATTGCCAATATATATGCGATGGGGAATCCCTTAATCTGGTGGACGGGGATCCTAACAATGGTCACTCTAACTGCAAGTCTGCTCAAAAGATATTCGCGGGAAAAATTCTTGGT
The DNA here is from genome assembly GCA_964467235.1 of uncultured Candidatus Saccharibacteria bacterium. Taxonomy (GTDB): domain Bacteria; phylum Patescibacteriota; class WWE3; order JAUXAW01; family JAYEID01; genus CAYXRZ01. The sequence goes on from CAYXRZ010000048.1 coordinate 2,856, forward strand.
TCTTTGCGGCTACCTTTCCTTCTGGCTGCCGTGGGCAAGATCACCTAGAATAATGTTTCTCTATCACTACTTACCTTCTCTGGCATTTCTAATTCTTTCGCTTGCTTGGCAGTTGGAAAAGTTTATGAAGAGGAGGAAGTGGGTTGTTTTCGTTTTTCTCTCTGCGGTGATCGCTTTATTCTTTTACTTTTACCCCCGCATCTCCGCATTCCCCGTTTCTAAAGATTGGAACAGGCAGTATAAGTGGTTTAAATCTTGGTAAGAACCAAGATTAAAGTATTAACAACAGCCCCAGTACCATAATTCCCAAACTACCCAAGCCCAAAACGGTTAACACAAAGGTACCTCCGGTTGGCGGAGCTTCGGTCGGGGTAATGTCTTCTGGGGTTGGGGTAGGTGTAGCCTCTGCCACAGCAGTACCTGTTGGAGTCGGCGTTGGGGTAGGTGTAGGTGTGGGCGTTGGGGTAATTACACCCGTCCCGGTTGGCGTGGGCGTAGGTGTCTCCGTTGGGGTTGGAGTTGGGGTAGGAGTCGGTGTTGGAATAGGTGTAGGTGTAGGTGTAGGCGTCGGCGTGGGCGTTGGTGTGGGTGTGGGCGTCGGAGTCGGAGTCGGGGTTGGTGTTGGCGTGGGTGTGGGCGTTGGTGTCGGTGTTGGCGTCGATGTAGATTCTTCAAAACAAATAGTAAGTTCACACGGAACAGACGTTGGTGTTGCTGTAGGAGTACCACCAACTAAAAAGCTGTCTGTACAAGCTTCCCCGCCGCCGACACCGGCTTCGGAAGGTGCGGGAGGCTCTGCCCGCTGTGTTCGCCATGCAATAAAAACAGCCCCTCCTCCCAAAAGGATTATTGTCAAAATTGAAATTATCAAAGCTAATCGTTTTTGTTTCTTCATGTTAAAAAAGTTACTCACCGCAATAGGCAGGCATTGCCCACTCCGTACAGGTATCCCCGCCTTGGTATTCAATACAAACTCTGCTTGCCGCACCGTAACAACCGGAGTTACTAATTATAAACGGATCAACTGAAGTATCGTTTGGATCCGGAAAGCTTGCCGACCAATTGGGAGCGTTGCCAATTACATCCGTCACACTGCCTTCCCGAAGAATCTCCCCGCTTTCAAAACTTCCGCTGTGGTCCCCGTCCCAATAAATACGGAAATCAATTCTACTGATTGGGTAATAGTTACCGCCGGAGTCTTTAAGCTCGCTCTTCCCCGTACAAGTAAAGTAAACGGAATCTCCCAATTCAGGGTTGCTGGGCGTATGCGTCAAGGAATCGCAAGAAAGGTCACTTTCTGTAATGGTAACCGTGGCTTCACAAGCCGCGCTGTCTACGCAAGTACCGCCTTCGTCGCACACTTCTAATGTAGCGGTGTAAGTTCCGGGGCCCGTGTAGGTATGGGTTGTCGTAAAGCTAAGTTCGGCACTATCGTTAGTTCCCGCTTCCGTTTCTCCATCCCCAAAGTCCAAAGTATATTCCACGATTTTACCGTCGTCGTCGTGTGCAGAACCTGTAAATTCAACGGTTAACTCGCCGTCATCAGTCAAAACAAACCCGGTTTCCGGACTGGCCGTAAGCGAGTCGCAAACAGGAGGAAAGCTTTCCGCCGGGGGCTGATCAATACTAACCACACACTCTCCACCATCTGCAGTACAGCTATCCGCCGAAGAACAACCGGACTCCCCCTCTGAATTACTTACCTTTACCCAAGCATGATAAGTAACAGCACTATCTGTAGTATTTGCCGGGATTTCCCAAGTAGCGGTTTTTGGTGTAGCATCATCATGACCGGAAAGAGTGCTCCCCGAATCCGAACCCCATTCATAACTCAATGAACCACCGTCACCCTCCGAAGCAGTAACTTCTAAGCCAAAAGAATCCCCTTCGGGCGAAGCGCCTTCCGGTGGGGGAGGCGCGGTCAAACTTAAGTCCTCACACAAAGGTGGTTCTTCAGTAGTAGCCTGACATTCCCACCAAGTCCTGCCATCTTCCCATGTACAATTCCATACGTGCTGCCCATCTACCAAAACATCCTGTTGCGTGTTGCGACAATCATAGCTACCCTTAAAATAGGGAGCATTAGGATAATCATCAGACCGTGGATTATATCCAATACCCTTCTCATAGCAATGCGCCCAACAGTCATCATCTAAAGGCTTACCTTCACAACAGTGACAAGGCAGATCACACGCCCCGCCACCACTACAATCCTCGCACTTTTGGCAGTTTCCATGGTCTTGTGTTCCTCGGCAAACATCAATAGTTCGCACATTCGCATTGCAATCATCATTGCAATTAGCATTGGCATTTTTGCCATCACAAGAAAAGGTACAATCTTCGCTTGGGTTACAATCAGAGCCTCCAGGGCAATTTTCATCAGGATTTTGACAACGCCCCAACGTCGCACAAAAGACTAAACCTGCTTGACAAGTCCCACAGCAATCTGGATCATCTCTACAAGAATTATCGTCACATTTACCTTCGTGCCAACCACCGCAAACACAATGGTCGGCAATACCGCCGTCTCCATCATCACCGCCGTCGTCATCACCACACACACTGCTACAACAAGAATGACTACTACACTTTGAACCGCACTTTCCTCTATCCTCCCAGTTCCCATTTACGCATTCATAATCATGACAATCATCACAATTGCAATGAGTTCCTGTAAGACCCCCACAATCTGCCTCTTGAGTAAATATTTCCGGTTGGCGGCCGAGGTACTCTCCGGCAAGAAAATAAC
>CAYXRZ010000049.1:0-5553 GCA_964467235.1 uncultured Candidatus Saccharibacteria bacterium
GTATCTCCCAATATTAGAAGGGCTTCTGGCATCTCCTTTAAAATTACTTCCTCTGTTTGTTCTATTATGTTGGCAATCTGTTTACCTACTGTATCGGCCTTTACAGAAAGTGTATAATCCGGTTCACGTAACCCCAACTCTTCAAAAAAAATTGTGCTTAATTCATAGCTATAACTTTGGCTAGTATATACAACAATGTGATCCAGATGTGAATCCATTTTAGGTAACACACGAGAAAGTCTTATTATCTCAGGGCGTGTCCCTAAAATAGTCAGTACCCTTAAGCGTTTCATAATGTGTAATTCCTTTCTTTATAAACCCTTAAAATTATGTAGTTCTTCCTGTATTTCTGGAAGATCCAACAATACATTAATCGTTTCCTTTAGAGTTAATCTTCTTGCATTTTTGGATGTGTAGGCTTCAATATTTTGTAGATCAATGTCCCCCTCTCCGGAAAAATATCTATCATAGTCTAATCCTTGACTTTCAGGAGCTATACCGTAATAAGTATCTTTATCAATAGCACGAGAAAATTCCTCTTTTGTAACTAACGTCTCGTGCATTTTTTCTCCAGCCCTAACCCCCACCTCTTTGTATCCTTCCTTATAATTAAAAACCTCACACAAAGCTTTAGTCAGCATTTCCAAAGTACAAGAAGGTGCTTTTCTAACGTACATATATCCATTCTTTCCTGAAGTCAGTGCATACAGAACAAGATCGACAGACTCTTCTAAAGAAAGCAGGAATCTAGTCATTTTAAAATCGGTAACTGTTAGTTTTTTTCCCTTTTTCATTAAATCAACAAAGTAGGGCACAACAGAACCGCGTGTATACAAAACATTTCCATAGCGGGTACCGCAAAGTTTTGTATTACCGTTTCCATCGTTATCAAGTCTTCTGGCAAAAGAAATCATAACTTTTTCCATTAAAGCTTTTGTCATCCCCATAGCATTTATAGGATATGCGGCTTTGTCAGTACTTAAAATAACAATTTTTTTTACATTATGATCGATTGCAGCATTTATAACATTATAAGCTCCCAGAACATTTGTCTTTACAGCCTCCATAGGAAAAAATTCGCATGTTGGTACCTGTTTTAACGCTGCCGCATGAAAAATATAATCAACCTTTATCCTACTCATAACTCGATCCACAACTTCGCTGTCACGCACATTACCAATAATAAACGTTAGCCTTGGATCGTTATACCTATTACGCATATCTGACTGTTTCTTTTCTCCACGACTAAAAATAACAATCCTTTTCGGATCTAACTCCAGAACTTTGTTAACAAACGAGTTCCCAAAAGAACCTGTACCACCAGTAACCAAAATTGTTTTTCCCTTCAATTTTTCCTTGTAATTATTTTTCATGTTAAAAATCTATTTTGGCTTACACCCTACTACTGAATTTATCTAAATAACCTACAAAATTGTTCAGAAAAAATATTATTGTAATCGTACTGCTTTATATATTTTAAAGCGTTTTCTCTATATTGCCTAAGCATAGTTTCATCCTTCAATAATTTTACCACAGCCTTCACTAGTTCATCCTCATTATAATTAATAACAATACCACAACTACTTTCCTCGATTCCTTTTCGCCGCGAAACAGATATTGCATTGGTAACAATCACAGGCATTCCCAAAAGAAGATAATCTTTAATCTTCGCAGGGTCTGCATTCCTTACCTTATCATCTAAAATCTCAGTATTAAATGTTGCTAATCCTACAGCACCCTTTGAAAGTAACTCTTCTAATTCTTTTCTATCTTTTATCCACCCGTGGAAGTTAACAATTTCCTTAACTCCTTTCTTTTCTGCTAAATTCTTTAGTGGTTCTAATTCCCGCCCACCACCAATTACATCTAAGGAAATACCCGGGATTTCCTCAGACACTCGCGGCAAAGAATTTATTACAAGATCAACACCCATATGTGCTTGTAAATGCCCAACGAAAACTAGCTTTTTATTGTCTATATCTTCAACTTTTCTTCGTGGCGCGTCGTCATACCAAACACCTATTGGAACGGTATATTGTCGATTATAGATCTCGCTACCCATTTGATTGTGCTTCTTCCTTGCCGAAACCATAGAAGAAGCTACATTCCAAGTTTCATCACAGTGTCGCACACAAAACTTATCTAATTGATGATAAAACCAATTCAGAAATCTATTTTCAAACCTCGTTGGATAATAATCAATTGTGTAATAAACAACTTTATTGACACGTCCGAGTAATTTTAAAATTAAACCGTGAAATGCATTTAGATTATCAACACCTACATAAACATCAAAGGTTTCTTTTGTACGGAACACCCAGCCCACCGTTAGCAAAGTTTCATAAATGGTACTTAAGAATAAATTCCAAAACCTTAACGGCGCATTATAACGCTTAACAACATCCTGTCCAACACTAACCTCACAAAAAGAATTATCATCATTTCGTGCATCATCAACTAACAAGGGGTGTGCAATATAAACTAATTTTGAAACATTCTTTGCCCTTAAGTAATCTCGCAACGCTTGGGAAGCAGAATAGATTAAAGAATGAGTTGTCACAACTATTTTCTTCCCAAAGAACTTTTTATTCATAATAAGTATCCGTATCTTCCGGATCAAATTCCTCGTTTGTGTAAGCCAGAAGGTACATCATAGTATCTCCCGTATTTTTTATCCAATGCATAACATTAAGAGGAATGTTAACTGTGGCCATGTTTCCCTCTCCCATTTCAATTTCCCTTTTCTCACCGGTTTCGTTATGAATCAATGTTAACAATGCCTTGCCCCCAATCACACAGAACCACTCCTCTTTTCTCGTATGATAATGCCCTCCCTTCGTTTCACCAGGAAGTGCGGTTGTAACCAAAAGTTGTCCAAACTCTTTATGTGTTAAATCGCTACCGTGCAAAATTTCTGCCAGCCAACCCCGCTCATCTTCATGCACGTCTAATTTTAAAATTACTGTATCTTCTAATTTTTTAATCATTCATGATTTCTCTTAGACCATCTTCTAATTTATATTGTGGAGACCAATTAAGCATTTCTGCTGCTTTGGAGAAGTCACCGCGAATAAACTCATGTTCCGTCCCTTTTGACACATCATAACCAACCTCAATTTCCTTATCTTTAGCAATATTTTGTAGTATTTCTACCACGTCGTTTAAAGTATTTAAATTTCCCGAACAAATGTTAAAAATATCTGTAACGTTAGGATTATAATCGAGACATTTCTCAAAAGCTCGAACAACATCCTCAACAAAAACAAAATCTCTAGCTTGCTCTCCATTTCCATAAATAGTAATCCGTTCTTCTTTTTTAACTAGATGAACAAAAGTAGCTATAACTGAATTATAAAAAGGCTTACCCCCAGGACCGTACACATTAGAAAGACGAAGTATGATCCCCTTCATAGCATTATTTTTACAATATTGCTTTACCAGCATCTCTGCGAATAATTTAGAAGAGCCGTAAATAGATTTCGGTGAAGGACGAGCTTCTTCATCAACTATGGTAACTTCATTATTCGCAGTATAAACTTGAAAAGAGGATGAAAAAACTATTTTTGCACCCTTTTTCCCAAACTTTGCTATAGACTCAAGCAAACCAAGAGTGCCCAAAGTATTTGTTCTAACCAAATTTAAATTAGAATCCCTATTTGCTCCGGCAAGATGAAAAAAAACATCTACATCCTTAACAAACCCTTTTAAAGATTTAGGATTAAACAAAGAGTGCTTCTCCCTGTCAAATTCTTTTACCTCTGCTATCCGCTTATCTTCCAAAGCATTTTTAAGATAACTACCAATAAAACCTTTGGAACCTGTAAGAGCTATATTCATACAACTGATTTAAAACTAACGAGTAAAAACTCACTGTCCCCAACCTTCTCTACTTAGTTCCGAACGGTTGAAAAAACTTTCCAGTGTCCCCCAACTGTAAGCACCTAATGTGGTCCAACACATTACTGGATGCATAAGCATTGCCCAATCTTTGCTCTTCCAGTAACCTCTTACTGCTTGGTACAAAAGTGGAATAATTGTAACACACGCGAAGACAAACTTTGTAATAGATCCCGTAAACCTAACTTGTGAGCCACTACTCCAATTGTAAGCGCGTTCTCCCTGCTCCCCTTTTACAAAGATATCTCCTACGCTGCGTCGTGCAAGCATATCCCGAATCCTCCGCCGTTGCTTTCTCGCAAACTTACCTAAATCCGAACCGCAAAAAGCGTGAATTATACCTACCTTAACTTTCGCAAACTTCACCTCTCCCCTTTTAGCAACTGCCTCGGCAATAAGGTCAATATCAAAAAGGTAATCGCCTACCCTTAAGCCCTCTAGAAATTCCTTCCGCAGCATAGTTCCGTTGGCCCCAATGGTAGGAATCTTTTCTCCGGCTAAGGTTACTTTAACCCAGTTGCCTTTATCCTCCTCTTCCAAATCAATTGCCGTCCAATGACCGCTTAAAATATTCTGCCGGTCATAATTGCCGGTAAAGTAACAAAGGGGGTCATTCATCCCCATCAACGCGCAATAGCGGTCAATAAAGCCGTCTTCCCTGCGCCACGTATATTCCCAAGGTTCGCTACCTACCACCCTTGGATCTTCAAACGGCGCTACCATACTTTTAAACCAATTCGAGTCCGGCAAATAGTTATCAGAATCAATAAGGGCAATCAATTCGTTTCTTGCTGCATGGAAACCGGCAGCTTTGCCCGCTTCCCCTGTTTTTAACTTGTTCTCAACAACACGCGCTCCATATTTCTTTGCTAATTCAACTGTCCCGTCCGTAGATCCCCCATCGGCAACTACTAGTTCTATCTTATCTTTTGGATAATCCTGCGTTAATATCCTCTTTAAGCATTCCTCCAAAACAGAATCAGCGTTCAGAGTAGGAATTACTACAGATATAGAAGGTAATGTTTTTTCCATAAACTTATACTAACAAAAAAATCTTGTGAAAGCAGAAAAGCAAGTTTAGCGGAAATCAACCAATTTACTAAAAAACTTCTTCGTCATGCGGAAGTAGTATTTGAATGTTTCCCAGTCAGTGAGGGCCTCCTTGGCTTTGCGGAAAATAAAAGCGGGGGTGAGGACGGATTTATAGAGGCCCTGCACCAAGCCTTTTATCTCTTCGTCGCTCATTTCGGTTTTTAGAATCGGCTCGCGCATATCGTAGCGGTCCCAGTCTTTTGTCTTTAACCAGTCTTTTTCTTCTGCTTCTTTAAATAGCGGTGTACCCGGATACGGCGTTACAATTGTCGCCTGCAGAGTATCGCTGTAACCTTTTTTGAAAAAGCGCCGCGCCATGTCCAGTGTCTTTTCAGCTTCTTCCCGCGATTCCCAGGGATAACCAACCATTGCCGTAGGGTGGGGGTTTAAGCCCGCCTCTTTTGCCCACGTAAGCTGGGGTTCAATTTGCTCCACTTTAAGGTTCTTTTGTATTCTATCCAAAGTCTCTTGGTTAGCAGATTCAAGGCCGTATAACAAAAAGCGAAAACCGGCTTCGCGCATCAGATCATAATCCTCTTGGTTTAAACCATTGTTAAAACGCAT
>CAYXRZ010000050.1:0-5307 GCA_964467235.1 uncultured Candidatus Saccharibacteria bacterium
AAAACAAATGAAAAAGACTGCAACCAGAAAAACAACGGCGGCTTTTCAAAAAAGGTTTCTTTGTTCCAATAAAGAGTCCAAGGGTCTTTTCTTTCCACCATTTCTCTGGAAACGCCAGCATATATACCTTCATCCCAAGGAATAAGAGCATTTCTCCCTAACTTCCAAAAAATAAGTATCCCCGAAAAAGCAATTAAAAAAAGAATTGCCAGTGCTTCCCTGTGCTGCCAAAACCAGGATTTAACGCACTGCCATACCTTTTGTGGTTGAATTTCTTTACTGGTTTCTCTTGTCCAAAAGAGTACAAAAAATAATAGGAACCAGAAAAATATAAGGTTATAAGTATAGACAAGTCCAGCCACGGCAATTCCCAACATAAGCCCAACCTGAATAACTCCGGAAACGAAAGGTTTCCTCTTTTCTGCACAAAGCAAATTTCTTAATCCCAAAAATACGGGATAAAAAATTAATAACAGCAGGGCCGAAAACCCTAAAGCCCCCGTCTCAGAAAGAGCACCAAACCAAATACTGTGAGTGGGTATGCTCTTTTCTCCGATTGGGTCTCTTTTTAGGTATTTTGTAATTAAGGGAGTTTCTCGAAAATGGGAATTAAAACTGCCCAAGCCCCCCCCAATAATTGGGTACCTTCTAAAAATTTTCCAGGCGCCTTCGGCAAGATGAACGTGGGCAGCTACTGAATCGTCCTGCATTGTAAAATTAACCTTCAATTCTTCACGCAAGTTAGTTTCGCCTTTAAGCCCCACCCTGAAAAAGTAAGCACCCATTAACAAACACACGACAACAGCTAAGGAAATTACAACTGTAGACCTTTTGCGATACCCACGCAACAAAAAGAAAAACAACGCAATTAAAACACCCACCACAAGAACTGCCAACCCGCTTTGTGACGCAGTGAGGAGAACCAATGCGGACATGAACAGAAAAGCTAGGAAGTTTAATTGGCCGGCCAAGGAAAAAAGCCGGGCTTTGAAACCGGTCTTAAAGCCCGGCTTTGGGGGATTGGCCGGCCCTTTCGCAAACACTAATTTCTCACCAGAAAAATATCTCCCCAAAAACAGCAGCCCCAAAGACGCTGCATAAGCCGCAAAATGATTGACATCCCAAAAAGTTGAACCTACCCGCGCCAGACCGTGCTCCACCGGCCAAATCGCCAGAAAAACAGTTCCTTTCGTGAGAAAAAGAGCCAGCTGAACAATTCCAAACACCCCCACGACCAGGCCTACTTTAAGGTAAATATCCTTAACTCTTTCCAAAAATTTTATTCCGTGTTTATGATAGACAGCTTTAAATAACACATAAAGAGCAACTACCCCCGAAAAGAAAGCTAAATGGCTTAAACTCACCGTTATATTTTTGGAGTTAACAAGCGACACAGCCCGCACCAGCCAAAGAAAAATTAATGCCAAAAAATAGTGATCTTTGGAGATTCGTTTTGCGTCTCCCAAGATCCGTTTCAATCCCGACTCGTCGAAAGAGAACCCAAAAAAGCGGGTTTTTCCTATTTTGATTTCTCCCCCTTCCGCCTTGTCGGAAGGGCTCGAAAAGGGAAAAAAAGAAAGAAAAGCACCAAAAAGGAGCCCCACTAAATAAACCCGCGGCGGTGTGAGATCCCAATAAACGAAACTTAAAGTTTCCTTGTGGTTAAGAGGAAGAAAAAAGATAAAAAACAGCAAACCTTTACGAAGGTCCCAAAAACCCCAATGCGCCGCGAATAAAAAGATAAAAATTCCAACTAGAAGGTATAAATTCATATGATAATAAGCTTCTGTCATTCTGAGGAACGAATCTCTGAGTGACAAAGAATCCCCTGCTAGTCAGCAACCTCGGAGAATCCTTCAAGGTTTAGCTTGTCTAATCCTTGAAGGTTTCGTTCGTAGTGGGAGATTCTTCGCTCCCCCGCTCGGCGGAGTTCGCTCAGAATGACTGCAAATTAACAAATCGCCCTCATCAACACACCTGATCACCCCAATAAACACTCATAAACTTCCAACGTTTGCTCCGCAGTTTTGTCCCAAGTAAAATTCTTTAGAATATGATCTTTGAACTTGGAACCAACTTCACTTGAAAAAGCTTTATCCACTGCTTCGGCAATAGTGCTTGTGTCTCCCGGATCACAGTAATAAGCATAATCACCGAGATACTCACGCGCTCTGTCCCCCGCCGCTACCACATTACACCCTGCCAACCCTGCTTCTAAGCTTACCAAACCTGTGGTTTCAAACCAACTTGCGGAAACGTGCACTTTTGCAGCCGCATATGCAGATCCCATTTTTTCGTAAGGAATTCTTTCAATGTGCTTAATCCAATCATATTTATTAACCAACCTCTTGAACCTCAGAGCATACTCCGGATGCCGCCAGGAAACTTTACCGACAAATATCAGCTTTGTGTCATAGGCAATAGCAGGTGGCGAATTATCCAAAGTAGCGCCCTTCAGGGCGCGCTTTGATTTGGGCGCCCCATGGGGCGCGGCTACATTTGTATTTTGTGTAGCTGCGGGCCATTGGCCCGCCTCCCTTTTATTCTCTGTGGACTGGTTTTTGGAGGAATGCGGCTGGCCCTCGACCAACAATCTTACTGCTTCAATCACTGCTAACTGGTTTTTCCTCGGCTCAATCCTCCCCACACAAAGCACAAAACCCTCCCATCCGTATTTCTCCACAAACCAATCCCGAATCGCGTCAACAAACCGCCGATCAACACCGTTTACCACTTTGTAAACAGGAGCGGCCAAGGATAAGAACCAGGTTCTGGGACTGCTCTTAGAACCTGGTTCTGGGGAATTAGCCGCTCTAAAATCAACACCAAAATCCTTCGCAATATCCCCTACCTCATCATCCGTTTGCACCAAAATCGCGTCAGCCATTTCCAAAAGCTCCCGCTGTTCCTCCATAACTCCTCTCTTAAATTCAACAACAGTTGAAGTTGTTTTCTTGGGGTCCGCCAGAGCGCGGCAAAAATCTTTAAACTTCTCGCGCGCTTCACGATTTTTAAAAACCCTGTTTACAATTCTTCGCAAACCAAATTGATATTCCCTCTCATAACGTTCTATCTCCTCAAAAGAGTGATGAATAGGCGAAAGAACAACGGGCTTACCTTGTTCTCGTGCGTTCTTCGCGCAAAGATAGACATTTGCCGGCCAATCAAGGTTAAAAAGATGCACAAGATCGTAGTTCGACAAATCTTTGTCCGGAGAGCAATCAATATCCACCGCCACACCCAATTTTTCCAACTCTGCGGCTGTTCTTTCCATTTGCACAGTATCGCCACCGCGTCGGTCAAACAAATCAATTCTAGATTGAAATAAAATTTTCATTCAATGTTTCCGCGCTAAACAAACCAATGAAACTCCAAACGGAAGATCAACGTATTTTAACAGCTTTGCCTCTATTTTAAGTAAAAAAACAAAAAAAGTATTCAACCACATCGGCAAAATAACATAAGACGTCTTTGGATAGGCACTTTGAACAAAAATCTTTTGAACTGCGCGATAAACTATTATCGGCAAAGCCAGAAAAGAGACAGCGTAGCTTAGCCTTTCAATGTAAAACCCTGCATTCTCTATTTTTTCCTCCAACTCCCGCTTTGAATACCTTCTTTTATGATCCAAAGCTTCATCGTGGTCGCTCCACAAATACTTTAACGCGGGAACAGTTACCAACAACCAACCGCCCTTATCCAAAACCCGGTAGGCCTCCTTCAAGGCGAGCTGGTCATCCTCAACATGTTCCACAATATCCAGCATCGCAACTAGATCAGCCCAATGTTTTTCAAAAGGAAGATTGCAAGCACCACATTGCTCCAAGTTTTCCAACCCCTGCCTTCGACAAAAATCTAAAGCCCTGCAAGAAATATCCACACCCCACACCTGCCCAAAACTAGTCAAGAATTTGGTCGTCTCCCCCGTTCCACAGCCCACATCCAAAATCTTAGCGTCTTTCGGCAAAGACATTTTTTCCAAAAAAGTCTCTAAAATTTTTGACCGGCCGACATGCCACCAATAATATTTTTCCAGCTCATTAAGTTTTTGCAGCTCGTGATTGTTCATTTTATAAAATGCTGCGTTTAGTCATTCTGAGGAGCGTAGCGACGAAGAATCTCCCACGGAAAACAGTTCCCTGCAAAGCTGCAGGGGACCCTTCGTCAGGCACAAACGACTTCCTCAGAGTGACAGCTAGCTACAACAATGTACAGTAAAGATTTTCATAGCGGTCCCAGAAATTCTCCATTGAGTATTCTTGCTCAACGCGTTTTTTTGCGCGAGAAGCTAACTGCCGTCTCTTTTCCTCATTGTTAATCAGCTCAGCTAACTTTTCGGCCAAGTCTTCGGGGTTCTTAGTCTCAAAATACTGCACGGCATCTCCCCCCACCTCCTGAAGCACCTCCAAATCAGAAGCCAGACACGCCGTACCGGCTGCCATTGCCTCAATCAACGAAATCCCAAAACCCTCGGCAAGGGAAGGAAAAACAAAAATGTCCAAAGCATTAAGATAATCCCACTTCTCCTCCTCCGGCACAAACCCTAAAAATTGAACCGGCGAGGAAAAAAGCCGGGCTTTGGGACCGCTCTGAAAGCCCGGGTTTGGGGGATCGCCGGTTTCGTTCACAATAGCCAACCCCAAATCACGTGCCTTCTCTTTCAAATCATCCTTCAATTCACCCGAACCACCGATTAGTATCTTGTATCTAGTATTTTGTATTTCGTATTCAGATAATTTTGAAAGAGCATCAATCAAATACTCAACTCCTTTCTCCACAGTTAAACGCGACAAAGTCCCCACCAAGACTGTATCCTCACCAACACCCAACTCCTTTCTGTATTCCAATTTGTTATTTGTCCGCCAGCTGGCGGATTGGGATTTGATTTCTCCAACAGACACTCCATTCGGTATCACCACAATCTTCTCCGGATCAATCCCTTCCCCTTCTACCTTTACTCGTTTCCTTGACTCCGTTAGCGCCATAACCACATCCGCCGCCCAGTTAGTAACAATGCGATTGAAAAATATATCTATCTTTTTCTTCCACCAAGTAATTTGCCATTCCGGTAGTGGTGTGTGGATATGCGCTATGGTAATTAATGAGCATGGAGTGGTAAACTTTAGTCCGCACCTTTCTTTAGGCGCACCATGGGGCGCAGCTACATTTTTATTTTGTGTAGCTGCGGGGCATTGCCCCGCCCCCGAAAGCGAGCTAAAGCTCGCTAACTTAAAAATCTTAGAAGCAATTAACCCATTCCCCACCGTCTTCAACATATGCACATGAAAAACATCCGGTTTTTTCTTC
>CAYXRZ010000051.1:0-5256 GCA_964467235.1 uncultured Candidatus Saccharibacteria bacterium
ATGGTGGAAACATCGGAAGCATTGTAACTATCATCCAGAACCCAAAAACCGCGCTTGCTCTTAACAAGGTTCATCCTTTGGGGGACTTGTTCTAATTTGGTAAGGCCATTCTTAATCTGAAAGAAGTTTAAATCCAGCGCTGCCCACATAGCTGCCGCGGCCAAAGAGGCATAAACAGCGCCCTCTCCTAAAACACTTAGCTCTATCTCCCTCAAAATATTATCTTGCGAATTTGAACTTTTGATCAGCCGAAACGAAGTTCCCGAAAAATTAATTTTAATGTCCTCTGCCCAAAAAGCGGTGCCTGTAAAGCCTTTCCGTTGACCCAATCCAAACCACACAACTTTTCCCGGTGCGCGGGAGGATATATCGCGTACATGCGCATCGTCCCCATTCAAGACCGCTACACCTTTATCATTCAATGCATCCAAAATCTCTGCTTTGGTCTCTTTAATTCTTTCAATAGTCCCTAATTTTTCAAGATGCGTTTCGCTAATGGAAGTGAGAACCGCAATATTCGGCTTTACAGTTTCGCAAATTTCCCCAATCTCGCCGAAGCGGTCCATTGCCATTTCCACAACCAAAATATCGTGAGCAAGGGTAAGTTCATTCAAAACATAAATTGAAAGGCTGCGGCGAACGTTAACATTTCCCGGAGATTTTAATACTTTGTACTTTTGAGCTAGAACCGCGGCAACAGCTTCCTTGGTTGTTGTTTTTCCTACTGATCCCGTAATACCAACCACAATTGGGTCGAACTCTGCTAGTTTCTGTTTTGCTAGCTCAAAAAGATCATCTTCTTCAAGAACACCAGCCGCACCACGCTCTAGCGCGTCACTTATAAATTCATGGCCGTCCACATGTTCACCTCGGCAAGCAACAAAATAATCACCCGGGCGGATTTCCCGACTGTCTTGCGTAACGCGCTTAACATCAGAAAAGTTCATGCATTTATTGTAACAACTTTAGCTTTCCCTTGTCACAAAACAGTAAATCAAAACGGTTTTAGCTGCAAATTTAGAAGAGTGGTATTTAAATTCAAACCTGCTATAATTACATTCATGGAAAACTCTAACCCTGATTCTGAATCCGAAAAAAAGGACAGGAAATGGCTTTTGATTCTGTTACTGCTACTCCTTCTTTTAATTTTCGGGCTGTTTTTCTACCGCGCGAGGTTGCGCGCCCCAAAAGAGGTTAATGCTCCCCAGTTAAGTGGCGAAGAGGCCGCAGAAGATGGGGGTAAATCGGACCTCTCCCCGGAAGACGTCCTGAAAAGCTTAGAACAAGACGATTCTTTGGGCAGTAATGTGGAGCTTTCAATTACCAGCCCGGAGGAAGAAACATTTATGCCCGGACAAGCCCGCCTTTGGCAAGGAGAATTTGCAAACATTGAAACTGACGATTCATTCCGAGCAGACTGTCATTGGAAATTTTACCTAAACCAGAACAATGAAGAGGTTCTTTACAAAGAAATGGAAAACGCCAGCGGAGTTTCCAAACAGAACCCCGAGGTTTGCAAATTCACATCAACATTTATTGAGAGTAGGGGAGTACTAAGAGCTGAATTAAATGTTGAAATTAAAAGCAATTCCGGAGAAACGATTGAAGGTTACCAAGCGGAACGAAAATATACCGTACAGTAACCGTAAGTTTTTAGAACAAGGAAGTTAAAAAATAAACCGCTCTGTTTCCTCTTGTATTTTATCCCTAGACAACGAACTCAATCCCAAAAAGGAACCGTGCTTTATTTGCTCTTCTCTCCAAAAGTATTCCAATTAAATTCCAAAGCCCTCACACCTGCTCGCCGGGCTTGCAATAGCTGCAATTTCATCTTTTCTTTTCTTTTCTTTACTCTTTCAAGGATTTCATTGCCACTCTACGCGTTAATATGATAATCTTTTGGGTAGAGGACCTTAACAATTAAGAAGCAGGAACAGCAGAAAAGGAGTGTAACATGAGACGGGCACGAATCGTTATCGCACTGGCGCTGGTAATAGGTCTACTTTTAACACCCGCACGCGGACTAACGGCAGCGCGTGGAACTGATTCCACACCTTTTGGGGGCTTTACGCTCGAGTTAGAAATCGAGAATGATGGGAGTTTAACTATCCGAGAGTTGGAACTGGACAATGTATCTGCAACCATTCCTCTCGACGATGAGGAGGATATAGAGCTAGACATTGAAGGTCTCCAGCTCCGAAACATTAACACCAGCAACCTTGAAAAGCTACTTGCAAACCTCGGGATTCCGGCCCAGATTCCGGATTTCGCTTTGGAACCTCAACAGGTAGGACTTTTGGCTGGAAACGGAGTCGAACATTTAGGGCTACACAAAAAGTCCCACGGGGATTGGCAAGAGCTTAGCTTGTACGTCAATAACACTAAGTCGCTGGAGGTGGGCCTTCCTGACGAAACGCTCCAGCTTATGCTCAACAACGCCAACTTAGCAGCAGCAGACATGGATCTGGCCCGCAGTCTTTTGATGATGGGAGAAGGCCGGATAATCGTACATTTCCCTCGCGCAAAAACAGAGTTCGCGTTCTCCGACGAGATTGAAGATTCAATCGAAAGCCCCAAGAACCTGATAAAAGCAGGGGCAACAATCTCGGGAACTGCCTCGTCCGGAGAGGTAGTCTCAGCCGGGGGAGTAACTATTCAGGAAACGAACCGGCTACTGGAAGCGTTCGGTGCGGAAACCTATTGGCCTTACCTGTTAACTAACCCGCTTTCCGTCCTAGAGACGGAAGTCGTAACTGCCACTGCAGGCAGAAACGGCTTCCGGTTGGACAGCGGGAACGGCCATTGGGCAAAAGCTGCTTGGGATCAAGAAGGGCGTGAAAGCCTTTATCAATTGATCTCCGTCGCTTTGGACATAGCCGAGATGAACGGCTACCCTCTCGGAGTTTCCACAGAAACAATTGCCGCTACGCAAGATTTAGTGGAAACTGCACTTCCATGGACAGACATCCAGCTAACTTTCCACAACGGAACCAAACCCGCAGAAAGCAGCCCGGAAATTCAGATAGGGCAAGTACTGACTTTCGAAGTAGGTAAAGAAGGAAACGTCCTGTTTGAAGGTGTTCCTGCAGGCACAACTTCTCTGGATTACGCTTGGATAAAGGCATTGGGCCCGGTTGCTTTTGGCTGGGACGGTGCGGCAAAGGAAGTTCGCTATACTGCAAATGAACTTCCCTTACCGCCGCTGTTTGTTGCCGAGGACTCTGCAGTCCAGACGGGAAATATAGCCGCTGCCAGCTATCCGGAAAGTTCTTGGATCACAGAAGTTCCCTGGTCCAAGGTAGACGCTCTGCTGGAAAACACAAGCATAGCCGGGGTAGTGCTAGCAACCGCAGGAAATGCACCTGATGAGCTGGACTTGGAATACAGTGTCAAGGAAAGCATCAAGCCCCAAACAAGCATGCTCCCTACATTTGTTTTGGACAGGCAGGGTAACATTGCACTGGGGAGCGAGGAGGCTGCCCTTAACTTGACACCCTACCTTGAAGATCAGGGGATATCCCTAGCAGGTATTCTGAAACCTATTCCGGCAGGAATAGAGGCGGCTAGGCTCACTATAGATTCTAATCAGGTAGGCGCAGCCCTCAACGGAGCAAGCAGCCCAATAATGGGTATCCGCTGGGACTATGCACTACGCCAAAACGCTTTCAATACAGCCGACAAAGCTCTCGGCCTAAGGGCAGTTGTAAACCTAGCAACCTACGGAGTTGTGGACGCTATATTCCCATACTGGGAAGAAGCAGCCACCGAAATGGTTGCCGGAGGCCGCGGATTCCAATGGGGAGTTCAACTAACAATCGTGGACGACGTAGAAGAGCTTCCGCCATCCCCGGCGGAAAATCTTCTTAACCGACTAGGCGTATCACCCTAGTACACATACAAAACTGAATAAGGTCCTCAGAAAAAGAAAAGAAGAGAGAAACACTCCTGGCTCGTAAGGCCTTGGCTTCTGCCGCCAAGGCCTTTTCTTTTTTGCCCACTTCACTATGAGGCTAACCCCGGCAGAAAAAACGAACACATAAATTATCCGTTAGATACACACCAAATTAATCCTCCAAAAGCCCCCCAAAATTGCGCTCTCACAACTATTTGTGCTACGCTAGAAACAGTTTAACCAAAAAATTCTGAAAGCGGGGTGATTTTACATGATTAAGGTAAAAAAGAAAGACAACAGCTTCGAAGAATTTGACCGCGGAAAAATTCGGCGCAGTCTTCTTGCAGCAGGCCTTGCGAGGGACTCCGCAGGGGAAATAGCCGAGCAAATTGAAACTTGGGCAGAACAAAGCTCCGAACCCGTTACTTCCGCAGAAATCCGGGAAAAGGTAATTGGACTTATGGAACCGATAGATCCCGAAGCTGCCGAAAATTACAAAGGTTACAAAAACTAAAATTTTAACCCGTTTTCTAGAACCTGTCTTCTAGACCCGTCGGGTTTAAAACACAAAAACAGGTTTTTTACTGTGAGGGCAATATTTCTAGACCCAACGGGTCTGGAAAATTGCTAAGCTGCCTCATTACCGGACTAAAAATTAAAAAACCCCCAGCAAATTGACTTCTTCATTTTTTCCTGTAAAATAAACATTCGTGCTAAAAAAGGAACCTTACACAATCCTAAAAGTATAATAGAGGATTGAAAATTAACACAAAAAGGAGATAGATGAGTCTAGTTAGCACATTAATGAGCATGAGTTTGCTACTTTCCGGAACGGCGTCTCAATACGCGCCGGGCGTGATGGAAGCAAATATCCGAACCAGGCAGGCAGGTCGAACCGCATATCACTTGCCAAAAAATATACCCCCTGTGGACGGTTACGTAGCGCTAGCCGAAGGAAAATACATAGGACAAATTGTATTCGCCCGTCCTTACGGGGAAGGGGAGTGGGAATCTTTTCTTGTCGCGGACTGCGCCAGCAAAAGCGACCGACAAAGCACCACCGACCCCCGCTCCGGTTACCAGTGGATGAAAACCAGCGGCATCATTGCTGAGGTAGATGCAAAAACCGGATCCCGCTGGGGAAAAACATGGGGCGGTATACCCGCAGAAATAATCATTCCTCCCAAAGATGCTGTGGTCATCCCCACAAAACTGGGGGGAATGCTCCCAAAGGAAACTATAGACGGTTACATTAGGACACACCTTGCCGGATTCACAATCCTAATGCCTGAACCGTAGAGACACCCGCTTGGGGTGCTTTTCTAATATGCGATCTGCATACGGAAAAGCACCCTTTTTTCGTA
>CAYXRZ010000052.1:0-1154 GCA_964467235.1 uncultured Candidatus Saccharibacteria bacterium
GCGCTGTCTATACTTTATGGAACGGTTCTTTTTACGGCTCTTGCCTTAGTGGAATTTTTTGTCTAAAGGAAGATGACCAAGCAGAGAAAACCCAGAGTTGGTGACAAGGTTAATATTGTTCAGAAGAAGCACTACGAAAGCGGTGAGCTGACTACCGGTGTGGTGAAAGATGTTCTAACTAAATCACGCTACCATTCCCGTGGCCACAAGGTTCGCTTGGAAAGCGGGCTTATTGGTAGAGTGCAGAGTTTCGTTGACGATATAGGCGAGCAGATGTGGGTAAAAGGCAAAGAGCCGCGAGAATATTCCTCCGAAAACCTCCCCGGCCCCAACGATTTACGTTAGTGTTAAAATATATGTATGAAAATACTTGGAATTGATGAAGCGGGGAGGGGGTGTGTGATTGGGCCTATGGTAGTGGGGGCGGTGGTTTTTGAAAAGACAGATTTGGATTATTTAGAGAGTCTTGGTGTTAAAGACTCAAAACTTCTTTCTCCCGGAAAACGTGAGGAATTGTATCCTCAAATTAAAAAGAAAGCTACTTTTTACAAAGTTAACCTTGTTTCCCCTGCTGATATTGACGAGGTCAGTTTAAACAAGATCGACCTCCAAGAAATTATATCGTTTATTACAAAATTTAATCCCGATAAAGTTATTTTTGACGTCCCCACTAACCCTGCTGGGGTTGCGAACTTTGTTAAGGCGGTTAGGCTGGGGTTGGTTGGACAAAGGCCCGCCGAGGATAAAAGCCGGGCTTTGGGACCGGTCTTAAAGCCCGGCTTTGGGGAATCGGCGGGTCCCGTGTTAATAGGAGAAAACAAGGCTGACGAAAGATACCCCATCGTTTCCGCGGCATCTATTTTGGCCAAAGTTGAACGGGATCGTGTTATCAAAACATTACACAAGGAATACGGTGACTTCGGTTCAGGTTATATGAGTGATGAAAAAACACAGAATTTTCTGAGTAACTGGTTTAAGGAACACCGCAAATTCCCGCCCATTGTTCGTCATAAATGGTCTTCAGCGCAAAAATTTTTGCAAAACCAGAAGGAGTTGTTATGATGTTAAAGGACATTTGTAGTAATTTAGAGAGGGGGTGTTTTTATGGAAGATAAAAAATTAGTGGTAAATAAAGAAAAGTGTATTGGCTGCGG
>CAYXRZ010000052.1:1254-5165 GCA_964467235.1 uncultured Candidatus Saccharibacteria bacterium
ATTGCGTGTTCCCGAAAGATACGAGTTTGTGATGGAATCTGTAGCTGCGACGCATGCGTCGCCTCTTCAGAAGAAGAAGAATACGGATATTGCCGAGACCTGCTTATTACAGATTTCGGAGCATTATCCGACTTGGAAAGTTGATTTTGTACCTAATCATATTCATTTTATCTTGGCTAAGGGCGGGGCATGCCCCGCTGCTACAAATGCTAGTGATAGTTCAGCTTTGGGTAATGTGGTTGGTTCTTTTAAAGCTGCTGTTTCGAAGCGTGTTGGGGTTTCTTTGTGGCAGCCAAACTATTACGAACACGTAATCCGTAACGAAAGAGCCCTTGATAATATTCGCCAATATATCTTGGAACATCCTTATTGTGAATTTGATAGTATTGATTGGAGTATTATTGAGGATAAATTGTAGCTGCGGCCCATGGGCCGCCTCTCGTTTTCTTAAACTTGTTTATTAATTAAAATGAGAAACATACCCAAAGATTCAAAAATAGCAATAGCCATGAGTGGGGGAGTGGACAGCAGCGTAGCCGCAGCTTTATTGGTTGAGGAAGGTTATGATGTTAGAGGTGTTTTTATGGAGCATTTGGAGGGTGTTGAGGAACAAAAGAATTCCGCGCAAGACACTGCGGATAAGTTGGGTATAGCTCTAGAAGTGGTTGACTACCGAGAGGAGTTTAAGAATACGGTAATTGATTATTTTTTAGATGAATATCGGAAAGGGAGAACACCCAATCCTTGTGTGGTTTGCAATAAGTGGATTAAGTTTGGGAAGCTTTTGGAGTATACGAAAGAGCTTGGTTGTGATTATCTTGCTACTGGACACTATGCGCGCTTGCAGCGCGAAATTATAAATACAATCCGCCGGCCGGCGGATCAAATTACAAATAAGAGCGATTTAATAGGGGAAGAAGCATATGGAGAAAAAAGTCACTATTCCCGTCATTCCGGACTTAATCCGGAATCTGACGGGAATGCTCGTCGGATCCTGAATCAAGTTCAGGATGACGAGCAGCTAAATCCTGGCTTTGAGGAATCGGCTGGCCGGTTGAAGTTGATTATGGCGGAGGATAAGAGTAAGGACCAGTCTTACTTTTTGTGGCAATTAGAACAGGAACATTTCGAACAAGTTTTGTTTCCAATTGGCGTCTTGAATAAGGTTAGCGTAGTAAAAATAGCTAAAGAAAAATCCTTACCTGCGGTTGAGCGACCTGAGAGCTTTGAGGTGTGTTTTGTACGTGATTCGTTGGAAAAATTTCTACGCAAGAATATTCCCGAAGCAATTGAACCGGGTCCAGTTTTAAATACAAAAGGGGAGGTTGTTGGAAAGCACGAAGGGCTGCCTTTATATACCTATGGCCAGCGGCGCGGGTTTGAAGTTACCCAATACCGAGGAATACCTCAGTATGTTGTGGGGATAGATAGAAAGCGTAATGCGTTGATTGTTGGGAGAGGAGAAGCTTCCGAGGTTGGGAGTTTTAAGATTGAAGAAACGAATTGGATTGGTGAACTAGTTAGCTTTTTAGATCGTCAGCTGGACGGGGAAGAGGAGGGGCCGCCGCAGGAGAAACCTCGAAGGTTAAATCCGCAGAAACCTTCGAGGTTAGGGAATGCGGCGGGCGCTGAGGGGGAGTTTTCTTGCAAGGTCCGCGTGCGCCATCAAGGAGAGCTTATGGATTGCACTGTTGAATTTCTGGAGGCTGACGAAGCACGAGTTGGGTTGAATCAACCTGCTTGTGCAGTTGCGCCGGGGCAAAGTGCTGTTTTTTATAGAGGTGAGGAGGTTTTGGGAGGAGGAGTAATTTCCCATTTAAGCGGTTGACAGCGGCGTTTTTGGCTGGTAAACTAATTGTTACATGAATGGGGGATTAGAAAAGGTGTAAACTTTCTTTTCATTCAATTGGGACTTTTTGTCCTTTAAACCCCCGTTCGCGGGGGTTTTTTGATGGTAGCTTAATGAGTTTCTGAACGAATTTAGGAATCATCAATTTCGAGGCGCTAGCCGAGAAATCATAAGAGAAGAAATATTCTATTTTGGTTTCTCTCCCGACAAAGTTGTTGATCGAAACGGACCCTTTAAATATGCTCCTTGACAATCGAAAAGTGGAAAGAGTCACGTCAATTTTTAGAGTTTGATCCTAGCTCAGGGCGAACGCTGGCGGCGTGCCTAAGGTATGCAAGTCGAATGGCTTGTCCGTAGGACAAGCCTACTGATACTCGCTGATTGATAGCTGATTTTCGCTGATATAATATCGGCGTGAATCCGTTTCCAATCGGCGTTAATCGGTGGGCTCGCCCTACTGGCGAGCCATGGCGGACGGGTGAGTAACACGTGGGAACGTACCTTCAACACGAGAATAATCCCGCGAAAGCGGGACTAATACTCGATAGTGTCCCGACCTTCGGGTCGTGATTAAAGCTCCGGCGGTTGAAGATCGGCCCGCGTCCCATCAGCTAGTTGGTAAGGTAATGGCTTACCAAGGCTATAACGGGTAGGGGGTGTGGGAGCACAGCCCCCCACAATGGCACTGAGAAAAGGGCCATACTCCTACGGGAGGCAGCAATCAGGAATCTTGCACAATGTCCGAAAGGATGATGCAGCGACGCCGCGTGGAGGATGAAGGCCTTCGGGTTGTAAACTCCTGTTAAGAAGCCACGGCAAACTACGTGCCAGCAGCAGCGGTCAAACGTAGGTGGCAAGCGTTGCCCGGTATTATTGGGCGTAAAGAGTGCGTAGGCGCTTTGTTAAGTTCCTAGTGAAATCCCTCCGCTCAACGGAGGAAGTGCTGGGAATACTGGCAAGGTAGAGATAAGCAGAGGAAAGCGGAATCTCGGGAGGAGGGGTGAAATCCAATGATCTCCGAGAGAACACCAAAGGCGAAGGCAGCTTTCTGGGCTTTATCTGACGCTGAGGCACGAAAGCGTGGGTAGCGAAAGGGATTAGATACCCCTGCAGTCCACGCCCTAAACGATGCTCGCTAAACATTGGACTCTTCCGATTTATCGGAGGATTCAGTGTTGCAGCTAACGCGATAAGCGAGCCGCCTGGGAATTACGGTCGCAAGACTGAAACTCAAAGGAATTGGCGGGGACCCGCACAAGCGGTGGAGCGTGTGGTTTAATTCGATGATAACCGAAGAATCTTACCAAGGCTTGACATGCCTGTCGTATCCCAGCGAAAGTTGGGAGTCAGTTCGGCTGGACAGTGCACAGGTGTTGCATGGCTGTCGTCAGCTCGAGTCGTGAGATGTATGGTTAAGTCCCATATCGAGCGCAACCCTTATCCTGTGTTAGACTTCCCGATTTATCGGGATGATGTCACAGGAAACTGCCTCGGAAACGGGGAGGAAGGTGAGGATGACGTCAAGTCAGTATTGCCCTTACGCCTTGGGCGACACACGCGCTACAATGGCCGGTACAATAGGCTGCGACGGGGTAACCCTGAGCTAATCCTTAAAACCGGTCTCAGTTCGGATTGGGGTCTGAAACCCGACCCCATGAAGTTGGAATCGCTAGTAATCGCCGGTCAGCCATACGGCGGTGAATACGTTCTCGGGTCTTGCACACACCGCCCGTCAATTGGGGAAAGTTGGGAATGCCCGAATTCCGATTTATCGGAAGAAGGCAGGCTCAGCAATTAACAATAAGTCGTAACAAGGTAGCCGTAGGGGAATCTGCGGCTGGATCACCTCCTTTCTAAGGGAGTATTTTACGAGCTTTTACCCGTGGTTTGTGGCCAGTTAACTTGCAACTGATGATAAAGTTGTAGGTTATGGTAAAAGTTTAGAAGCTTTGCTTCTCACGAGTGGAGCTGTCAAGTTAGCTGAGTAATCTTTGAAACTTAGCATTGGCCCCCGTCCGCCAGCTGGCGGATTGTGGGGATGACGCCTCTTTCCACTTTTTGG
>CAYXRZ010000053.1:0-4926 GCA_964467235.1 uncultured Candidatus Saccharibacteria bacterium
GGGCAGGTTCAAGGAGAGCACGTTTATAGGTTCATAGAGGAGGTTAAGGACGACGTTTACTATGCAAGGACTGTTCCCGCAGCTCAGGTGCTTGTGTATGAATATGCAGATGCAGATGATGATCGAAGTGCTTGGGTTGTTTATTTGGAGGACAATGGGCCAGAGTACCATGGATGCGTTCCAGAGGATACGTTATCTGATTATGTAGAAGAGTGGTACGAAATCCATGTGCCCAAAGGAGCTATAGTTCCTTTAGTGGAGGTAGATCTTCAGTAGGCCTTTTATGTACGATTGCGCATTTGTTGTGTAAATGTTACCCAGAGCGGGTTTGGTTATTCGCCAACTGGCGGAGATCATACTCGCTCTTGTTTTTTATGTGTTGTTGAGCTACTATAATATTAATTAAATGAAAAAGTTTTTATCTGTTGTTTTTAGTTTTTTCTTTCTTGTCGCGCTCGGTTTAAGTATTTTATTGTTCTCAGTTGAAAATACGTTCCTCCAGTCCTCCTTTCACGCTAAAAATCTAAAGAAAATTAATCTCTATCAAGATGTTGGTAAGGAAATTATTCCCAGTTTGCTGTTGGAAAGCGGGGACTCTCCAATGGGCCAGCAGATGCCTCTGCCAAAGGATGCTTTGGGGGAGGTTATTGAGCAGTCCATTCCTGCCAGCTGGTTGGAAGGGGAAGTGGAGAGGAATTTGGATAATATTTTTTCTTATTTAAAAGGAAGGGATCGGGAACTTGCGGTAAGCTTTAACTTAGAGCCAGTAAAGGATGATCTGAAAACAGATTTTGTTCAATCTTTTGAGGCAAAAATACAGGAGCTTCCGGTTTGTAGTAGGGAACAGATGATGGAAATGCAGGGCGGTAACGTTGAAAGTTTGGAGTGCGTTCCCCCGCAGTTAAAACAGGGAGGCTTGCCCCCCGAGTATACCCAGCAGATTTCGGGAATGACGAAAAATCTGCCTGACAAAATTGACCTTTCGGAACAGTTCCCTCCGGAAGCGGAGGAGAACTTTACGGAAATACAAAGAGGTTATCAGGGTTTTCGGATGGGTATGTGGGGGCTAACGGCGTTTACTGCCTTGTTATTTATAGTCCTTTTGCTCTTGAATAAAGATGGTTTGATTGGCTATTTAAAGAATTTGAGCATTGTTCTCTTAATTGGTTCGGTAATTAGTTTTGCTGTGCAATTTTGGCTAAATTCCAATATAATGCAAATCCTTCCGCCCATGCCCGCGATGGAACCTGCAGCGCTTAACCCCGTTCGCGATGATTTGATTTCCGTAACCGTAAGTTCGTTTTTGGATTACACGTCGAACATAACCCTTGTTATTATTGCAGTTTCTGCCCTTTTCCTCATTTTTGTTATTTTAAAGAGCTCCCTTGGGAAAGAAACCCCAACGGCTTAAATTTAACTCCAACTTCCAAATTATGAATTTCGAACACCAAATACCAAATAATAAGTGCCGCATTTGCAATTTTAGGCCTCCCAGCACCTGTCGTATATCATATAGTTTTTACGAAAAAGCATGACGAACGTCACCTATTCTCGTATTTTTTATAGGGCGTATATTTATTGTTTCGGACGTAATAGTTGTATTAGGTAAGGTCTTTTTGGCTGTACAAGATTTTCTTAATGCAATAAATTGGAAAACTTACTGGTTTGTTGGTATAGTAATCCTGTGAATATAACTAGAAAGTTAGCCACATTTTTATCGATTTTTGTAGCATTACTTTTTATAGTTGGATCTGTTTCTGCGCAGGAACAACAGGTAAATGTTTATTTCTTTTGGGGTGTTGGGTGTCCTCACTGTGAACAAGAGAAGGAGTTTTTGGCTGAGTTGGAGGAGAAATATGGCGAAGTGATGGTACACGACTTTGAGGTTTGGAAGGACAGCGAGAATAGAGAACTGCTCAAAGAGGTAGGTAGGGAGCTTGGTGTAAATGTTTCGGGCGTTCCTTTTACCGTAGTGGGTGAAAGCCATTTCACTGGCTGGATGAGTGTGGATACCACGGGGGCAGA
The DNA here is from genome assembly GCA_964467235.1 of uncultured Candidatus Saccharibacteria bacterium. GTDB lineage: Bacteria > Patescibacteriota > WWE3 > JAUXAW01 > JAYEID01 > CAYXRZ01. Next base: position 2,026 of record CAYXRZ010000053.1, read on the forward strand.
TATTGAAGACGCAGTTCAATGCGCGTTGGAAGACGGGTGTCGCGATAGGGTTGGAGAAATCCTTGCCGAAAAATATCCTGAGCAAGAAGACGGTTGTGATTGCAGCGGAGAAAACGACGAGACTTGTGATTGCAGTGCTGAACAGAGAGAAAAATGCGGCTGCGGCGAGGTAAAGGGGACAAAAATTCCGGAAGAATTGGATCTCCCATTCATTGGCAAAATAGAAACAAAGGAGTTTTCTTTGCCTGTGCTAACGATAATCCTCGGCGGGTTGGACGGGTTTAATCCCTGTGCAATGTGGGTATTGGTTTTTTTGATCGGACTGCTTTTGGGGCTTAAGGATAAGAGAAGGCGGTGGGTTTTGGGAATTGCTTTCATTGCTGCTTCCGCTTTTGTTTATTTCTTATTTATGGCGGCGTGGCTCAACTTGCTCTTATTTGTTGGATTTTTGGTGTGGGTACGAGCGTTGATTGGGTTGGTTGCCCTGGGCGGTGGGATTTACAATTTGCGGGAATATGTCGTTAATAAAGAGGGGGCGTGCAAAGTAACCGGAGGGCAAAGGAGGCAGGCTATTTTTGAAAAGTTGAAAAAAGTGACGCATAAAAAGCAGTTTTTGCTTGCCCTGGGAGGTATTGTTCTTTTGGCTTTTGCTGTTAATTTAGTGGAGCTCGTTTGCTCCGCGGGACTGCCCGCACTTTTTACTCAGATTCTGGCTTTAAGCAACCTCCCACGTTGGCAGTATTATGCCTATATGCTTCTTTATATCTTCGTTTTTATGCTGGATGACTTGATTATCTTTTTTACGGCAATGAAGACTTTGGAAGTAACGGGGTTGGGAACAAAATACACTCGCTTTTCAAATCTAATTGGCGGAATTCTTATGTCAATACTTGGCCTCCTTCTTATCTTCAAACCCGAACTTCTAATGTTTGGGTAAGTTTAGTGACGTCTACGCCCCAGGGGCGTAGAATGATATAGGATAGGGTTGAAAACCTCTAGTTTGTATAGTAAAATCCTCCTTACTGTGAAGTATCTTCATGCTAGGCAGAAAATGACCAACTGCAAAGTGCTTAACTCCGGAAATTCCGGAGCAGGTACTCTTGTGTACCTTTGCTGGTTGGTGCGTGTTGCCTATTTTACTCTTCCTACTTTTAAGTTCCTCAACTAAGCGATACTTACCAGCTCCCAAGGCTGGTAGAGTACTGCACAATTCAAGTAACAACTAAAAAAGGAGGCATGTGATGCGCGGGCATCCGTTGCACGACGGTGACGTTTCAATGGAACCTATTGAAAAGGAAACAGCTGTTGAGCTGTTCCCGGAATGGATAAAGGACCCGGAAGTTCGAAGATATTTGGGGACTTTCCATTACATTCCTGATGCGAGTCAGGAAGAAGAGTGGTACGAAAGCGCCGTTAAGGAAAAGGACCGTTATGTCTGGCAAATAGAATACGGTGAGCACGGTGTTGTGGGTATTAGCAGTATTACCCATATTGATTTTATCAATGGTTGGGGGGTAACAGGCACAATCATTGGTGAAAAAGACGTTTGGGGGCAAGGCGTAGGAACAAAAACAATGCTTCTTCGCGCTCGGTTTGCGTTTGACGAGCTGGGCCTATACGGGCTCGAGTCTTTCGCGTTTACCGAAAATAAAGGAAGCGTAAAGGCGCTTAAGAAGTGCAGTTACGTTGTGGAGGGGGTTACACCCGGTCGTTACTACCGCATGGGGAAGCGATGGGATATTGTTTCCCTTTACTTAACCCGTGAAGGCTTTTACGATCTGCACCGGGTAGCGTAATTAAAAAAACCTTGGGAGTTGGAAAACAGTAAAGGTGAGGGTCTCAAAGAGAGGCCCTCACCTCTTTACACAACTCTTACCTAATACAAATGATTTTCACAAAATAATGCTTTATCCTAGGTTTAGGATGAAAAAAGTACTTGTTATTTTAACAATTTTTGTAATTGCGGGTGTCGGGGCGTTATTTGTGTTTACAGATTTTTTGAACATTCCCGGGAAACAGCTTCCTCTGCCTAAAGAAGCTCCTACAGCCCCTTCAAACCCTGTACCTACGAGTACTCCTTCTAACTCCACGCCTACACCCGAGTCGGATAGTGATGTGGAACTTCCTGCCAACTGGACAACAATGTACGATGGTGCCCTTGGTTTTAAGGCTAGTTACTCTAGCGAGTGGACAAAGCGCCCGGCTACCAACCTTCAAGATGAGTCTGCTTTTTACAGCTTTGACCCTGCTGAGATGCCGGGAACCGGTCCCGTTCCCCGAGAGGAACTAAAAATAGGTGTAGCTTATTTTGCGCTGACTGATTCCCGCAGTATAATTTACGAAGAGTCGGAAATTGTTTCGGAGGAAAATATTACTGTAGATGGATTTTCTGCTGTTCGTAGGGTTATAGAAGGGCCGGGAGGGGGTAGTGTGAGCACTGAGGTTGACACTCCGGAAGGTAAATATCTTATTGCCGCCTATCCGCCAGAAAGTGAACTTCTGGATAGTTACGACAGCTTTTTGGAATATATCGATTTAAATGCACAAGCGCCCGTTACCGTTACGGAACCTAAGCGCACAGCGGAGGTTTCCTCTCCCGTTACTGTTTCGGGGCAAGCTCCCGGAACGTGGTTTTTTGAAGCGGTTTTACCTATTTCTTTGGTAACTGCTGAGGGAGATGTCTTGATAGATGACATTTTCGTTACTGAGGAAGAGTGGATGACGGAGGACTTGTTGGATTTTAATCTTCAGCTTAGTTTTGAAACTCCGGAAAGTAACTATGGTTTTATTGTGGTTGAGAAAAACGACCCTTCTGATTTATCTCACAATAAAGCCGCATTTTACTGGCCAGTGGAGTTTTGAAAAAGAAGTTATAAATTTTCAATGATTTAAATCATTGAA
>CAYXRZ010000054.1:0-4028 GCA_964467235.1 uncultured Candidatus Saccharibacteria bacterium
ACTATAACGCTTAATATTACCCCTGTATCCCGTGTCCAAGACATGATTTCTTCTTCCGCAGACGCAATCCGCTCCCCCCACACTTCCCCTGCATCCTCGGGCTTTTTGGATTTTGTCACACTCTCACTATCTTTGCTATCAACGGTACTTACTGTGTTTTCCTTCGCCCACTCCCCCTCTAAACTATAAACCTTCAAGCCTGCTTCGTTTTCAAAGTAAAAATACACGGTCGGCAGTTCCCCTTTCCTAACCCCCAAAACATTTTTCTCCTCAGCATCTTCAATTTCCTCCTCCGGTAGTTCAAAAACTGCGGAGGGTACAGGTTTCACCCCGCCCGAAAGACGCACAGGCACGGGTGAATATATCACCACACGATTAGAAACTCGCTCCTTCACATTTCCCAAAAAAGCTGTAAAAATCCCACTGACGCTAAGCCCACCCTCCGTTACCTCTTTCCGCTCCGTTGACGGCGGCTGTTCCATCTGTGTTCTTTGCCCCTCCCCCGCCCAACCCCCCACATCCTTAGCATAAGCACTACCACTGTAAAACAGGATTGTCAAAACAGTAAGCCCTACCGCTGCCAAAGTTTTGTAGAATTCCCGCGGATTTGAACCGGATCTTCGCGGATTATCCTTATTCTTTAAAATCATCACTAACTTTCATTATACAGTAATGCAAAAGTAACTCATAAGCAGCAATCCGCATTCCGCTTCCGAAGTAGCGACGTTTACGTCGCGCCCCTTTCCCAACCGACGCACCGTCAACCAGCTAACTAGCTTACCAGAACACTAACCTCCTGTCCTCCCATCCCCATTCTTAAATCTTAATTCCTAAATCTTGAATCTTAAATCTAGTCCCTATTCTCTATTCTCTATTCTCAATTCTCAATTCACAATTCAATATTCCCTATCCCTTATCTCCTCCTGATATCCCGCTCCCCCGAACTCCGGGTATCCTTATCCGTTTTATCCGTCTCCTGTCCATATTATCCGCGTTCTTAATCTACCATCTCTCCCCCAAACCCGCAACGACTATTAATTTACGATAACAAAAGCCTTAAAATCGCTTAACTTGACAATGTCAATATAACACAAATTTTTGGTTTGACACTATAATAGGAATTTGATAGTGTTTTAGCAATGAAGAAAAAAGTCGGAAAAGAAGGCGCTGATGAGCTTTACGATGCCTGGGTCAAAGGCACACCGATCAAAAAGTTGGTTAAAGACTTTGGCATCAGCCGCCAAAGGATTTACCAAATTTTAAACGAATACAAAAACCTAAGCAAACGCGACAAGATGCTCCGCGCGGTGAACAAATTTTCGAAATGAATTTCGAATAGTATTTGGTATCTGGTATCTAGTATTTTGTATGAAAGAAAAAACTAGCAAAAAAACAACTAAAATAAGAAGCTTTACAGATTTGAACGCTTGGAAGGAAGCGCACAAATTAGTTCTGCTCATTTACGAGGCTACGGATGACTTTCCAAAAGCTGAGCTGTATTCGCTCACCGACCAAATACGAAGATGTGCCGTCTCAATTAGCTCCAACATTGCGGAAGGGTTTTCTAAACAAAGCAAAAGAGAAAAAATACATTTTTACCATACAGCAAAAGGGTCATTGACTGAACTGCAAAATCAACTTTTAGTTGCAAAAGACGTGGGTTATCTAGACCAAAAGACTTTTAAAAAGATAGCAAAGCAGCCTGTAACAGCCCACAAACTACTTAACGGCCTGATTAAATCTGCAAAGTCAAAAAAGTAAAAAAAAATGAAAATTCTGCCCAGATACAAAATACCAAATACAAAATACAAAATACTAAAAATTTTACTAGCTTCAACGCTTTTCCTTAATTTAGTGAAACCCGTCTATGCTCAAGAAACTAATGTCAAGGACAGTACCAGCCGTTTCAATGGTCTTGTGCAGGAAGTAAAAGAGTTCGTGGACGTTTTAATTCGGGGTGAGCTAACCGTCCGCGGGAAAGCACACTTCCTCTCACCCATCGCCGCCGAGAGCGCCCACATCTTGGGCGATTTTTCCCAGGGCGGGACACTTTTTATCACCGACGGGGGCAAGATTGAAAACCTAGCCGGAGACCTCCAGCTTCAAGGCTCCGAAAAAGGTGGCGTAGTCTTCGGCCAGGATAAAGCAAAGATTAGCAAAGAAGGCAACCTCACCGCGAACGAAGCCACTATTACCAAACTTAACATCGAAGAACCAACACTACAAAATCCACAAACTAGTGCCGATGACCAAGAATCTACCAACACCAATCAACGCGAATTAGAAACGAATGAACGCCAAACTAAAAGCAGTGTTTCGCGTGAATTAGCGAGTTCCATTGGCGTGGATTCGCGTAGGTCGCTCGGAAGTGCTACCCTCCCCGCAAACAAACGCTACGTCACCGTCCAAACAACCGCCGTGACCGAAAATTCAAAAATCTTCGTCACCGCCACCCAACCCACGGGCGGACAAAGCCTGTTCGTACCCAGCCAAATCGCCGGAAATCACTTCATAGTCCGCATTGATAACGCACTTGACCACAATATTTCGTTTAATTGGTGGGTGATTAACTAGAATGAACCTAAAAGAACTCCTAAAAAAAACCGAAAACAAAAAAATTGACTGGGAAACCTTTGATTGGGAAGCTACTGGGCTAGACTGGAAAAATTTTAAAAACTGGGACTTTTCCGGAATGAGTTCCGAAGAAATGGGCCGCTTACACAATTTATACGGCCTTTGGGACCTCTACGGCCGCGACCCCTCCCGTTCCAGTTCCCGTAAATCTCCCGTATCTTCCCGTAGTTCCTCCCGTTCTTCTGACCTCCCGTTCAGAATGCCAAAGCTGGAGCGGATTGACCGGCGGTCGCAAAAACCCCGCGGTTACAAAGCCTCTGCGGTGTGGCAAACAAGCAGTCTGTACTACGACTTGCTAAGACTTTTTACACCTACTCTCCCCCGCTCCGAATACCGCCTTAAGGCACAAGCGGATGATGCCGGGCGGAGCATGGTCGCCAACATCGAGGAGGGCTATGCCCGACCCACAACATTGGAATACTTGGAATTTTTGGGGTTTGCCTACGCTTCCTGGGCTGAAGTGGACGGCGACGTTGACCGCATGCACAGCTTGGGTTACCTTAAATCCGTCCCCGGCTCCAGCTTAAAAACTCTCGGCATCCCTACCCCCTCCCGTAAACTCCCGTATCCTCCCATAACTTCTCGTAAAAACCCCGGCAAGTACGGGACATTACAGGCAAAATTACGTGAATATACGGGAAAGAAGATTAAATCCGAAGATCTCACCTACGAGGCTTTTAAGGAAATAGGCAACAAAACCGGTTATCTTTTCCGCCAAACGGCTGATGGTCTCCGCAGGAAAATTATCCGCGATGCAGAAGGAAAACTCCAGCAAGAATTAGAAAATATCTGGGAGAAATATTGGTAAAAAGTTATGACTAATCATAAACACAACCACTTAACAATGTATCTGTTTGATCTGTACCAATCTGTTAAATCTGTGTTTTTTCCGCTCATCGCACGCCTCCGCAGGCCGAAGGAAAAGAACCAGGTTCTGGGACCGGTCTTAGAACTTGGTTCTGGGGAATTCGGCCCAGAAAACCTTCCCAAACACTTTAAGTTCCTTATCGCAGGAACAGTTATCCTTGCCATAACCGCCATCGCCCTAATCGCATTCCCCAACCATAATGACAACAAAAACACAAACGAAGTTAAGGGAACTGCTAGAAGTACTTCCCCGGAAAGTGTGAAGCAAGAAAAAGAGCGGCAACCAGAATGGCACACGCTGACGTGTGAAGGAAAAGAAATAAAAGTACGCCCCGTAGAAGAGCAGGGTTTCAATATTACTCCAAAGGAAGACAATATCCGTATAACCTATGAAATAAGGCTTGAAAACGCAGAGCAAGCAGAAATTTTCGCTAGAAAAGGCGCTGAATTTGAAATTGAAATGGATGTAAATATTGTTTTCGAAGATATTGGTGGCGGAGTTTGGTACTTTTCCTACAAAGACCCCT
>CAYXRZ010000055.1:0-3833 GCA_964467235.1 uncultured Candidatus Saccharibacteria bacterium
AGTTGCCGTTGAAAATAGATTTGAAAGTTAAGCGGGCGGGCCCGACGGACAGGGGAGATTCCACTGGTTCGGTTACCAAGCCCGTGGTTTTGGAAACGGGTGCGAAAGTTCAAACCCCGATGTTTATTGAGAATGGGGATGTGGTGAAGGTGAATACGGAGACGGGTGAATACGTGGAGCGGGTATCACAGCTTTGACAGGCACCTTGCCTTTCGGGGCCGCTCGCGCCGAATAAGTTTGAAAAATATGAAAGAGTCTCGCTCGCTTTGTGATCAAAAGCCGACCAATTTTAATGATTTGTAGTAACGTCTTTTGATCAAAACCCCTCAAGGCAAGAGCCTGCCAAAGCTCTTTTTTTGGTTATTTATAAGAAAAAATTGGTCCAGTATGGCTGGGTGAGGTAGAGGGTAGTGATGAGGGTTAAGATACCGGCGGTTATGATTAGGGAGCGCTTTAGGTCTTTTTTAACGTAGTCGTCGGCTGGGTCCTCTTTGACTACTGCCGGTTGGTTTTCTTCTTTCGAACTTTCCCTTGTTTTCTCTTTTCCCAGTTTTGGAGATTCTTTTGTGCCACCTTTCCCCGCCAGCTGGGCTTTTAGAATTTCTACTTCTCTGCGTAGTTTTTTTACGTTACCGTTGCTCATGTTGGAGTTATTATAGCATATAGGGCCGCCCGCCAAATTCCCCCAAGCCCGGGTTGGCCCCACTTCGCCAAGGCTTCGATGGACAGGCTACCAACCCAGGCTTGTTTCCTTTGGCGTTGATAATTGACATCTATCACCCTTTTTGCTACCTTTAAATTAATGAACCCAAATTTTATTCAGACCTTGTGGCAGCCCCCTGTTATTTTAGGTATTTTGGGGTTTTTCTTGCTCTGGGTTGTGGTTCTTTCCTTTCTTTATTGGCACTCCGTAAGGCATTATCGGAAGCTGACTAAGGAGGTGCAGGGTGTGAATTTGCAAAAGATTTTGGAGGAATATTTGAAGTGGGCGGGGGAAAATACTGAAAATATTAAACAGCTTTCGGATCGGTTGGACCGTGTTCAACAGGAAGCTAAGTTCCATTTTCAAAAGTTGGGGTTGGTAAGGTTTAACCCTTTTGAGGATACGGGAGGGGACCAGTCGTTTGCTTTGTCCCTTTTGGATGAGGAGGGAACCGGGATTGTTATTTCTTCCCTACATGGCAGAGAAGTAACGCGTATGTATGGGAAGCCGGTGAAGGAAGGCGTGGAGGCGGGGTATGAGTTTTCGGAGGAGGAAAAAGAAGCGGTCAAAAAAGCTTTAGAGAAATAAATGAGCAAAATACAAGAATTTAAAATTCGAGTTCGGGTCTGGTGGGAAAATGCAGAGGGTGGTATGCGTGCCTTGGTAGCGGGTGTTTTGGGAGTGGTTGTTCTTTTGGTTCTTGCAGGGGGAGTTTATAGTGCTTTTTCCTATTTTCAACTGGGCAGTGGGAAGTTAAAATCTCCTTTGGCTATTGATAAGGAGGAAGAGGAGTTGGAAGATGTTGTCCGCCCGCGCGGAGAGGGTGAGAGGTCCGTTCCTTCTCCTGTTAACGGCGTTTTATATACTGAAAAGGAGGCGGAACTTTTTATGAACCGCCGACCGCTGGCGATTATGGTTAACAACCATGTGGATGCGCGTCCTCAATTTGGACTTTCCAAGGCAGATTTAGTTTATGAAGCTGTGGCCGAGGGCGGTATCACACGCTTTCTTGCTTTGTTTCACGCTTGGGATGTTAACAAGATTGGGCCTGTACGTTCCGCACGAATTTATTATGAGGATTGGGCGGCGGAGTTTAATGCTTGGTACTCTCATTGGGGTGGCGCTTATATGGATGCTGATGATAAGGCTAACCAGAATAACCCGAATTACGATTTTACCTGCGATCCGGCAGCGGATGCATATGCGAAGATAAACCGAATCAATTTACCTTCTTTGGATCAGATGTGGTTAGGGCAAACAGCTTATTGGCGTGAAAACAATCGTGGTGTGGCAACGGAACATACTGGTTATACCTCAACAATGAAACTCTGGAAAGAGGCCCCCAATAAATACCCCGGTTGGGAAGGCTTTAAAGAGTTTAAGACCTGGAAATTTAAGGAAGAGGATCCTATTTCTGATTTTGACGAGGCTTCTGGGGGCGAGCCTGCCCAGGCACCGAGCGCAAGTTCGGGGCAAGCCCCCGCCTCGACTGCAGTTTTTAATTTTTGGGATGTTCCCAGCTTTGAGGTAAAGTGGGAATACATGCCGGAAGAAAATGTATATAAGCGTTATCAGGGGGGGCAAATTCAAGTTGATGCTGGCGCAGAGAATGTGCCTCTTGTTGCCAAGAATGTTATTTTGCAGTTTACCAAGGAGACTTCTTTTAATGATCAGAAAAACCACTTAAATTATGAGACCGTGGGGACCGGCGACGCGTTTATCTTTTTAGACGGGAGAAAGGTAGAGGGGACATGGAAAAAGCCAGAGATTCGGGAGAGGACGAAGTTTTATGATGCTACGGGTAATGAGATTAAATTTAATCGGGGCCAGATTTGGATTCAAATTGTTCCTGCTCAGAAAAAAGAGAATGTGGAAATAAGTTAGGGTGAAGTTTGCACCTTAATGGAACTGTTTTCTTCTTCGTGTAAAGTATAGTAAAGCGTGGTAAAGAATTGTTAAGCACTGCTTAGTTGCGGCTTTTGGGATTCCTCATAACAACACTTTACTACTTCTTAACTACACTTAACTATACTTAACGGAAGTTCGATGCGCTAAATTTATTTTAACTCGTTCCTGCTCATGCTAGAGGATTTATTTACTTCAAAGGTCCGTGTTGATATGTTGAAACTTTTTCTCCGTGATCCGGAGGAAGAGTATTATGTGCGTGAAATTACTCGGGCTGTGGATACAGAGATAAACGCGGTGCGGAGAGAGCTTGAGAATTTAGAAGATTTGAAATTGGTTAAAAAATGGAAGCGCGGTAATCGTCTTTATTATAAAGTTATTCCCGATCATCCCCTTTACGATCCCCTTTTGACTTTGATTTCTCATGAGGCCGGTTTGGGGGGTTTAATTTTTAAACATAAAAACAAGCTTGGGAATATAAAATACGCATTTTTTGCTAAGGCATTGCCTAAGGGACGTGTGGCGGAGGAGAACGATGTCGATTTGGTTATGGTAGGTGAAATTAATGCAGAAGTCTTAAAGCAGTATGTGCGTAAGGTGGAGAAAGAGCACGAGCACGAGATAAATTATATGGTTCTTTCTGAAGCCGAGTTTGCTGCTCTTAAAGCCCGCAAAGATACTTTTATTCAAAAGATTCTTACTATGCCTCGCATTATGCTCCTTGGAGATGAGGAACGTATGGTTCAATGAGACTCTAATCGCGGTTCACTGGGATTAGTAAGTCGAACCTGCCTGCCGGCAAGGCAGGTTAATCCTGAGTGTAGTCCCGATTCGCCGACTGGCAAATTCGGGACGGAATCGAAGGATCATTTTTGTTTCCTTCCCCTTTTTGTATTATAATTATTTTATAATGACGCAGAAGATAATTAAAACTGGAAACAGTGCTGCGGTAACTATTCCTGTGGAAATTTTTGATGCCCTTTGCCTTCGTTACGGTGATCCGGCGGAGGCAACGTTAGATTCTGAAGCGGGAACAATAACATATAGGTTTCCCAATGGCCGGCAACTGCCTTTGTCTGCTTCCGAGTCCGCCGGTGAAACTCCCGCAGGAAAAACCCGTCGGGTTAAGACAGATAAACCCGACGGGCTAGGGAATGGGGATGATGCTACTGGTCACGAAGGAAAGGAGAATGAAAAGTGAAGGAAGCTACAAAGTGGACCCTGT
>CAYXRZ010000056.1:0-3338 GCA_964467235.1 uncultured Candidatus Saccharibacteria bacterium
TTTAAAAAAGAAGAAGAGGAGCTACAAACTGGGGCATTCATTTTCAGCTTTTTGAGCATACCTCTAATCATCGCCAGCTTAGCAATATTTACTATCAATAGCTTTGAAACACACAACGCGTTGAAAGAAAAATCTACAGATATTGAAAATATTGCTAAATATTCTAACTACATTCAACTGCCGATTTCCGCCGGCTGGAAAGTTTCCGCACGCATTCTTGGAAACACGCCAAAAACAGCTTTCTTTGGGGTTGGCCCGCAAAACTTTGAAAACGCGTTCAGGACTCACAAACCGGTATCCCTAACCCAAACGCCTTTCTGGAACGTAGTTTTCGGACGGGCAACCAACGAACCGCTACACCTAATAATAACCACCGGACTTTTGGGATTCCTCGCTTGGGTATTCTTTTGCGCGCACTATGGAAACTACTTATACAATCAGTATAAAACAAAAAAATCACGTATTACTCCACTTGAAATAGCACTTGCTGTAATCATTATTGCCCAGGGGGTATTCCCGCCAACTCTTATCAGCTGGTTTCTAATTTATCTTCTTTTTTCCCTGGTTACTTTTGCAGGGGAGCGGGACGAACAGTATGAATTAAAAATCCAACCGAATCTTTTTTTCGCTGCAGCAATAGCTTTTTCTGCATTGATCTCTTTCCTCACTTTTCGAGCGTATGCTGCAGAAACAAAAGCTTATAAGGCAACTCAAGAACTCCAAAAAAGTAACACAGACCGCGCGTTGAACTTACAAAAAGAAGCAATAACACTCTCCCCGGGTAACGCCCGCTACCATTACGCTTATTCCCGCACTCTTCTGGCACTCGCCCAATCGATAGCACAAAGTGAAGAAAACAGAGAAACTATAAAAAAGATTCTCCAAGCCAGCATTCCTGCAGCAGAACGCGCTGTTAACATTAACTCCACCAATGCGGATTACTGGAAAATTCGGGGAGACGCTTTTTGGAACCTGATCGGAATTCAAGAAGGGGCTGCCCAAAGGGCGTTGGATTCGTATGATCAGGCAGTTGCCCGGGATCCCCTTAACCCTGTTTTTCGCGTGCTCAGGGGAAAAATTTTGGCGGCCACTGGCAATTGGTCGCAGGCGCTGGATGACCTTGTTATAGCTCTCCAAATAAACCCCGAACTGCCCAGCGCATGGTACAACCTAGCAATTGTTCTGGAAGGACAAGAAGATTACGAAAACGCCGCAGGAGCTCTTAGCAAAACCCTTAAACTTCTCCCCGAAGGAAGCCAAAGCTACAACACAGTCCAGGCAAGAATTGAAAAGCTGGAAAAGAAGGCTTCCGCAGAGGACGCGGCGTCAGCGTCAGAAGAAAAATTGAAAGATGGAAATCTGGAGGAAATACTAGAGCAAGACATTGAGAAAGAAGCCAGCCCTTCTGCAACACCGGTAACCACACCTCAAGAAAAGGAAGCTACCACAAGCGCCGAGCAAGGCAACGTGGAAGGTAAAAAAACTGGTTCCCCCTTCGGTTCCCTTGCGGAATAAAAAAATAAAAAAGAGAGCGCCCTTTAGGGCGCTACTCTTTAATAATAATCGTTCTTCTTTTAGGAACCCCTTAGAAGAGTCCAATCAGAGGTCTTAGGAGAACCTAAAAAAGTATTAGGAGAGTTCTACCTCCGCGCCGGCATCTTCCAAAGTCTTCTTTGCTTCCTGAGCTTCTTCGGCGGGCATTGCTTCCACTACAGTCTTGGGAGCGTTTTCAACCAACTCCTTGGCTTCTTTCAAACCCAAGCTTTGGTCAATTGCTCGCAAGGCTTTGATAGTAGCAATCTTCTTATCGCCGCCGCTCTTGAGAACAACGTCGTATGCAGACTTTTCTTCTTCCTCTCCCCCGTTGCCTCCCCCACCGTTACCACCGGCCGCAGGAGCAGCTGCCGCCATAGGTTGAATATCAAACTTCTCTTCCATTGCTTTAACTAATCTGGAAAGCTCTAAAACGCTAAGATCAGAAACGAGTTCCAAAACCTTCCCCGCGTTTTCGCTGAGTTCAATTTTTTCGTTTTTTGTTTCTTGTGTTTCTTTTTCTTCGGTCATGTATTAACACCTCCTTCGAGTACAAACACTAATTTACGCAAATCAAAAACCGCTAATCAACGCGAATAAAAACCAATTCATTCCCGTTCTGATAAGGTTTTTAAACCTGAGCTTAATCTTTGCACTGGCGCGTTGGCAGTAGCAACCATTCTTTGCAAAGGGGCTTGGGCCAGTAGTACGAACTCTACAAGCAGAGCCTCTCTACCCGGAATTTCCGCCAGTTCCGCTGCCTCACTGCTGTCAATTAACGCACCTTCAAAAATTCCACCTTTAAATTCTAAACTTCCCACGTCCTTTTTATAATTAGAAACAATTTTTATGCCCTTCAAGGCATCTTCAAAAGAAAGGACCAGTGCTGTTGGACCAGAGAGGGAGATACCTTCTATGTTCCATCCGCCGGCCGGCGGATCATTTTCCATTTTCCCCAATGCTCTCAAAAGCAAAGTGTTTTTTACCACTTGAAAACCGCCGTCTTCCTCTAAAAGTTTCCCCCGCAGGTCATCCAAAGGCGCTGCGCCAAGCCCGGAATAATCAACAAATAAGGCACTTTCTGCCTTCTCCAGCGCATCCTTTAAATTTTCTACAAATTGTTTTTTCTGCTCTATATTCATTGGTTTAGCTAATTTATGCTAATTTAAAATGGCAAATTAATGCAAATAAAACTACCATTCCTTAACATCAGAATTTAAAATTCTATGAAACCTTAAACTCGGTGGTCTGAAATTTGCCAAAATGCCTAGTTTAAGATCTCGCGACCTTAAATACGCCATAACTTGTCTAAAATCATCTGGATGCAATGACGGCTTCGCTTTTAGCTCCAATACAATCTTCTGCTCAATCACAAAATCTATAAAATAATAACCAATAGAATCCCCTCCTATTTCTAAATCTGCTTTTAACTCTCGTTCATATTCCCAACCTCCATTTCTTAAAAGATTCTCCACACCACGTTGATAGTATTTTTCTTTGAGAGAATTACCAAGTTTTTTGTGTACCTCAAAAAGCAACCCAACAAGTCTGTAGCTTAAATCCGGAAAAACAAGTTCAGCCTGCTTTACATTCGCCATCTACTACATCATACCAATCTTTCCTATTCGCACTCAATTAGCATTACCATTCTTATTCGCGTAAATTCGCCATACCAATTCGCACAAATTAGCTATTCGACAACAAATAAAAAGTCCTCTTTTCACAGAGGACTTCCTTATCAACATACAAAAAATCAAGAATATTCTTGAACTAATTGTCGAAAGGCCTCGGTGAGAAATTAAGTC
>CAYXRZ010000057.1:0-3257 GCA_964467235.1 uncultured Candidatus Saccharibacteria bacterium
CGGGCGAAGGCAGTCCTCTTGAACCTTGGCAGGAGGCACTGGAAAAATTGCTCCCCCTTTCCCATGCAGTGCACGTTCAACCGCTGGACGGGAAAGAGCTCCAAAGAACTCTTGACGGTTATCAAACGGATCTTTGGACAATTCTGCACTACACGCGCGGACACTTCGAAGGGGATTTTATCATCGAAATAGCCCCGACCGCCTTGGGAATGAGCACCTTAGCCAGCCCGCGGAAAATGATACAAGAACTCCGCCGGGCAAAGGAGTTAATCGAGGAAACCGCAGTGTAAGCCAAAAGGAGGCAAAGATGTTGAACTCGCTGTCCGGTGAACTTGTAAGCCTTCTCATCCCTGTGGGCGTAGCAATTGGTCTTTGCTACTGCGTTGCAATCCTAGGTTATGTGGTCATCGTTTCTCAATTTTTGATGCTCCTTTGGCAAGAGCACCAAAAATGGGAGATCTGGAAACTCATAGTTATAACAGGCGTGGGCGCCGGTTTTTTCCTCCTTTACTGCCTACCACCCGCCCTGATCCTGTTTTAGACGTTAGATCCAAAGCACCCGGACTGTCGGCCAGACCTTTTGGCCCACAAGAAGGGTGCTTTTCTCTTTTCTAAGCCCGGTTTCTAGACCCGTCGGGTTTAACTTTGAAAGGTTTCGAAAGGGGCGTTCGACGCCGGGGGCTTTATACTGTATAATTTACAAAGCAATGGAAAATAAACAAGAAGAAAAAAGCTTTCCCCAAACAACTTTACAGTTTCTTAACAAATATGAGCAGGAACTCCAAAAGGAAAGGGAAAAAGAGTCCGAACAAACAATTAATGTTGACACAATAGCCTCCAAAGTAGCGGCCTTCTACGAAAAGCTTCGGATGATTGTTGACTGGAAAGACGAACACCTAATCCGCCGCATGGCCATTGAACGCAGTTTAAAAAGGAAACTCATCTCCGAGCTTGGGTTCCGCCTCAGCACCGCAAAACTGGACCCCGCCCAAATTGCCGAATCTCTGCTTGTCGAACTTATCCGCGGCGGGCACCTTCCCAACAACGCAATTCCCAAAAGCAAGATAAGCGAAGTTAGTAAAATTCTCAAAAAATATATTTTAACTTTAGAAAAGACAGACGGACGGAGTCAGGGCACAAAAGATAAAATTAATTTTTACCACTGGGTTTTGGAGATGGGCGCTTGCGAACTGGAAGAAACATTGGAACCGCCCATTAAACAAAAGTCGCTTATCAATTTTATGACAAACCAGCTTTCCAAACGGCTGCGCTTTGAGCCGGGTTTAGACATTTCTGAAAAGAAAAAATGGACTCTTACTTATATTGCTGTTCATCGCTCTCTCTTTCGCCTGGATTCCCCCATCATCCATTATCACCTGCTCAAAAAAATTCTTCCCAACTGGGAAACGGCCGACGGAGATCATATAGAAAAAGCGGCGCAAAAAATGCCCGCCATCCGCACATACATTGAAGAACTAATGGAACACCCCCTTTACCCCAAATTTTACAAGTACTGCGAATATTACAACACCTACTACCTAATCCTTAACGATATTTTGGAAAAGCTCGAAGAAAGAGAAAAAAACACAGAAAAAGATTTGTCTGCAGCAGAAGTTTTGAAAGAGCAAAAGAAGTGGGAGCCCTTGGCCCGGCAGTCATACAGCGAGCGCGAAAAAACTCTCCGCTCCCGCCTAAACCGTATTGCCGCTTACTCTACACTTTCAATTTTCGTCGCGGGAGCAGCTTCCCTTGTTATTGTAGAAATACCACTAGCACGGCTCTTTGGAGACGGATTCAGCCTAACTTCCCTTGCTGTTGACATGCTGGTACCTACAGTGTGGATGTTTATTCTCGTTGGCACCGCACCCAAACCAGAAAAAAGCAATGCCGACAAAGTAATTGAGGGTATTTCCAAAACAATTTACAAAGAAGGGGAATGGGGCGTTTATGAAATTGAAAAGCCTCGCAAGCGCTCCTTTCTCGGCCAGTTTTTAATTACTCTTTTTTACTTTTTGGTCTGGGGCGTATCACTTTCTTCCATTGCCGCCCTGTTTTACTTTACGGGGGTTCCCCTGCCCTCTGTCGTCCTCGACACAATAAACGTGGCTGTGGTTACTTTTGTGGGTATTGAAATCCGCCAACGGGCCGGGGACCTCAGCGTGGGCGAAGAAAAGACCAACCTAATTACATTCTTATTCGATACGCTTTCCCTCCCCATTGCCAAATTCGGCAAATGGTTTACCGATAAATGGAAGGAGTACAATATTGTCAGCGTCTTCTTTACCGCACTTTTAGATATGCCTTTCCTTGCTTTTATTGACCTCATTGAAAGTTGGAGCGCATTCCTAAAAGAAAAGAAATCCGGAATGTATTCTTAAAATCAGATCATTTACATCCCCACATCCGTTAAAAAGGTATCACCTGAAAAATCCTCTAACATAATTGTAACTCCCTCCGCGGCGTTTGCGCATTGCTTTCTTTATTTCGTCTAAACGCTCTTGCTCTTCCGCGCTGACCACCGCTTTCTTCAAAAGAGTTTCCATTCCACCAACACCCAGATAAACATTTTTAGCTACTGTGGCAACTGTATTTGGAGACGTATCCACACTCTCGGCAATCTCAAGGTTGGAATCCTTTGTAGAAACAAGCTCCCGCGCAATATGCCATCTTTGGGCAATCATTCGGAGTTCGTGATCCGTAAGGAGATCGGAAAAATACTCTAAAATTTCCTCGTAACCTTCCAATCGCACCATATCCCGGAACCACTGTTCCATTTCCTCATTTACCCAAGGATACTCGGGATCGGGGTTTTCCGGAATTTTTGTCTTTACTCTCGGCATCTAATCACCCCTTTCAGAAATTCTCAATGAGAAAAAAGGCACCTTTTCGCACTCAATATACAACAAAAAACAACCCCCACGCAACGTGCAATATGTAATGTGTAATGTGTAATGTGCAATATGCGATATGCGATTTGCGATATGCAATGTGTAACATACTGCATATTACATGTAACATGTTATATATAACGTATTATATGTAACATATAACACGTTATAAATACTATAACCCCTGATTTTGGTGTTGGTGCGGCTCAGGGGGGGTGCAATTTTGTTATTTTGTTAGGGTTTAGATATTTGCTGAAGGGCTTGGTGGGCGGGGGTATAGTTCGGGTTAATTTCTAACGCTTGGCGGAAAAGTTCACGCGCTTTTTCTAGATTCCCCTCTTCATAGCTAATTACCCCCAGCATATAATA
>CAYXRZ010000058.1:0-1716 GCA_964467235.1 uncultured Candidatus Saccharibacteria bacterium
ATCCGCGGGAATCCTCCGCAAATCAGCGAAAACCCTAAAATTGTGTTCAATTCGGTTTTGACAGCATATAACCTGGATCAAATTGACTTTCTAATCACTCTCGCAAAAAAATACAACACCGGGGTGAGGTTTAGTGCGCTAAGCACTTCGCACGCAAGTCAAGAAAGAATTTCTCCCCTTTCACCTACTCCCGAAGATCTTGTCAATGCGTTGAACAAGTTGATAACAGCAAAGAAGGAGGGGGAACCAGTGCTGAATTCCATTGCAGGCTTACGCTACTTTAAAAAGCAAATACTAAACCCTGAACCCTGTCCCCTGTCCCCTGGTTTCCGCTGCTATGCAGGCAGGGCTTTTGCACATATTTCCTCCGATGGCAAACTCTACCCTTGCGTAATGTTGGAAGGGAAAGTTCCTGGGCAGAACGTACAGGAGCTGGGAATTGAGCCCGCGCTAAAGCGCGCTACTATGAGCACAGTAGCGAGCTTCTCGCCTGGGCGACGCGCTTCAGCGCAGCACGGCAGCTCGCGCTCTGAAGAGGCGCGCCCTAAAGGGCGCTACTGCAAGAATTTTACGCAGTGCGGGGGGTGCTTTTGTGCAGGAACGTTGGAGTTAAATTTACTGCTAAATTTCAAACCCAGCGCAATTTGGAACGCGAGAAACCTGCTGTAAAGAGGTAAGGATATCAGGAAATCAGGGAAACGCGCGGTAAACTAAGAACCCTTGCGAATGGTTAGAAACACGATTAGCAAAGTAATAAGAGTCACGGCTAAACCAAACCACGGATTCTGCAAAAGATCGTTTATAATATTCATGCAATTAATTATCTGTTTTACTTTTAAAAATAAGAAAAGTTATAACCGCAAGCAAAATAGCTGATATAATAGCTGCCAAATTATACACAATATTAATGGTTTCCTGATTCATGATACATCCTTAGTAATAGCAAGACCAAGAATAAAAGTCCAAAGAGCATTAACTAATCCTAAAATAACTTTCGACCAAGACGCAGAACTTGCCAAAGAACCGGTGAAAAACGGAGAAATTACCGCACCCACAATCCAAGCAATTGAAAAATTGCTCAAGAACTCTGCTAAAAAGTTCTTCTGGCCAGTAGAAAGCTCTACCATCAATTTTAATCTAGCAGAACTTTGAAAACGTGTCAAACTTTATTCGCATAGATTCGCAGTATCTAAATTCGCATTAATTAGCATATCAAACCATGAATATAGTTTTAATCAACCCACCCCTTACAAGTAAAGAACGGCTCTATAAGGAACTTTCGGCAATCGAGATAAACTACCCCCCGCTGGGGTTGTGTTATTTGGCCAGTGCGCTGCGGGAAGAGGGGCATGAGGTGAATATCATTGATTTACAAATACAAGAACACGGAGAACAGGATATCGGGAGAACCGGACATCCGGATACCCAGTTACCCGGATACCCGTATACCCCAACAGACCACCATCTGTCAACATCTGTTAGATCTGTGTTATTAAATGACCCAGAGGTCATTGGTATAACTTCTACAACCGTAGCAATCCAGAATGCGGCGGAGGTAGCGCGGGAGATAAAAAAACAGCGGCCGGATATTCCAATCATTCTCGGCGGTCCGCACATTACCGCCGTCCCGGAAAAGACGATGCAGATGTTTCCGGAGTTTGATGTTGGAGTGTTAGGTGAAGGAGAGAGAACGATTTGTGAGTTGGTTAGCTGGTA
>CAYXRZ010000058.1:1816-3165 GCA_964467235.1 uncultured Candidatus Saccharibacteria bacterium
CACGAATCAAAAGCGAATGAACGCGAATCAGAAGACAAGGAGATTTCGCGTGGATTAGCGCATTCTATTCGCGTAGATTCGTGTAAGTTAATTAAAACAACGCCTCGTAACCCAATTAAGAACCTAGATGAATTACCTTTACCAGCGTTTGATTTACTACCTAACTTAACACACTACGGGGGGTCGCAGTTCATTGAGTTTCAAAACCGGCCTACATTCCGCTTAGTTACTTCCCGTGGCTGCCCTTTCCACTGCGCATTTTGCGACAAAAGCATTTTCGGTAAAATTTTTCGCGCCCACAGCCCAAAGTATATTATGGAAATGGTGTGCAACCTTTACTACAACTACGGTGTTCGCCATATTTATTTTTCGGATGATACTTTTACGCTGGATAGAGAGAGGATTCTTGAGCTTTGTAAAATGTTACGGGAGTTTAACGAAGAAAAGACAGAGCGCGACCTGAAGGTCGCTAATGTAGAAAAAAATGGGGAGGTCGTTAATAATATAAATGAAGTAGCGACGTTTACGTCGCGCCAGGAAGAAGAGCGCAACCTAAAGGTTGCTACTACAGAAACAGGGCGCGGCCTAAAGGCCGCTAATCAAAAATTAACATGGGATTGCAACACCCGTGTGGAAACCATAGATCAAGAAATGTTAAAAGAAATGAAAAAAGCGGGGTGCACTTACATTGCCTACGGTATTGAAACAGGGAGCCAAAAAATTCTCGATAATTTAAACAAAGGAACTACATTAGCAAAGATAGAGGAAACATGCCAAATGACCAAAAACGCCGGTATCAAAATCCGCGGCAACTTTATTATGGGCAATCCCGGTGCAACGGAAGAAACTATCAAAGAGTCTATTGAGTTTGCTAAAAAGCTCCCTTTGGACACTTTTAAGATGAGTTTCTTTACGCCCTTCCCCAACACCCCGCTTTACGAGGAAATTGATAAGTGGGGCACCTATAAAGAAGATTGGAGCAAGCTTTCTAAATACAGCCCCGTGTTTATTCCCAAAGACTTGACACGTGATCAAATGGAAAAGCTTTATAAAAGGGCTTATTTTGAGTTTTATTTCCGGCCGAAGATTATTTGGAAATATTTGAAACAGCTGAACAGCTGGGGTGCGATTGAGAGTGCGTTGAAAAAGGTTGGGATACTCGTCCGGTTCCTCCTTGGAAAGAAGACACCAACACTAATACACGCTAATAACAGCACGAATAAACACGAATCAGATTCCCGTCATTCCGGACCTGATCCGGAATCGGACGGAGACGATCGTCAGATTCTGAATCGAGTTCAGAATGACGAGGAAAGTAATGCTCAGGATGACGACAAGGAGAATTCGCG
>CAYXRZ010000059.1:0-3140 GCA_964467235.1 uncultured Candidatus Saccharibacteria bacterium
AAAAAGGAACAAAAATCCACCCGGACTTTTACCCTATTTGGCACAATTTAGGGCTGGCCTACGAACACCAAGACAAATGGGAAGAAGCTATTGAAGCTTACGAAAAAGTGATAGAATTAGCACCAATATACGACCAACCGCATTTGCGCTTGACCATAATCTATGCCAAATATCACAAGAACGAAGAAAAGGCGCGGAAGCATTGGAATGAATATTTGCGGCTGACGCGATACCCGGATCCGGTGTACCTTGAGGAATTCAAGCATTTGGAAGAACGTGACTAGAGACTGGAAACTCGTAACTGGAGACTAGTAAGCTAATTTTCTGATTAATCAGTTGACAGTACATCAGTTAGTCAATGCATCGGTTGACGTTGCGTCATTAACTGTCAACAGTCAACTGACTTACCGATTAACTGGAACTTACTCATGAAAAAAATACTAATAATACCTACAATCTTAATAACCCTAATCACGCCGGTGCAAACCTTTGCACAAGGCTCTGATTCTCCGCTTTTAATCACCTCGCACGAAATAAGAATTCACCATACTACACGGGATGCAAGAGAGGATAAAGATATAGGAGATATAATAACTTTCTTCTACGATATCACTGAAATCATGGAAATCAAGAACACGGGTAACGAACCTTATACAGAAACACTAAACTTTGTAACGCAGCTTGATGACGACGACCCGGAAGACTTAAAAATAGAAATCGTTCGCGAAAACGGAGAAAAAAAGAGCGAAGGTATTAAATTTGCTATCAACAAAGAAGGAGAAATTTTCATTGAATTTAAGGAAGAAAATATTACTGAAATTAAACCCCAAGAAACTATTCAGCTTAAACTGGAATACCGGGTTTACTTCTTACGCGATGATTACACAAAACCAGACGTCTGGAAAAAAGTGTTCCGCTACCTGCATGCGAAAGACAGCCTAATCATAAAAGCAAACCCGGTGGGAAGTGCGGATTACTATTTTTACGCGGAACCGTTCAACCTGCACAAAAGTAAAACGGAAAGTGGCTATTGGGAGTCTCCCCCTCTCTCACCTTCTCCAGAGACAGTTTATAAGGTAATGACCCGCAAGGGGGAACGGCCAACGCCCACACCGGAACGGGCTGTGATCGGAACGGAAACACAGAATTCTACAAACGAGAGAATACAACCTTCGGCCACCCGAGAAATAACATATCCCAAAAGCTCGAGCCCGAATAAGCTTTTGCTTGGACTTATTGGCATAAATATAGTCTTGGTAGCAACAGTAGTATTCCTCACAATCAGGAATACAAAGAGCGCAACCTAAAGGTTACTAATGTATCACACAGCACAGTAGCGAGCTTCTCGCCTGGGCGTAGCGCTTCGGCCGGCCTCGCTGAGTCCATGCGGGCGAAGCACGGTAGCTCGCGCCAAGATATCAAAGGCAGGGACACAAGCCCTGCAGCTACATGTAGCTGCGACTGCTGCCTGCCAAGTGGTAACCCTTTACGTGGTGGTCACCTAAAAAAAGGAGCGCGCCCTGAAGGGCGCTAATCTAAAAAGAAAGGGGAAGGCCGCTAATCCAAAACAATTGAGCAACCCGCCTTGTCGAAGCTCCGGCGAGGCAGGTTGAACAGTCGAACCATGATATTAATAACTCTTCTCACAATCCTAACAACTCTACTTAACCCCAAACCTGCGCTGGCGCAAGAACATAATTTAATTGTCACGCAACACACTATCCAACTTGCGCAGAAAGCCGGTGAAGAGCAAGAACCCAGCTTGGAAATCATTGAGCAGTTAAAGATAAAAAACCAGGGCTCCGAAACTTTTAAGGATATTCTCCAATTCGGCGTGGCGAGCAATATTCGCGAGCTTTCTGTCATTGCCGTAAAAGAAGGAGAGGGAGAGGGTACCAACAAAGTCCTTTTGGATTCTCAAGCAACGGAAGAAAACACTGTCCTTGCCCGCCTAGCCAAAGAAGTCTACATTGAACCGGGAAAGGACCGGGAACTGGTAGTTGTTTATAATGTTAAACCTGACAGTGAGGGAAATTTTTTGTGGCAAAGGAAAATACTCCACGAACATACACCTAAAGCCACTGTCATTTTGGTTAACCCATTGGAAGGGCTGGGATACGAAAAGAAATCGGCCGGATTTGCTTTTCAAAAAGGAACGGAAAACGGATTTTATGTTTCCGAGGAGCTTTCCCCGCAAAAAGGGAGTCAATATTCCGTCGCCCTGCAAATAAACCCGGAAACAGCAAAAAAGGCGCAGGAACAGTCCGAAAAAGAGCCGGGACCCTTGCAAATTATTAACCAGCAGGTTAAGCGGCTGATATTTGAAAATATTATTTTCACTTTCCTGCTAAATGACATTATTTTGCTGGGAATTGCGTGGCTTTTGTTAAAAAAATAGAAAATAAGTAATATTGAATAGTGAATTGAGAATTGAGACTCGTAACTGGAAACAGGAAACTAGTGTGCTGGTTGATCAGTTGACGGTGCGTCAGTGTGTCCCTTAAAACCAGCAGAAATCCGCAGCGTTGGGCGGGCGGCGGTACGCGGAACGCGGATGGCTCAATTTTTCGATTGTTGAAAAAAGTAGCTGCGACGCATACGTCGCCTTTCGCAGAGGCGGGCCATCACGTACAGTCAGAACACGTGACAAGTGGACCGCAGCTACAGAAGAAGCGCGCGGTGAACCGAGTTACTTCAGAAGCGGAACGCGGCAAGCTGACCGGAGTAATATAATCGTTTCCAAAACAGGATGCCTTTGCTAAACTAACGTACACTATGCCCAAGGAAAAAATTATAAGAATAATTGACAAAATATCTATCTACCTCTTAGCCTTTCTGGCTTTTACTGTTCCGCTGTTTTTCCTGCCGCTTACCCCCGATTTTTACAACTGGAACAAGCAAGTCTTGATTCTAACTGGCGGAATTGTTCTCTTCCTACTTTGGGGGCTCAAGTCCATGCTAAAAGGAGAAGTTAAAATCATAAAAAGAATCGGCACTTTTTGGAAAATAGAAATCGCCCTTCTTACCTTACCTTTACTGCACCTAATAAGCACTTTTTTTAATCCCGGGGTCACACAAGGATTGATGGGAAGGACAATGCTTTTCGTAGGACTTTTGTTAATTTATTTTTCCGCCCGGCA
>CAYXRZ010000060.1:0-3061 GCA_964467235.1 uncultured Candidatus Saccharibacteria bacterium
GCCCCATCGTCTAGTGGCCTAGGACGTCGCTCTCTCAAGGCGGAAACACGGGTTCGATTCCCGTTGGGGCCACCATCCTCCTTCGCCGAGGCTTCGGAGGACCCTCGGTCCGACGAAACGAGTGCCGGGGGAATGAAATTTGACAACTTGCCTTTACCTTGATAAGGTTTAGGCGTGTAAGAACGATTGGGTTGGAAAAGCTTGTAGTTTTAGGGATTTGACAGGATTTTTTTGGTGTGATAGATTCATATACTGCCAAAGAAATTGGCTACTTTAAGGAGTTATCTAGAAACATAATTTTTTAAAGGAAGTGTGCTTTCTCTTCCTCTGTAATAATAAGCGCAGTCACATGAAGTAGCTTAATTTTTCCCAGTTCTAACTAGAGAATTACAGAATAATAAATAATAGCCCTCCATTGACTGGAGATTTAACTAGGGTTGTTGAGTTATTTTATTGGTTTTTTGAAAGGATTTAAAAAATGAACGGAAAAAGAAAAATTTTGACCCCTGAGGGGTACAAAAAATTGAAAGAAGAGTACGAAGAGCTGACCACTACTCGGCGCAAGGAAATAGCGGAAAAGATTCGTGAAGCTCGCGAACAAGGTGATCTTTCTGAAAATGCGGCTTACAAAGCGGCAAAGGAAGAGCAAATGTTTGTAGAGCGTCGAATTGACGAGTTGGATGCTATACTTAAGCAAGCTAAGGTTGTGGAACGTCCGGAGTCATGTGATGCAGTTGATTTGGGCTGTAAGGTGAAGGTGTACCTTGAAGGGCAGGACCATGAATTTCACATTGTCGGTGCGGAGGAAGCTGATCCTACAGAAGGAAAGATTTCTTACGAGTCTCCTATGGGGCAGGCTTTGATGGGTAAATCTCTTGGTGAAAAAGTGAGTGTAGATACTCCTGCCGGCAGTCTTACGTATTTGATTAAGGAAATTAAATAATATGGTCGATTTAGAAAAAACCTACCTGACATCTGAAGGGCTAGAAAAATTCAAGAAAGAGCTTGCGCGACTTGAGAATGAAGTTTTGCCTCAAGTCAGAGAAGAACTTCGAGATGCTCAAGAGGAAGAGCCTGATCCAGGCGAGAACCCTGCATATCGCGATGCCCTTCAAGAGCAAACTAAGGTAGGGGAGCGTATTGAAGAATTGAAATCGGTTCTTAACAACTACGAATTGATTGAAGGTGGGAGCGGTGATGAAGTAGAACTTGGTTCAAAGGTTACAGTTGAGATTGAGGGTGAGAAAGACACCTTTCAAATTGTCGGTCCTTTGGAGGCGGATCCTGTAGAAGGTAAGATTTCTAACGAATCACCTGTGGGCGAAGCATTACTGGGTGCTAAACAAGGTGAAAGAATTGAAGCTGGCGGTTCTGTTGTCCGTGCTACTTACAAGATTTTGTCTATTGAATAGCTTATGTCAAACTACTTTTTAGATTTAAAGTACGATAGGGATAAATTAACTGATAATGAGGGTAAGGTTTTGGATAAATTGGTTAGGGCTGCTGAACTGATTGGTCCTCTTTATGCTGCGCAAGAAAACAAAAACCATATAGGTGCTAATTTTTATCCTCAGGACGCAACAAAAGAAGAGATTGAAACTGCAGCAGAACACAATCCTCAGATTTTGGATCCTTATACTATTGTTGAACGTAATAATTCCGGTAATCTAGTTGCTGTTCCTTACCACGAAAAGTATAAAAAGGAAATGGAAGAGATTGCAGGTCTTTTGGATGAGGCAGCAAGTTTTTCTGAGGATGAGGATTTTGCTAATTTTCTTGAAATCCGAGCGCAATCTTTTCGTGACGATTCTTGGAGTGAGAGTGAAGACGTCTGGCTTCAGCTGAATGGGCATAAGATAGATATTGTAATTGGCCCTATTGAGCCTTATTTAGATAACTTGTTTTCAGTCAAATGTGCTTTTCAGGCTAATGTCAGAGTTGCAAGTGATGACCCGAAATTTAATCCTCAAGATTACTTAAAAGTTATTCGCAATCTATATTCCTCTTGCACGGTTCATGATGACAAGGAAAAAACACCAGTAAAAGTGCGCGTGGATGATGTAGCTGCGTTAGCGGGATGGCATGCCAAACTTCGTCCTACTGGGAGTAATCTTCCCAACGACCCAGAAAAAGTTGAGAAGTACGGTACTAAGATAATCATCTATACTGATGACGTTCGTTATCGGGAAGGTAAAATCACACTCGGCGCTTGGGAAAGAGTTTTTCCAAAAGAAGTAGTGGGGGAGCATTCGCGGGAAAGTATGCTTGATAATGCTATCCGAGCAACTATGTTGCATGAGATAACTGAAGCTGTGGTTAAGTATCCAGGGACTGTTAAACGTTTGGGAGATATGTTTACACCTGTTAAGGAATTGCATGCTACTGTGGTAGGGCTCAAGGGTTGTACTTTTCATGTATTGAAGGGGATTCTTAGTCAGGAGGATTTTAAAGAACTGTTAATGGTTATAATTTCTTGGCTTTTCGAAAGTTGGTTAAGAAGGGAGAAAAGCGAAGGAATTCGTGCTTATCTCCGAGGTTATGTTGTTGCTGTTAATTTCTTTTTAGATCAGGGATCATTAGAGATAAGGGATGGTATTATATACCCCGATTTTGAAAAGCTTTTTGTTGCTTTGGATGGTTTAGCTAGTGTTCTTTCCCATTTGATGTCGGAAGGAACTCACGCGGAGGCAGAAAAGTTCTTTGCTCGTTATGAGGATTATAGTCTGATGGAACAGTTTGTCCCGCGTCTTAAAGATTTTGGAGATGATTTTTAAATTGACAATTTTTTGTGGTGTTGCTATTATTTCTCTCCTTAAATAAGGAAAATTAAATAAGGAAAAGCTTTGGCGGAGATCCTGAAAAGTTGTTTTTCGGGGCAAGGCTCCACCCGCGCACAAGCGCAAGCTCCCGGAAGAAAATCCCAATTTATCGGGGCCAGTAGAACCGGACGGGCTCGCCCGTAATAGCGATAATCCCATGAGAGTGGGTAAGAAGGTTCCTGTAGTAATATAGGAACGAAGCGGGGTGGTACCGCATTTAGAGTGCCCCTGTTTGAATATGA
>CAYXRZ010000061.1:0-3030 GCA_964467235.1 uncultured Candidatus Saccharibacteria bacterium
TTCAAATTCATGGGATTATTTTAACATGGAAAAAGAACAGCGCGGTTTCCCGCGCGCCGTTTAGTGCCAGATCGCGAACTGCCATGCTTCGCCCGCCTGGACTCGGCGAGGCCGGCCGAAGCGCCTACGCCCAGCAAAAAGCTCGCTACTTCATTTATATTAGCGGCCTTTAGGCCGCGCCTCTGCAATTCTCTCCATTTCAAGTCCCCATCCCCTTTTCCCTATTCCCTATTCCCTATTCACTATCTCCTATCTTCCCAACCGACGCACTGTCAACCAGCAAACCAGCTAACTAGCTTACCAGCACACTAACCTACTGTTCCTTATTTCTTATTCCCTATTCATTATCCCTTATCTCTTATCTCCTCTTTTTCCTCCTGATATCCTGATCCCTAATATCCCCTAGCATAAACACCGACCTTAGGAACCACTGTATTTACAATATGACCAATACTAACTAGTGTTTGCTAATTACTCTTGTTGCCTTTTATCCCTGTATTTAACCCATAACACCACGGCAAGAGGTATTAACGCTATAATTAGGAAACTCCAAGGGTTCAAAACCCACAAAGTTGTTTCTTCCACTGCTTCCTGTTCTCCGTTTTCACCGTAGGCCATTTTTACCTGCGCATTATACTTACCAAATATTCTCTTCGGTGTGAACGTTTTTGAATAGGAAACTTGCGCTTCGGGCAAAGCCTTTTTTTCCCGCAGGCGGAATGACTGCTCCCCGCCCCAAAAGGTACTTTTTATAAACAGCCCGCCCCACACATTTTGATGGAAGATGCTGCGATTGCCGAAGGTAACGTTAAGTTGAACCGGACGCGAAGCCAAATACACTCCCCCAACTTTTACCCCCTCAACATTCAAATGCAAATCCCCCTGCCAATCCGTCGCGGCGCCCAAAACATCCTCCCCCACTACAGAAAGAAGCACCAAAGTCCCCGGAGCAACCCTTTGTTTGACCGCGTAAGGCCCACGGAATGCCCCGTCTTCGTCCTTAACCCGCGCCTCGCCAAACACGCCCCCAAAATGCCCGCCAATAGTTGCGTCTTTGGGAACCTGCACCGTGATCGGAACACTTTTTTCCTGCTTTGGCCCCAATTCAATTACGTCCTTAGGAAAGCTTGCCCAACGCGAAATTGTGTAGCGCGGGCTTGAATAATCCAAAAAGGTCACCTCCCCGCTGGCGTACACCCGCATATCCTTAAACTTAGGTCGGATATACTGCACTTCGTCCAACGGATTCCGAAACTTAACAGCAAAGGTAACCTCCTCCCCCCTCTTTACCTCCTTTTCCACTGACAACGGACTTACCTCGAGACCCACCTGCCCTGCAGTTACTTGCGCGTAAGTAGCGCCTTTACCAAACATGGAAAAAAGAGCAGCTGCCGCTAGCAGGGCAAGTACAGATGCACACCGATTAATAGCTGATTTCCGCTGATAATCCAAAGACCAAACCCTTCTTCTAATATCAATATTCTTGCTTCCAAAATTAATAAGGAAACCCAACTTGTAACCAGTACTTTTAAGGTAATGAATAAGTTGTCGTTCGTAACTTTTAGGCATCATTTTAACTGCTTTAATTTCAACAATTAACTTTCCGTCAATCACAAAATCAGGACGATAGCCACCAACACATTTCCCGCGATAGTTAATACTCAAACTTTTCTCACGCTCAAAAGGAATGTCATTCTTTCTCAGCTCTTCCGCAAAGGCTTTCTGATAAACACTTTCTTTGTGACCAAAGCCCAACCTGTTGTAAACCTCAAATGCGCAACCGCGTACCTTATATGATAATTCCTCATACAAAAATTTATCCGCCTTTTTATTCTCTTTACTCTTCTTATCTTTTCTCATCAGTAGTTATCAGACATAATCTGTGCCCATCTGTATCCGCGTTAATCAGCTATCATCCGCGCGAATCAGTAGACCACCAATGGTCGTCAGAAGAAGTTGGTGGTCACGTAATAGTACACCTCATTCGAGTACTCCCCCGCGCGTTGGCTAGGCTCAACGTCCAGCTGGTAGGTCATTAAAAGGTTTGTGCCCCCCGCAGACGGTGATGAGTAATCATTAAGCAGCGCCGCACTACCACTGATAAAAGAAGTGAAGTTTCCGCCGTCATCCCACTTTGCCTCTGCAGAAGTGCCGCAAAGTGACAGCCCGAGCCCCACATCCGTTCCAGTATCCCAAGGCTCCGGAGCATCGTAAGACCCCAAACTGGAAGGGTTAATATAAGTACCCCCGTTGGTAGTGTGCTCCAAATCTTTGTTTTCGTAAGTATATAAACTGAAACCATTAGCAGAATCAGTAGTAATAGTGCAAGTATCAGTAGTGTTCTCTGGTGAGCCCGCCAACACAGTAGGAATAGAAACGGAACTGCCGCAGGTAATAGAAAGAGTTCCCGGGTAATACATAATGCCCTCGTAAATTGTATAGTTGGACCCTGTTTTTTTATCCTGAAACTCCTGTCCAATTGCTTGGTCAAGCTTAAAACTGCTAGAAGTGCCCGTCCCTCCGCCGGAATCCAACGCCCAATCTTTAACTTTAAAACTCGAGCTCGTCATCTCGGAGTAGGCTCGCACCCCTGTATCCTTTTTGAGTCCAAAAAAGATAAATAGAGTTAACCCCAGCAATAGCAATGCACTAAACGGCTTTGCTACAGATTTACGCCGATTTATAGCCGATTCCCGCTGAGGAGAACCTGATTTTCGCTGGTTGTTATCTGATTTACACCAATTTTTCATTTTTATAATGTAATAGCGACCTTTAGGTCGAGCTCTTTCTTTAGCAATCGAACAATTGGGCAATTGAGCAATGGTTCTCCGTCTTCCTAACAATCGAACAATTGATCCATAATTTTTTATCTGTGTTATCTGTAAACATCTGTTTAATCTGTGTTCTTAGGTTACTACGTAACCAGCTTCCTAATCACCAACACCAACACCCCCAAAACGCTTAACCCTGCTAACACTATAACGCTTAATATTACCCCTGTATCCCGTGTCCAAGACATGATTTCTTCTT
>CAYXRZ010000062.1:0-2959 GCA_964467235.1 uncultured Candidatus Saccharibacteria bacterium
AAAAAGAAAGAGGGTGAGGCCGGAAGTCTTGCGGCAAGTATTTGTAGATTACAAACACTTTAGACTTCACGGACTCACCCTTCGAACAGAAGCTGGGACTTGATGTCCCCGCCAACACCCTCTCTAAACATACTGCCTCCTCAGTAATTTTAGGCAGCTCTCGGGCGAGCTCTATTGCCTCGCGAACCTTCCGCGAGAACTGCCATGTTGCTTTTGCATTTACCTCGTTACTTGTTACGTTACAGTAGGTGCGTCTTTTTCCCGTTAGCAATTATAAGTGTGGCCGAATGCCACTTATTCCCCGGCGAGGCGCAGGGAAAAGAACGTTTCGAGGGAGCCCCAAGCCATTGCTATTGCTTTCCCCCGAAACAAGTGAGCGAGCGTCGCGATCTTCTTCCAACTCCCGGAGGCAGGGAGGTACAGGTCGGGGTAGCATCCCGACCAAATTCCCGGGCAGGGTTTGACACCTGTTCAGGGACTGAAATTAGAACTCATCCTCATCGTCCTCCTCGTTGTCTTTTTTTCGGCCTGGTAAGAAGTTGGGAAGGCAGTCCGGCCATGCCACTTCCCAAATCAGCCATGTGTACTTCCAATTTCTGGGATTCATCCATACCTTCCGGCGGCCACGGACCAAGGTCACCGGGATAACCATAACAAAAAATTCCTTCGCACAAGGTTTTATCGGGAAACACCCTTTGCGGAGGAATTGTCTCCGCCCATAGACAAATGGGCCACGGAAGCTCGGGATCTAAGTCTTCAATAATACGGAGCAAGCTTTCCTGTTCCGCAGCAGGAAGACCTATCACAGCTAACTCAACAGCTCTGATAACCTTTTTCGGGTCATTCGGAAGTTCTGGCTGCCCACAGGACAACCCAGCGTTTCGCAAAATCTTACAAATCAATTCCTTAGGCTCACCCAGGTAATCCAGATCTGAGGGACCTCTGGGAATGAGAAGTTGATCTGCAAAGAGCATGTACGGCCCCCACAACGCTCTGTCAATCACATTTCCTCCTAATTTCTAAGAATCAGCTTCGAAGGTGTCAACTGAGCTAGGTTGTGTACCCCGTGGTAGCAACCACAAGGACGAAAATTATGGCAATTCCTACTACTCCCAGCGCAAGCGCTGGGAGAACATCAAAGCATATTACGTGCGTTATGCATTTCTCACCTCCTAAGTTATAATTCCTCCTTTCGAGGCAGAATAATCTCCCGCCTCGTGCGTTGCTTTTTCGTAAGTCTCAATTTAGTACCAAGCGGTTCCGTCATTCCGGACAGCAATCCAGAATCTGATAAAAACCCGCTAAACCAAAACTTAAGAACAAGCAGTCGACCCCATCTTCTTCCACAGACTTTAATCCGCACCCTTCTAAAACACAATATAAATTACCGCTACTATAACTTACTTTGAGTACCATCCCCTAAACAATCCGCGCATTTTCCCCGCACTCTACAAACTGCAAATACAGACTTTTACGAAAAAATGTTACGTTCGTCACCCTTATTCGTAAAACTATTCAGACATTTTACGCTTCGTGCAGTCCTCTCGTTTCTCTACATCACAGTATACACTAAATCCGCGCGAATCCTCAACTAGAAAAAAAGGGTTGGCTCGTGGTGCACCAACCAACCCTTCAAGGTACATTCTTCGTAACATTATTCAAAAAGCGAGAGAAAGCCCTGCAGCTCTCCTTGCTGCCCCTCCCTGTAAGGAACCTGCGTTTTCCACACAACCAGTGCTTTGAACCACTGGTAACCTGCACGATCTTTCCCCGACCAACCATATGAATTCGGCACGGCTTCTGCAGATTCCCCAAAGTAGACCCAGGAAGCATTCAAGGGTTGTGGAACAAGGGGAAAAAAATGCTGTGCTTTCTCCACCCGCACAACCCACCACGTGCGGCCCATCCATCGGAACATTTCCGGGTTAAAGAACAGACCCGGCGGTGAAGGTAGAACTGCGGTTGCAGCCGGAACTTCATTCTGCGGCAAGCTTTCCTTTCGTGGGAGCTGCACTTGCTCTTGCCCCCTAAAGAAGTCATATCCAGGTGCTTTGTTTCTTAAAGAAAGATCTGCCCATTGGTAAGGGCTCACACCAATAGCCTGCTCTTCCTCTTTACCGCTCGTTTTTTCCTTCGAAACCTCCCAGCTTATTGCCGGCGCAGACTTCCGGAGTTCGGAAGGGCTACCAGTTTCACCTTCTTCCTGCGTACGGAATGGTTCCCCCACTAACTCCTCGAGCTTCTGCTCGAGCCGCTCCCGCCGCTTATTATCCAACGAAGAAGTCGCTGCGGGTTGTTCGGGCTCTGGGACTGCCATCAGCATATCCGGTCGGGGTTCCCTTGGAAGTGTTACTACACTTGGACCCGCGCTCAGCTGGGGGCCCCCGTTAAACGGCAGTTTCTCAAATGGCTTACCTGGTGACTCGGTATAAACAACTGTATCGAGATCAAGACTGGTGAGCAACCGCTCGTCCAGATCTTCACCTTGCGATCTCCTAGGCAAGGAAACGTATTCAAGAGCCTGTCCAAAAAGCCCTCTTACCCCAGGAGCCACCCCGATAGCAAGCGGCGCGAGTGTTTGCATAAGAAAAACCAACACCCCCAAAGCCATTACTAGCTGGGAGATTATGATGGCTTTTCTCCACCAAACCAACTCACGAAACCGGCGTTGGGGTAACGGTTCGGGGAGATCAAAAAGTTCTCGTGCCAATCTTTCCCCGTCCACTTTCGCAGATCCCTGAGAAGATTGCGCAGCATTCGCACTCTCCCGACGATCGAAAACCCGCCGATATACGAAACACCCAATTGCCTTCACCACCCGAAACATCTTTGCCTCCTTTTTGAATTGTTAATTGTGCGCTTATTATCCTAATCTAAATTTGCAAAAGCTTACAAATTTAAATCAGAAGCTTTCTTTCCGCCAATCCGCTTGGAAAAGCGGAAAGAAAGCTCGAACTAA
>CAYXRZ010000063.1:0-2835 GCA_964467235.1 uncultured Candidatus Saccharibacteria bacterium
CGTAAACGTCGCTACTCCGGAAGCGGAACGCGGGGTCGGGGGAATTTATGTTAGGATTAGAATAAGATGTCTAGAGAGAATTTCAAGCTACACCTAGCGGCCGGGGCTGTTTTTGCTCTTGCCCTTTTTATATTTTTTAGGCCTCTTACAGGGGGCAAAAACGTACTGGTAACTACAGGACTGCTTAAGTCCGACCTTATGGGTTATACGTACCCAAATAAGGACTTTTATGACCGCATGCTGGCCGCAGGGAGGCTCCCGTTGTGGGCTAAGGATGTTGCCACTGGAATCCCTTTGGGCGGCCGAAACGGTGTTGGGGCATTTTATCCTCTAAATTTAGTCATTTACGGTATTTTCGCACTCCCCTTTGCTTTCAACCTTTCACTTCTTTTACACCTTTTTCTGGCTGCCTTTTTTACTTATCTATTGGTTTCAAGACCTTTGGAGAGATCTTTTCTAGCAGGTGTCCTTTCCGGTTTAACTTTTGCGCTTTCCGGTTTTTTTATCTGTCACATGGTTCATCCGGCAATGCTTCAGGTTACAGCTTATTTTCCTTTGGTTGTTTTGCTTCTTTTTCGTCAGATTAAGAGGGCAACTTGGCGGAACTTTCTTGCCCTTTCTTTGGTTTTTGCATTGCAGTTTTTGGCAGGACACTGGGAGATACTTTATTATTCACTTCTTGTGGAGGGGTTTCTTATAGTTTGTTTTGCGCTCTTTTATAAAAAAGGGCACAAAGGGTTCTCTTTGTTGGTGGCTTTTGCTACTTTTGCGGGCAGTTTGGTTTTGGCGATGATTATTTCTGCTGTGCAAATCTTACCGACGTTGGAACTTGTGCGTTTTTCGGGGCGTGGTGGGGGAGTGTCTTTGAGAGAGGCGCAAAGCTACCTTTTCCCGCTTCGTGACCTTTCTTATTTTCTTTTTCCCGGGAAGGCGGATTTTAAAAGTCCCGTGGTTCGGATGGGAGAACTTGGCGAGATTAACGTTTGGGAAAATTACGGTTATTTAGGCAGAATTCCATTGTTTTTGGCTCTTTTTTCTTTTGTTTATTATTTGATTAGTAAAAGGATGTGGGGCGGGGGTATCGTTTTCAGGAGCATAGAAAACTTTGCTCGCTCAATCTTTCCATTTTCGTCGAAATCAAAGGCAAAGTTTTCTATAAGTGAGCAATTCACAAGTATCAATCAAACGGGCGAACGGCTCCTGGAAACGGGTACCCCCGTCCTAACTGCTAAGGCTTCCTTTTGCTTCGTAAAAACATTTTTTTGTTCCGGCTTATTTTCCTTGCTTTTAATTTTGGGAAGGGAGACCCCGCTCTTTGAACTGCTGTGGCGATCTGTTCCGTTGATGAAGCTTTTCCGTTACCCCACGCGGCTGATGTCCTTTTTGGGGCTTTCTTTGGCTGTTTTGGCGGGAATAGGCTTGGATATTTTGCTGGAATTTGTTAGGGGGAAAAAGCGGGAACTCCTCGCCGCTGTTTTAGGTATCTTTCTGGTTGTTTTCTCTTTTGCTGATCTTTACAGCAACAACCACTCACTTAACGTTTTTGCCCCCGCTTCTTGGTGGTTGGATAAAGTGGAGGCAGTTGAGTTTTTACAAGAACATTTAGATGTAAATGCTCGCTACGGAACGGCGGTTATGGCGGAGCTGGATTATGCGTTAAATTGGGATTTAGCGGTTCAAAAAGAGCTGCAGAATATACCCCAACCCAATTTTAATTTGCTTTACGACTTACCTGTGGTTAATGTGCGGACGGGTGGGCTTCCTTTAGCGAGAAGTAAAAAGTTGGAAGAAGAAGCTTTTGAGAATATGTTGTGGAGTGGTGAGCACGGTGCAGTTGTTGTGCCGGAGGATTTTTTACGGCTGGCGTCGTTGCAGGGAGTCAAATTTTTGGTGAGTGATTTTAAGTTGGCAAGTGCAGGTTTGGAGCTTGCGAAGCAAATACCCTTTTCCCGCTCTTTGCCGGGGGAGGTTACTTTTTTTTCTGATTCCGGTGAAGATTTTGTTCGCGAAAGTATATATACAGACGGTGTTTATATTTATAAAAA
This sequence comes from uncultured Candidatus Saccharibacteria bacterium, assembly GCA_964467235.1. Taxonomy (GTDB): domain Bacteria; phylum Patescibacteriota; class WWE3; order JAUXAW01; family JAYEID01; genus CAYXRZ01. The sequence continues at coordinate 2,046 of CAYXRZ010000063.1, forward strand.
TAGCGTCGTTATGCCGCGGGCGCGCGTGGTGGCTGATGCGGTGTGGATGGGCAGCGGTAAGGCTGCGTTGGAAACGGTTTTGACGGAAGATACGGATTTGGGGAATGTGGTAGTGCTGGAGGGAACCGCGGAACAACGCGGAGGAGGAGATCAGGGTATCGGGGCATCAGGGGACCAGGAGGGTGCTGATGCCGGCGAAGGAAAAACCCGTCGGGTTAAGGAAGAAAAACCCGACGGGTTGGGGAATTCGCCGGCCGGTTCTGCGGCAAGGATTGCTGAGGACGGGGATCAAGAGGTAGTTGTGGAGGTGGCTGCAGCGGAGGAGGGGTACCTTGTACTGGCGGATACGTGGTACCCAGGCTGGAAAGCTTATATAGAAAATAGGTCTGATAGGACCGATAGGACCTATCCTGCGGAGGTACTCCGGGCGAATTACAATTTCCGGGCGGTGAGAGTGCCTGCGGGGGAGAGCACGGTTACTTTTAGGTATGAGCCGAAGAGCTTTAGGCAAGGTTTAATCATTTCACTTGTGGGTATTGCGGTGTGGGTAGGATTGGCTGTTTACGCGCGGCGTGCGCACAGGATTTACGCTGATCATAGCGGATCTGCGCCGACTAGAAGGAAAGAGCACACTTCGACGAAGCTCAGTGCAGGCGGATCGAACGGATGACTACGGATAATACAGATTCAGATCCGTTAAATCTGTTTAGATCTGTTAAATCCGTGTTATTGTTTTTGTACTACTTGTTGCTGAGTGTTTTTTGAGTTAATCTAGAAGCAATGGAAAAAC
>CAYXRZ010000064.1:0-2716 GCA_964467235.1 uncultured Candidatus Saccharibacteria bacterium
GAAGGAGGATGGTGCCGCAGGGGAGAGTCGAACTCCCACGGGTTTGCACCCACAGCGTTCTAAGCGCTGCCTGTCTGCCAGTTCCAGCACTGCGGCAAATTGAGTCATTACTGATTTCTCTGAATTGAATTTTGTAATTTTGGATTTGTTATTTCCCTGTCTGCAGGGTTAATTATAGCAAACTTGCGTGATTTTCGCTTTTAGTTTAGGATGGTTTTATGAAGGTATCCATCTTTTGCGGTGGGACAGGGAAACGATTTTGGCCCCTTTCCCGTCGCTCCAGCCCCAAGCAGCTTCAGCAAATATTTGACGGCTGTTCCACTTTGCAGCTTGCTTACCGCCGTGTGCAGCCGTTTGTTGAACCCAAAGACATTCTCATTTCTACCTCATTTTCTTTTTTCGATGAAATAAAAGAGCAGCTTCCGGATTTGCCGGAGGAAAATCTAATTGGCGAACCCGCATTTCGTGATCTTGGTCCTGCAGTGGCTTTAAACGCGGCAATTATTTCCCAGATTGCTGGTGAAGACGAGCCCTTTGCTATTATCTGGAGCGATCATATTGTGGAAAGAAAAGAACTCTTTCGAGATATGCTCAAGAAAGGGCAGAACTTGTTGCAAGAGGATGAAGTGGAAATAGTTTTCTTTGGTTGTTCGCCCCGATTTGCAAACGAAACAATAGGGTGGATGGCTTTAGATCGTGAGGTTTCAGGCGAGGGTATAACTGTTGCGGGAGTTACGGGTTGGAAATACCGGCCTCCAAAAGAGAAAGCGGAGAAGTTTTTCGAGGGTGGAAAGCATGCTTGGAATTTGGGATATTTTGTGTCTACCCCACGGTTTATTTTAAGAGAGTTTAAAAACCATTACCCTTGTATATATGAGGGTGTTAAAGAGATTGCATCCACTTGGGGTCAAGATAATTATCGTGAAGTCTTGGAAAGCGTTTATCCTGAGTTGGAAAAGATAAGTTTCGATAATGCTGTGGTTGAGAATTTGGATTTCGAGGAAGGTCGTGCGTTGGTTGCCGATTTAGGTTGGTCGGATATTGGTACTCTTTATGCGTTTAAAGAACAACAGGTAGGGACAGAAAAGAACCTATTAAAGGGTGATGTGATAGACAAAGGATCAAAAGATATTTTGGTTTATAATGCAACGGATGACCAGTTTATTGCGACAGCTGGTTTGGAAGGGATGGTTGTGGTGGCAACGGATGATGTGATTATGGTTTGTGGGCGCGATGAGGTGCGGAGAATTAAGGAGATTGTTAATGAGTTGGAGGAGAAGGGTCGGGAAGATTTGATTTGATTTTAGCGGGCGGCGGCAATAGTACCCCCAGCCTCAGTGAGGTTTGTAAGATATTCCTTTTCAATTTCGCCCATAAAGTAACGCACACCCTTGGTCCAATTTTGATGGTTGGGCGGGCAGTAAATACGGGCCCAAGCCTCGGGACCATAGCGGTCGTTTGCAGCGCTACGTTCACCCAAACTTTTGGCAACAGTACGGATAGATTCTTCCCAAGAATCAAACATAATATAGCCACCGCCCCAACCAAAGGGGTTATAAGAATTGTATAGAACTCGACGGGCAAAGATAGATTCCATACCCGCAATAGCCGGCATAAAACGCCAGTCGAGGTTATACTTGTCCGCGGTTTCCACAAAGGTGTCCGCTTCGTTCACTAGAGGAGAGTTGTAACGGGCAAAATATTCCTCTAGTGTTTGGACACGAAGATCCTTTTGGGTAGCTTTAACCTCCCCGGTGGGTTGAGGTTTAGCTACGCTTGTATTGTCCCCCAGTTGCAGCTGAGGACTTGTGGCTATGGCAGCCAAAGCACCATAAGCAACAAGCTTTGTAAGGATTTCAATCATTTTATTAGTTCTGGTTCTTCCTTATAAGAAAAGCCAGAAGTATAAAAATAGCTGAAAATGCCTTATTTTTGGTCGTTCTTGGAGTTTTGCCTATAATAAAGGCTAGAAGTGGCTAAAACTCCCCTTTCTTCATTTACCACGAGGAGTATAGCATATTATGGGGTTAGATGCAAACTAAAAATTGTCCATTTCCCAGATGAAGTACTTGATGCCTTCGGCCCAGCTGCCTCCGGCTTCGGTTATGGAACGAGGGCAGTATTTTTTCATCATCTCTTCGGGAGTGCGGTATCCTTTGTTAATGTATTCTGTTTTCAAACCCTTGGCAACCGTTTCAATAGCGCTTTCCCAGCTGGAAAAGCCTAGCGTTCCGCGAGTATGAACTCCCCAGCCCCAGCAGTTATACGAATCTTCGGGGATGGTGCGGCAGAAAGTGGATTCCTGCCCGGCAATGGCCGGCAAAAGGCGCCAGTCCATGTCATATTTTTCTGCTGTCTCAATAAGAAAATGAGCATGATTCGCTAACGGGGAATTGTGCGCTTCGAGGTATTTCTTTAAGATTAGCGGTCTAGCCTCTTTACGTACGATACTTTTGCCCAGCACAGCTTCCCCAGGAGGTGGGGCTGTATAAGCAATCCGGTTTTTAGGATAGATTTTAGAAATAGGAATTTGAACAGGTTTGCCGAGAACTACTGAGGCGAAAACAATAATACTCATACTGCCGCCTAAGAAAAAGACAACAGGAATAAGAAAAAGAATGGTTGTTTTGTTGAGGTTTTTTAAAAGTGACGCTGGGGTGTTTTCAGCGTTTTGCGGACTCCCCTTTCGGTTCCGTTTGGCAGGTTTTTTCATCTC
>CAYXRZ010000065.1:0-2618 GCA_964467235.1 uncultured Candidatus Saccharibacteria bacterium
ATTCAGTACATCAGTTGTCAGTTTGTCAGTTTATCGGTGCATCGGTGGATCAGTTGTTCGGTTATTCAGTACATCAGTTATTCAGTTAAGAAAATTACAAGATAAGAAAGAAATGACAAAGATTGTAAAGTTTGAAGAAATTAAATCGTGGAAAGAAGCTAGAACTCTTGTAAAAATGGTTTATGAGATTACCAAGAAGGGTACTTTTGCAAAAGATTTTGGATTGAGAGATCAAATCCAAAAGGCGGCTGCATCTATAATGTCCAACATCGCAGAAGGATTTACCTCTAACTCTAAAGCAACCTTTATCAAATTTCTTATGTACGCCCGCGCTTCTGCCTCAGAAGTAAAAAGCCAATTGTATGTAGCACTTGATCAGGATTACATAAACCAAACCGAATTCAGCAAAATTTATGTGCACGCTACGAAAGTAGCAAAACTAATAAATGGTTTTATCACCTACCTAAAATCAACTGACAACCCGTCAACTGACTAACGGAATAACTAAACGATGAATTTAAAAAACATCAAACAATTACTGTTATTAATAGCATATTCAACACTTTTAAAGGGTGTCGAGGTACTTGGTTATTTTTTAGTTTTTCGCGCATTGGGGATACGAGTTCCCCCTCAAGCCCTGCTAACCTACATACCTCTGACCATGCTTATTGCCGAAATTCCAATTACCTTCATGGGGCTGGGAACACGGGAAGCGGCTTTGGTATACTTTCTAGGTAGCTACGCCCCGGCAAGTAGCTTGCTTGCGGCAGGAGTTTTGGTTTCGTTTACGGAGTATGTGCTGCCGAATGTGGTAAGTTTAGCGTGGACGAGGCAGTTTCTGAACAAACTGGCTACTAACACTAATATACACGAAAAACAGCGCTAATAAACGCGAATTGGACAAGAAAATTTCGTGTGAATTCGCGGGGGCCGCATTCGCGTAAATTCGCGTAAGTTAAAACCATGAAATTATCAAACAAGTTTAAGGCTGCAACACAACTCGCAAAAGTTAAACTTCTGGGTCGGCGCATTCCCGTTGCCATTCGCTGGCAGTTGACAAACCGGTGCCCCAGCCGCTGTCTTTATTGTAACCTTTGGGAACAGCCTTCGCCGGAACTTTCCACCGAGCAAATTTTCGACATCATTGACCAGCTTAAAAAAGCGGGGACGGTGCGTATTTCCTACAGCGGGGGGGAGCCGATGCTGCGTGAAGACCTCGGAAAAATAATTGACTACACAGTAAAAAAAGGCATTTCAGCAAGCATTAACAGTAACGGGTACCAGATCCCGGAAAGAACTGATGAACTAAAGAATCTGGACCTGGCAAAAATAAGCCTCGACGGGCCCCGGGAATTGGACAATAAGGTACGTGGGATACCGGAAGCTTACGGGTGGGCAGTAGATGCCGCTGAGGCTCTTTACAAAGAAAGGCGCAATTTTACCTTTTGCACTACGATAACTAAATACAATATTGACACTTTGGATTTCATGGTTGAACTCGCTCGAAAATACGAAACCATGGTTGCCTTCCAGCCTCTTAAAACTATCTACAGGGGGGTTAAAGATATGAATGATATCTACCCCTCACCGGAAGACTGGGAGCGGGCTATGAGAACCTTAAGAGGTCTTAAGAGAAAATATCCGGAAAATATTCGTAATTCCGAACTTTTGCTAGACCACATTGAAAGCTGGCCCAAGTACGGTAAGTTTACCTGCTACAGCGGGAAGGCGTTCGCGATTATTGATGTAGACGGGAGTTTAGTCCCTTGTGATAGGGTCGATTACCCTAGAGAAAACACACCTAGTATCTTAGAGTTTGGGTTTGAAAAGGCTTGGAGTATTTTACCTGAAGCGAAGTGTAGTGGGTGCGGCTTCTGTGGTGCTTGCGAACTTAACTTTTTGTTAGAAGGTAACTTTAAAATAATAAAGGAACTTAGCAACCTATTAAAGGCTTAAATTACGCACCTACTAACGCTAATACACGCGAATAACAGCGCTAATGAACGCGAAGGAACCAACACTAATCAACCCCGTAAAGTTCCAATAGAATCGAAACCACAGGGCAGGCACGAATCAAGAGCAAATAGACACGAATTGGACAAGGAAATTTCGTGTGGATTCGTGGGGGCTGCATTCGCGTAGATTAGTGTAAGTAAAATGAAAGATTTTATCCAAAAACACAAAACGGTTCTCACAATAGTACTGCTCATCGCAGTGTGCTTTGCCTTGTACATCAACATCCTCCCCAACCCCTGGATTTGGAGTGAGCAGGCGGTGATTGTTAACAACCCTACTTTTAAGGACCTTTCTTATTTACCAAAGTTTTTCACCAAACGTTATTGGTTGAAAGAACACCCTTTTTCCGGCACCAACCTTTTTCGGCCCATGCGGGCAGTTACTTTCACACTTGAATACGCCCTGTTTGGTTTGGACCCCAAACCCGCACATATAACAAACATTGCCCTCCACACAGCAACTACGGTAATGGTTTTTCTTATCTTTAAGAAAATTGCAAAGAGCTTTTGGGTCGGGGCTTTTACCGCCCTGCTTTTTGCCGTACACCCGGGACACACGGAAACAATTGATTGGACAATGAGCAGGGATGATTTGATGTGTAC
>CAYXRZ010000066.1:0-2584 GCA_964467235.1 uncultured Candidatus Saccharibacteria bacterium
TTGTTTCCAAGACAGGGGTGGATATTTTGGCTTGCTTTTTTGGTAATCTTCACGGGGTCTATTCCAAGGAGCTTAAGTTAGATTTTTCCCACTTCCAAAAGATACAAAAACTTATCCAATCAGCTTGCCCTGAGCGCAGTCGAAGGGTGTTCTTCTCCCTACACGGTGGGTCTGGTGTTAGGGCCGAAGATTTATCTCGGGCGGCAAAAAAGGGCATTGTCAAAATGAATTTCAACACTGAACTCCGCCAAGCCTGGGCAAAATCTTTGCGAGAATCACTAGCTGCAGATCCGAAACAAATTGTACCGTACAAAGTTTTACCATCCGTAGTTAGTGCAGTTCAAAGTGTAGTTGAATCAAAAATTGATTTATTATCCGGCTGAAAGCTGTCCGCCAGCTCGCCTTGCGAAGCAGGCTGGCGGAGCTGTTAGCTGTTTGCTGATTCTATGTTCGACATTGTAACCATAGGACATTCCACAATCGACTATTTCCTTAAACTTCGCGATGCCGATGTTCATTCGCGCGAAGACGGGGATTCTTTGCTCTGTGTAGATTTTTCTGACAAAATTCCCTTAGAAAGCTTTGATGAAGCTGTGGGGGGAAATGCAGCAAATACTTCCGTGGGGTGTTCTCGACTTGGATTGAATACCTCTATTGTATCTTGGATTGGCAAAGATTTAGAAGGTGAGCTAGTCTTACGCACTTTGAAGGAAGAGGGTGTAGATACCTTGTGGGTAAGGATTTCAAAGGATGACACAACTGATCAGTCTGTTATTTTGAATTTTCAGGGTGAGCGGACTATCTTTTCTTATCACTCCCCACGTTCTCTTGTTCTACCAACGGAAGCTCCCGAAACAAAATATATCTATTTAACTTCTTCGGGGGGTGCTTTTAAGGAACTTCATCCTCAGGTAATAAGGTATATTGAGCATGTGGGGGCTAAGCTGGCTTACAATCCCGGAACTTATGAACTAGATGCGGGTGCAAAGGCGAACAAAGATATTTTGGAACATTGCAACGTTCTGATTTTAAATAGCGAAGAAGCGGGTGAATTAGCACGAGAAAGTTTTATTAAGTTCGAGGAGGGGAAACGAGCTGAACAAATTGGTGAATTGATGGGTGATTTACGAGAATTCGGTCCTGAAATTGTGGTGGTGACTGATGGAGCTGGAGGTTCTTACGCATTTAACGGCGATGAGCTAGTTTTTTCTCCTCCTGTCGAGACAGAAGTAGTGGAGATGACCGGGGCGGGGGATAGTTTTTCGGCTGGGTTTCTTTCCGCCGTAATTTCTGAAAAAGATATAGAAGAAGCCCTTTTGTGGGGCAACATTAACGCATCGTCTGTTATTTCCGAGATTGGTTGCCAGAAAGGGTTGCTGCATAAAGACGAGTTGGAAGCCTATCTCGAAGATTATAAAGATGATTAAGGACGGAAAAATTATAATCGGGTTGATCTTTCTGGCTTTAGCGGGGGGTTTGTTGCTTTATTGGCAAATGCAGCAAGATCCGAAAGAACCTACAGAACAAAGGCCAACCGCGGTTCCTGAAGAGACTGTTGGTGAATGGGAACGCGGGGAGGTCACCTATATTGACCTAGAAGGAGGTTTTTACGGAATTATTACCGAGCAAGGTCAGAAATTAGATCCTACTAATTTACCGGAGGAGTACAAGGAAGACGGGTTGGAAATTCGTTTTCAGGCGGAGGAGAAAGAAGGTGCGTTTGGTATTCGTATGTGGGGAACGATTGTTGAGATAGCGGATATTAAAAGGTTAGAAGAGTGAGAAAAGATAAATATAAATATAGCTCTTTCCGTTATTTATTTTATTGAGGTGAATGTATCTACGCTTGTATCATATCTTAATAGGTTGCAAGCCTCGTGGGAATATCTAAAATCTGGTTGGTATCAACTGGTAACTTTGGATTGTAAAACTGATTCTGTAGCTTTTTCCTCTAAATACGAACGGTTTTTTGTTTGCAATTTACAGTACTTTCAAATTCTCTTCGGGATTCTTTTTTTTCTTTTAATATTTCCTATTCTGGTAAGTGTTGGAGTTAAGCTTTGGGTGGTTTTAAAATTTTTTGGGAGGATAGTTAGAAAGATAGTAAAAGCTCCTAAGGCAACCTCCACCGAAGAAGACAAGTCCAAAGATACGACGGAGAAAAGTTCCATTAAGAAAGAAGTCAAAAAAGAGATCGCAATGCTTAAAGAGAGGGACAAGATAAACGGCAGCCTAAGGCGTAGAATTTTTGGGTTGGAGGGAGTTGGCAGGTATTTACGAGAAATTGTTTTCTTCGAGGGAAAAGACGAAAATTTTGGGGGACCTTTTTGGAGTGTTTGTTTTCTACTTTCTACCTTTATAACCCCTTTTGTTGGGGCGTCTTTTTTGGTTCCTTTGCAGATGATTATTTCAGCGCTTTTTGGTTTTTACGCTCTTTATCGATTGATCAGGTATAAGGTTTTATTGGATCCAAAACTTCCTTATTACTGGAAAGGGGAGAAGGGACCTGGTCTTTATATTTTGGTAGCTGCGCTGTCTATACTTTATGGAACGGTTCTTTTTACGGCTCTTGCCTTAGTGGAAT
>CAYXRZ010000067.1:0-2526 GCA_964467235.1 uncultured Candidatus Saccharibacteria bacterium
CGGGCGCTTATCCATCCCTCACGACCGTCATCCAGCATAATTCGGAACCAACTCCCTTTTTCCTCCAAGAGAGGGAACTCATCACCGGGGTCAATTTTTGTTATCTCCGGAAATCCTGTCCCCGCGCCGGAGCGGACCCGAAGAAACCCAACACCCGTCGGCGAAATTTTCACCTTTGGCTTGGATTGGGCCGGAAAGGATTCTTCCAAAAATTGAACAAACCCTTCTTTAGCTTCCCGGGGAATTTCTTCTCCACTCCTTCCTAGATACCCCGCTGTAATTTTCGAGATACCCTCTTCCTTCTTTTTGACCGCCTGCCCCTGGTCGTCATAAACCTTACCGGTACTGTCCAGATAATAGTGGGGCTGCTGGCTCGGCGGTTCTGATTCAAACCGCTCTTCCAAAGCGGAAATCCAAGCCGGAGTGTTTAAAAACATATTTACATTGGAAATAGAATAATCAATAAGAGTAACCAAATCCTGCTTTCCTTCCCAACCCCAACCTTCCATAGAAATCGGGGCAGGCTCTTGGGGCATTATATCGGGGCGAAGTTTAAACCAAGCGTTGAGCTTATACTCAGGCTGAATTTGTACCTTCAAATTTGCTGTTTGGTAGCCTTCTTTAGAAACCTCTAATTCATAGGGGCCGGGGGATGCGGGGGCAAAAAGCGGGGTTACCCCTTTACTTTTTCCGCCCATTGTTACCTGCGCGCCTTCGGGGTCGGAAATAACCGAAATTTTCGAATCATCACTTTTCTCCAGCCAAAAAATTTCCTCCTTTGTAAATTCACCTAAATCTAAATTTACTGCTGTCAGGGTTCCGGGGTTTAAATTAAGCCGCGCCGACCAACTGGCTATCTTTACCTGTGTTTCCCCTGACTGCAAGGTATCGGAATAAAAAGGGGTTTGGCCTCTTTGCTCCCCATCAATCCAAACTTCTTCAGGGGGGCCTTCCAAATTTATGTTCAATGCTGCGCTGGGCTGGGTTTTTCTACCCGAAGCTACCCGCCAACCAATAAAACCAAAAGTAATAAGAAGGGTGGGGCCCAACCCCAACAAAACTTTTTTTAGCCGTTCGTCCATAGTAACCTTAGCCTAGCACAAAGCACCCCAGTTGACAATTTGGAAAAAAGGGAAATCCATTGTTCAATTGCCCTATTGTTAGAAAACCCCGCGAACAGCACCTCAAAATTCCTAGAATTATAAACTAAACCCCATTCAAATATATCTTATAGGTTGATGGTTAGCTTGTTTTTTGGTATAATGAGTGTATCGTAAGAAAGCGAGAGGGCGCCTTCTATCCCCTTTTCCATGCCCTTCTAACAAGCTCTTTAAAATATCTTTGTCGTCAGCGCTCTGCTAGTAAGCAAATTGCTATCAGAACGCTGGCGATGCGCGGTACATTTCACGGGAACCGTTCAGGGACCCGAACTCGATAAGGAGCCATAGACCCTAGGAGGGACAAAAATGGCTAAGTTCTACATAAACCACAACAACGGTGTTACCGTTGTCGCGCCTGTACACGTAATCGAAGAGCAGAAAAAAACGCAGGAGGACGTTGGCGATCAGGTCAGAGTACCTGCAAAGCCGGTGTTCACCTTCACGAACCTAGCACGGAGACCACAAATGAAGCAGTGGGTCACTGGAAATTACAATATCCTGCCCCAACTGCTCAAGGGTCACGAAACGGCACGGCGAGAACTTTACGTTCCGTTTTCGAATGGATACGAGACTGGAATACATGGACCCAAGCTCCGGGAGTACGAGGCGCAGTTCGTGACATCTTTGGACGAGGCCATGGAAGCCTTCGGCCTCGGCCGGGTAGAGTAGAATAGTATAGCAATTCTCGCTTCGCCAGCACCCAAGGCACTGTGTGTCGCAACTTGGACCCCACCGGGGGACCTTAAAAATGTTGCGCATGCAGTGCCTTTTTGTTTTCTGCTAAAATGTATTCATGAGTCTTGAAAAATACAAAGAAAAAAGAAAGTTTGAAAAGACTGGTGAGCCGAAGGGGAAGAAAGAAAAGGAAAGCGAACATCGTTTTGTGGTGCAAAAGCACGATGCCTCAAATCTTCACTATGATTTCCGTTTAGAATTAACTGAAAATATATCTGGGGGCAATATAGTCCTCAAAAGCTGGGCCGTGCCCAAAGGTGTGCCGGAAAAGAAAGGTGTCAAGCGGCTCGCTATTGAAACCGAGGACCATCCAGTAGAATACATTGATTTTGAAGGAGAAATACCAGAAGGAGAATACGGCGCAGGTACCGTTGAAATTTGGGACAGCGGAAAATTTGAACTCCTAAACAGGGAAAGGGATCTTTACGACTTTAAACTAAGTGGTGAAAGGTTAGAAGGTAACTACGTCCTCGTTCAACCCAAAAGCTTCAAAGATAATCAATGGCTAATTTTTAAAAAATAAAAACCCGCGTTCCCGCGAGCTTGAAACTAATTTATGTTTTCTTATCAGCGTAAATCAGCCACCATCAGCGCTAATCCGTAGGCGTCTGCGCCATTACATGCCGGGCAT
>CAYXRZ010000068.1:0-2515 GCA_964467235.1 uncultured Candidatus Saccharibacteria bacterium
CCTGAGAAACCTCCGCCTCCTCCGGAAGACATAGACGAAGCAGAAACCGAGCGCATTGAAGAACTTAGATTTGAAATGCTGTCTGCCATAGAAGAAATAGAAGCAACTGAAGCTGTCGAAATATTCCCGCCCGAGGCACTCGCGTACCAAGCAGCTTGTGCTGCGCGTGGATCTTCCAAAATAACCGGCAAGGCATCTAAAATTGCTTTCGCGTTACCAAAAAGAACTCCATACACCAAATAATGTTCCCAAAGCTTGTATGCTTCAGGAGGTATTTCTTTGAAGCTGGAAAAATCGTCCAAAAACCTTTTGAAAGCTTTCCACTCGGCAGCTTCCCTCGCCCACTTCTTTTTCCAGCGCCTTAGTTTGGGAATGAGAAATACACCAAAAAGCAACGCTGGCGAACCTAGCAAAAACATTATAGCGGTAACAATCCAAAACCTCTTCTTTAATTTCTCCCCTTCTTTTTCCAAATAACCGTCTACCTCCGCTTCGTTTACAACTTCACCCTGCCACTTCTCAAACCAGCTCCGAAAACTTTGATTGTTTTTCTTTATATAATCTTTCAAATCGGAAAACATCAGTTTCCTTTCCTCAAAAGATTCATTTTCTGATCTGTTTTCAAAAACTGCTGAAAACAACTCGGCAAGATTACCCGCATTACGGCCCTTCAGAGGCACAATGCTAAAAATAAAATGCAGTACCATTCGTTCAAAATCACGTAATTCGCGAACATCGTCCTCTTCATGAATCAAGCGGGTTTTCACTTCTTTCTTCGTTCGTAAGAGGCCGGATTTGATTTCCGTTTCATCTTCCAACCGAATATAACCTTTCCGAGCTAAATCAAAAATAGTTGCCACAAAGGCATCGGTATCCGGCTTACCGCCTTGCTTCAAAAGTACATCCACCATTGCCGGCGGCAAATCGGAAGGCAACTCGCGCACGTGCTCAGGAATATCGGGAAATTGGTATTCCTTGCCTTTCTTTTTCCAGGCCCGCCAATAAAAATAAAGCCAAAGGATAACGGAAAGAGGAATTATGACAAAAACGTAGCCTAAAGCAAGCTTGGCTAGTAAATTTCGCCGGCGTGAGGCAGCAACCGTTTTTTCTATAAACTGCTCTTCCTCTGCTCTAATTTCCTCCAAAGTTTTGTCCCCGGAAACAGGTCCTTCTATCAAACGAGGGGGGAAAAGAACCCTAACTTCAAGATACGCTTCGGCAGGTAATTTATTAACTGTAAACCGCGTGGTAGTTGCATCCACAATCTCGGCATTGGTCTCTTTTGGACCGCCAATATTCAAAAGATCACCGCGAGGTAAATGGCCGTAAACGTAAAGTTCATCTTCCGAAGCACCGGGAGGGACAATTACCGTCACCGTCACCGGCCCCGCGGCCTTTTGCCACTCATTTCCAATCACCTGCCAATAGAACTCTGCCACATCCTCATATTTCTTTACGCCCTCCCCGGTAACATTGTAAGACCAAGTGAAAGTCTTTTGCTCATTTAAAGCAGAATAAAACCACTTAGCGTAGAACTGATCTCCTTCTTGTCTAACAACTGCCTCCAATTCTTTATCCTTTTCATCCCGAACAGTAAAGTCACTAATTGAAATGTCATAAGTATTTCCGTCACGAGTGACTTTGGTTGGAATCCAAAGGTCCGCCCAAGAAAACGAACCGTCAAAGTCGTACAACCTTGATTCTTGGACCTCGAAAGAGCGGTCTTCGTTGATTTCAACAGCAATATCAACCTCACCAATAAAATAGTCCTTGGCCTGCACACTAGAAGGATTAACTAAAATCGAAGTGATTGTGGCAAAAAGAATAGCTAAAAGTTTACACATGCTAACGGAAGCACCAAAAACCAAATACCAAAATACAAATAAATCACAAATTTTAAACCCCCAAATTCTAAACGTTTGGAACTTGTAATTTGTTATTTGAGATTTCCAAACGGCCTTTAGCAACGATCAAGAAAATAATGCACTGAAAATAAAGCACTTTGTTACTCGATCAAAAACCGTTTGGTATCGCTTTCTAAATCCAAAAAGTCGTCTGCTTCTTCAACGAGCTTGCCAGAACAAGTCTTTTCAAAAGCAATAACTTCCACGCGGCAGCCCTTGTTGTTTTGCAAATAATCAACCAAAGGAACATAATCGCCATCGCCGCTAACCAGAACAATAGTATCCAACTTATCAGCAGCCCGAATTGCGTCAATTGCTAGGCCAACGTCCCAGTCGCCTTTTTTTGCACCGCCAGCAAAAACCTGCAGTTCTTTGGCCATTACTTCGTAGCCCTGCTTTTGCAGTGCTTCGTAAAAAGCCTCCTCTTCGCCCACATCCGCACGGATTACATAGGCCATCGCCCGAATAAGCTGACGGCCGGAAACACCCACAGAAAGAACTTGGCCAAAATCAACTTTAGCTCCGTCAAACAGGTTCTTCGCCGAGTAGTACATATTTTGAACATCCACAAAAACGCCCACGCGCTGGTTTGGATGTTTTCTAAAATCTTT
>CAYXRZ010000069.1:0-2377 GCA_964467235.1 uncultured Candidatus Saccharibacteria bacterium
GCAAGAATCAGCTATCAATCAGCGTTAATCCTCTAGCAAAGACTATATTAAAGCTCACATTCGTCATTTCGTTTATCTACCTCACTGCAATATCAATTACCTACAATCACAAGATCTTTGTCGAAAAGAACCCCGAATACATTTGGGGCAATAAAAAAGTTTTTGGTCGGGAAATGATTAGCATTGATAAAAACGTTGCAAATAAAGTGCAGGGAATCTTCGGCTTTCCACAAAGACGCGGTTGGGAAAAGATTGCCCAACTTTATGAAAAGGGCTGCTTAACCGGAACCTACTCCACAAATGAAAAAGCACGTATTCCTGCATTTTACATCCCTTACGAACCTCTTGCAGATCAGGGGGATGTTTTCGAAAAAGACGCACACAATATTATCCTCGTCGAATCGCCGGTGAGTTGGTATTATAAAGATCTAGAAGAAACCCCAAAAGGGTACACAGAGCTAGAAACTTTTTATATCGGCGAACACCCAGTAACTAAAATTTTCGGAACGGAGGAAATTTATACAAAAAGAAAAATGCTTTGCGAGTAACACAGAATAAAAGCAGTCATTCTGAGGAGCGAGTCCTCGAGTGACGAAGAATCCCCCGCGGCAAGCTAAATCTCTGCTTCCATGTTGTTTTGTATGCCAGGGGATTCTTCGGCCTACGGCCTCAGAATGACGGGAAAAATTAAAATCATGAACATCATAAAAAAAATAGACAACAAAAAAGTAGAACTAATCACGGGCGCCTTCATCGGTTACGGTATTTTTGTCCGCGTGCAAGAGCTCGGCTACGCTAACCTTCAAGGTGATGAAATCAACCCGTTGGACTACCTCTACGAAAACAACTTTCTCTATTACCTTTTTAACCAAAAGCGCGGTCCCCTGCAGTATTTGATCAACTTCACAAACACTGCCCTATTCGGATACATCAACGAATTCCAAATCCGCCTGCCCTACCTATTCTTTGCTCTCGCCGGATTTTATACACTTTACTTGGTAACCAAAAAAATATTTGACAAAAAAACAGCTCTCTTTTCCACAGCACTTTTGTCTATCAACGGCCTTTTTGTTGCCTTTTCGCGGATTGCGCAATACCAATCTTTCCTTTTTTTCTCACTGCCGCTTACCGCCTACTTATTTCTAAAGCATTATGAATTCAAATATGAAAAAGGAGAAAAAAAGGAAAAAAATTCCAATCCGCCGGCTGGCGGACCAAATAACAAACTTTTGCTCTGTTCGGCGGGTATTTACGCTATTTCTCTGCTGGCGCACTACGACGCTTTGAGCTTAGGAGCGTTCTTTCCTCTTTTTCTCTTCTACAAACTTATTCGTAAAGAAATAAACTTTAAAAAACTAGTTACAGATGCCAGTATATTTGGAGCTATATCGCTTATCCCCCCTGCAATCTTTTACGCAATAATGCGATTCAACCCCTATTACCAAAAAGTCACTGCCGATTATCTTGGCCGCAGACTTTCGCTCGGCGGCTTAATGCCCCGAATACCGGACATCATGCCTATCATTACTATCTATATCCCCCCGCATTACCTTTTGGCACTTATCATAATGATAACTTTCGGATTACTCGGCCTAATAAAATACGCAAAAGACATAAAGATCTGGAAAATTCACTTTAGCGAACCTTTAGTAAAATTTGGCCACGTATTGCTTTGCCTTATCTTCGGCGGGGGAACTGTATTTGCTCGCTACCCAATAAAACCCCGCTCTGCTACACTCCTGGTTTGCGGGGCTGCCGTGGGAATAACAACTCTTCTTTTTCTCTCCAAAAAAATGGAACCAAAAGTACTAGCACTCTTGGGATGGTTCTTCCTACCTTATTGCGTGTATTTCTTCCTCATCCGCGACCCGAGAACACACGTTTACACCGCAATACTGCCGGGGTTCATTATTGCAGGATACGGACTCTCTCAATTACACCAAAAGCTTTTTTGTCATTCTGAACTCCTAACGCTCCGTAGCCTCTGGGCGAAGGGGGTTGATTCAGAATCTAACAAAAAAGCTGGAACGCGTCTGATCCTGAAACGAGTTCAGGATGACGCGTCCGATTTTTTGCAAAATATTTCATGTGCGGGATTCGTTTTAACTCTAATCAGCTTGTTAACCTTCGAATCCGGGTTCCTCTGGCAGGCTTTTGTTGATAAAACCCCTGAACACCCTTGGCAAGAAAAATACCTCTTGGGGTGGAAGCTTTACGATGTGGATCACGTATTCCACGCCAAACCGGAAGGTGTCTTTGGCGTACCTTATTATCGTGGTTGGGAGCGTTTTGGTCCCGCAATCAAAGAAGACTGCCTCCGCGGCAGTTTCTACTCCAACGAAAAAGATTCAATCTCCTACTTTTACAGCCGAAAGCA
>CAYXRZ010000070.1:0-2302 GCA_964467235.1 uncultured Candidatus Saccharibacteria bacterium
TTGTATTGCTTGTAATAATCGCTTTTTTTATCAGTTGGGAAGGGGAAAGAGGTAGCAACAACACCAATGGTATCTCCTTTAGAAAGTTTGGGAGGTTTGATTACATTCATTAGGAAAAGTATACCAGTCAAAAAAGGGGAATGGCTAGGGGTTCGAATCTTGTTTGGCGTGGAAAATAGAAATGTTGTATTTAAAAAAGCTGCTGTTTCAAAGACGTTCTGAGCATTTGGCGGAGGTTTGGTTTGCCTTTGTTCTACACCTTAGCCCAAGGGTGCTTTTCAAAATAATTCTTCAGCATAATTTCCAAATCCTTCTTTCCGTTGCCGCCCTTGAGATACTGCTCCCGCCTCTTGGCATCCTTTCTGTCTAAAAATGTTTCAAAGTGAATTAACCTTAGAGGACGACGATGCTTGGTTGCTTTAACATACCCGTTCTCATGCTTCTCGTACCTTCTATCTAAATCATTAGTTATACCGACATAGAAAAAGGCTTTATCGCAAAGAAGTATATAGAGGTAAAACATAAAATCCTGAGCTTGTCGAAGGATGGCTCCAGGTGGTAAATAGCGTTCGAAACCACCTAGAAAGAACCCAGAGTGGTAACTTAAACAAAAACTCGAACGCAATTAAACACAATTAAAAATTAAAAGGGTATAGAGGATGCGATGGAGAGAAGCGTAAAAAGACAGCCAAATAATATAAATGCAAAGGCCATTAACTTAACAACTAACGGATTATATTCTACTTGATAAATCTCTTCTTTTTTTCCACTTCCTTTCTTAATTTTCGGCATAATACTTTTCGGATTCTTAAAAGCCATAACACCATAAACAACAAAAATAATACCGAAAACTGAAAAAAATATTCCCATACATTTATATTAACATAACGTAGAATAACCTCAAAATTAAACGGTTCGAACAACGTCTACGTGGCTCGCGCTGGCACGCCCAGCCTCGCCCTGCGTGGGGCGGAAACAGCGTTTGGAGGTACTTGGTAAAGTGTCAATGGTTATTAATTAATCTTCCAATAGTTTAGTTATCTGCTCCTTAAGTTCAGGTACACTTTCCTTTACCGTATCCCAAACAATAGTCAGGTCCACTGCAAAGTATTCGTGGATGAGATTATCACGCATACCGGCAATTTTACGCCAAGGAATTTCGGGATGTTTCTTTCTGTAACTTTGGGGAATATTCTTTGCCGCCTCGCCAATTATTTCCAATCTCCTAAGTACTGCGTCCTGCTTTTCCGGAGAGTCCATAAATTCTTTCTCAAGCATATCTTTTGTATAATCCTCAATCTGTTCAATACTTTCCAAAATATGCTGTAAATATATTTGTGGATCTTTTACCATGGCTTACAAAATACGAATTTGATTACTATAAATGCTATCTTTCAAAAGAGGGGAAACAGCGCGATAGCTTACTACATCCACATCCCGCCCCAAAGCATCTTCTAATGAATGCTGTAATTCAACCAAATCCAGCAACGTTTTTCCGCGGGGCAAGTCAACCAAGATATCAATATCACTACCACTAGTAGCATCGCCACGGACTGTGGAACCAAAAACGGCCGATTTCTTAACCCCGGCTCTTTTCAAAATAGGAACCGAAGCGTTTTTAATTCTTTCTATATCACTATTCATAAGGTAAATATAGCAATAAAGGAGGAAAAAATCCAATTGGAAAATAAGATTGGACCACGATCAGAAGAATAGAGTAAGTACAAAGTGGCTCTCCAACCCGACAGTTAGAGCATTTTGCTTTTCTCAAAAAAGTAACTGGTTACTTCTGGTTAGATAATGACCACGGCCCTCCGGAACCCTGCCTCGCCCCAACTTTTAGGCGGACAAGCGGCAGGCAGGTTTAGCGAATGGGTCCCACCCCCCTACTCACTATTTAGTTAAGGGTTGACAAAATATTCCTTGTATATTACTATTATTTACAATGGAAGAGTGGGAAATTAGAAAAGAACTAGAAAATATGCAAGGCTTTGACTGGGACGAGGGTAATATTGACAAAAACTGGGAAAAACATAAAGTTGATTTTAGGGAATGCGAGGAGGTGTTTTTTAACCACCCCTTACTGATTAACTTTGATAAAAAACATTCCTCACAAAAAGAAAAAAGATATCAAGCGTTAGGAAAAACTGACCGAGGAAGAAAATTATTCATTGCTTTTACGCTAAGAGATAATAAAATTAGAATTATTTCCGCTAGAGATCAACGCAAGGAAGAAAAACAAAAATATGAAAAAGCTTAAAAATATACCAAAATTTAATTCAGAAGAAGAGGAACGGGAGTT
>CAYXRZ010000071.1:0-2293 GCA_964467235.1 uncultured Candidatus Saccharibacteria bacterium
GCGCGGGAAACCGCGCTGTTCTTTTTCCATGTTAAAATAATCCCATGAATTTGAAGAGGTTGTTTAGGAAAATTTTCTCTTTGGACGTGCTTTGCATTTTGCTCCTTATAGGAGTTCTTTTATTTTTTTTCCGTGAGCCGCTTTTTTCTTCCGAGGTTTTTGTTTCCGGGGATATTGGACTTTCTGATTTTGGCGACTTTTTCTTGCCGACACGCCTATATTTAAGCCGTGCCTATCACAGCGCTCAGCTTCCTTTGTGGGCAAAAAATGTAGGGTTTGGTTATCCGCTCTTTGCTGAGGGGCAAATTCAGGGGCTTTTCCCGCCTAATTTAATTTTCCTGCTCTTTCCGCCGGTATTTGCTTATAATTTCAGTATTTTTTTGGCTGTTTTGGTTCTCTGTCTTTCCACTTATTTTTTCTGCCGTAAGGGCCTGCGGCTTTCCCCGCTGCCTGCTGCTTTTGTTGGGTTGGCGTTTGCCCTTTCTGCGCCGGTGACAATGCGCTGGAAGCACCTGACAATGCTTTGGGTTCTTGCAGTTTTTCCGCTGGAGCTTTATTTGGTTCAAGAGTTTTTCAAAAAAAGGTCGCTGCATTCCCTAACCTCCCCAATTCCCCGACCTCCAGGGTCGAGAAATTCCAGACCCCGGAGGTCTTTCCTTGGGGAGGGCTTTCTTATCCTATTTACCCTAAAAATGACTTTGCTAGTGGGGTTTCAGGGGTTGGCGGGGCACCCGCAAATGGTTCTTTATTCGGCAGTGGTTCTGGGGCTCTTTTTTCTTTACAAATATTTTCGTGATGTTATTTTTAGCAAACGGCTTGAGGACGGTCGTGAACCTCTTTTTACCAACCGGGAGGTTGAGTTGATTATCAAATTGGGTGGTGCATTTGCTTTTTCTTTTTTGTTGGGATTAATTTTGGCCTCACCCCAGCTTTTGCCTACCTGGCAGCTTCTTAAAAACTCTTGGCGTACAGGAGGATTCAGCTACCAAAAGACTTTAAACTTTCCTTTCTATTTTAGACATTTGGCAATGCTTTTGGTTCCCTTTAGTTTTGGCGACCCTTCCAATTGGGCGCCTTACCTCGAATACGACCCGCAGATTTTAATTTGGGAAATTTGTGCTTATTTCGGTCTTTTGACGGCTGTTTTTGCTAGTTTAGCAATCTCTTTTTTGCCTTTGCGTGGTGGGAAGAGCTCCTTTGCAGAAAAGAGGATAAGGAAATCCGCCTGGTTTTTTGCTTTTCTTGCCGTTTTTTCTGTTTTGCAGGCGCGTTTTAATTTTTTGTATTATTTGCCGTTCTTTTCTTCTTTTCGCGTTCCCGCCCGGTTTATTGTCTTCCTTTCTTTTTCTCTGTGCGTGCTGGCAGGGCTTTTTTTGGAGGATGTTATCTACAACCAAGTTATAAAAAACTGGGATGAGTTGGCTAAGGGAACAGAATTTAAGCATTTAGGAAAACCCTTTGCTAAAAAAGCAATCAGTGCCTTGTTAGCAGGGCTGCTCATTGTTCTTGCCGGGGATTTTTATCTTTACTTTGGGAATTATAACCAAACTCTTTCCAAAGAAGACTGGTTTAAAAAACCGGGAACGGTTAGTTATTTGGAAAAAAATTTAGAAGAGGGCCGCTTTATTACGCTCGGCCACCGTTCCCTTGCCGGCCGCCTTTATTCTGAGCAGCGTGGCTGGCAGAAGGAACCCGAAGCTTATTTGGATTACCAAAAACTAATACCGCCAAACCGTCAGCTTGTTTGGGGTTTGCCCTTGGCTTCTATGTACGGCGGGGCGTATTTAGAAAAGGCGGCAAATTACCGCGAGTTTTTGTTGGAAGGGTTTAATGTTAATGGGGAAGAGGGGAAGGCTTACCCACCGGAGGGAATGGCCAACTATTTATCTTTTGGTGCGGTTACGCACGTTGTTTCTATCTTTACCATCGAGTCGGAGGAATTTGAGGAGGTTTACAGTGAGGATTTGGAGTATACGGAGGGGACCGTTTATGTTTATAGAGTAAATGGGGTTTTCCCGCGGGCGCACTTTGTTTCTAAGCCCCGTTATGTTGAGAGTGAGGGGGAAGCCTTAAGTCTGATGCTAACCGGGGCTGTGGATGCGGGAGAGGATGTAGTGCTGGAGGGAGACAAAGAACACGGATCAAACGGATTGGAAACGGATGACACGGATGGAGAAGATATGGTTCGATTGTCCGATTGTTCGATTGTTAAAGACGGAGATCAAGAGGTAGTTGTAGAGGTAGATGCGGCGAGGGAGGGGTATTTGGTGCTTGCGGATACCTATTACCCGGG
>CAYXRZ010000072.1:0-2197 GCA_964467235.1 uncultured Candidatus Saccharibacteria bacterium
GTGCTTTGCAGCCGCGGAAGAATGTACACCTTTTGATTGATGCCTTAGCGCACCTCCCCCAAGAATATTACCTAACAATTGTGGGAAAAGGTGATAAGAATTACGAGGAAAGATTGCGGAGTATGGTTAAGGAGTTAGATTTGGAAGAAAGGGTTTCTTTCAAGGGCTATATTGAATACCCTAAATTACCGCCGGTTTATCAAAAAGCAGATATTTTTGTAATTCCTTCTTCCTATGAGGGTTTGCCTAAAGTGGTTTTGGAGGCATTGGCCAGCGGTGTGCCGGTGCTTGCTTCGGGTTTTGATGTGGAGAGCGATTTTCAGGGGCTACAGTTTTTGAATGTTCTTGATGCGGAGAGTATTGCAGGAAAGATAGAAAAAAGTATTGATGGTGAAGTAAAAGTAGACATTAATTTTATACAAGAGAAATATTCTTGGGAACAAAAGGCAAAAGAAATTGAAAAAATCTACAAGAAATTATAAAAAACCAACACGAGGATACGGTCTTTTGGAAAAGTGGTTGGCCAAGAAGAGAACAGAAAAAGCTTTAGAACTTCTGAAAAAATTACCCCAGAAAAACCGGTTACTAGATTTGGGTTGTGGCTCGTATCCTTATTTTCTCCTACGTACCAACTTTAAAGAGAAGTACGGCATGGATCCTTGTGTGGAAGACAGGATTGCTCAGGGCAAATGGGACTTAGCTTTGTTTCGTCGTGATATTATCGATAAACCTTTACCCTTTTCTGCTAATTTTTTTGATGCAGTCACATTATTGGCGGTGGTGGAACACGTGCCGGAAGACAGCGTTGTCACACTTTTTTCTGAAATATTTCGGGTGCTAGAACCTGGTGGTGCGTTTGTTCTAACAACCCCAGCTTCTAGGACTTCTCCGATCCTAAAGTTGTTTGCGTTTTTTCATCTGGTTAGCCCAGCGGAAATAGCTGAACACCAAAAACTCTATTCGCAGTCAGAGCTTTGTGATAAGTTACAATTGGGCGGGTTTTCTAGCGAGAATATAAAAGCTGGTTCTTTTGAGATTGGTGTTAACAATTGGGTCTTTGCCCGTAAATAAAATTTAACAATGATTAAGAAAGTGACTAATTTAATTAACAAAATTCGTTCAGATACGCTCTTATCCGGTTCTACTTTGGTTCTGTCAGCGAGCCTAGTTAGTAGTGCGATGAATTATGTTTTTCATGTTTTGGCGGGACGTGTACTAGGGCCGGCAGACTACGGTATTTTGGTTTCACTTTTCTCGCTACTTTACATTGTTGGCGTTCCCGGTACTACATTGGCGACAACTACTACCAAGTTTGCATCGAAATATAAGGCAGCAGAAGATTTTGATGCTGTGACCCATGCTTTGGTCTGGATTACAAAATTTGTTTTAGGGGTAGGGTCTTTTCTTATTTTTGTTGGAATAACTTTTCGCCAGCAAATAGCAGGTTTTTTAAAGATACCAGCACCTTCTGTTTTGATATTTTTTTCAATTTTTTTGGCTCTAACTTTGCTCCGTTCTGCCCCTATTGGTTTTCTGCGTGGGCTTTTGCGTTTTAAGTCTTATGCTTTTGTTTCTTTAGTTGATACATCATTGAAATTGCTTTTTGGTATTGGCTTAGCTGTATTGGGTTTTAGTGTTTCGGGAATTATTTCGGGCATGATTTTGGGAATTGTGTTTACCTTTACCACAGCTTTAATTCTGCTCCGGAAAAACTTACGGTTTCCATTTCAGAAGAATTCGTTCTGCTGGCGGGAAGTTTTATCTTTTGCTGCGCCAACCATATTGGTTATTTTAACGTTCAACGCTCTTTATAATGCCGACATTGTTCTGGTTAAGCACTTCTTTTCTCCTCAGAAAGCTGGTATTTACAGTTCTACTGTAACAATGGGACGAATAATATTCTTTGGGTTAAATTCTGTTGGTCTGGTTATGTTTCCGCTGGTTTCCGAGAAGTACGAAAGCGGCAGTAATTACCGCCCTGTTTTTACCAAAGCACTTTTTTTGGTTGTTTTTGCAGCGTTGTGTGGCGTTGTGCTTTATGCGACAGTCCCTGGGCTTTTAGTTAATCTTTTGTTTGGGAACCAATACATTAAGGCGGTACCTTACCTTAGTAGCTTTGCCCTATTTATGGGTATTTTTGCAGTGGTTAACCTTTTTATGCAGTTTTTTCTTTCCGTGCGAGATTTTAGGTTTTTGC
>CAYXRZ010000073.1:0-2086 GCA_964467235.1 uncultured Candidatus Saccharibacteria bacterium
TCAATTTCCATCTGCTCAAATTCAAAGGTGCGAAAGATAAAATTACCAAGGGTTACTTCGTTGCGAAATGCTTTACCAATTTGGCCTAGCCCAAAAGGAATTTCCGGATGCATACTGTCAACCACGTTTTTGTAGTTTATAAACATCCCCTGCGCCGTCTCGCCTCGTAAAAAAACTGTCGATGATTCCTCCGGAACACTACCCAGCGAAGTTTCAAAAAGTAGGTTAAAAGTCTTTGGTTCTGTAAATTCCTTTGAGCCACACTCTTCACAAACAGGTCCAACTTCCACCAAAAGCTTGGACAATTCATCAAGAGACCGTCCCTCAACAACCTCACCTAAAACATCCTCTAACAGATGATCCACCCGCAACCGGTTTTGGCATTTTTTACATTCTACAAAAACGTTGGTAAAGTTTTCAGTGTGTCCAGAGGCACGCCATACTTCAGGGTGCATAATTATACTGGCATCCACACCATAAATCTCTTCGCGGTTTTGAACAAAAGTTTTCCACCAATGATTTTTGATATTCCGAAGCATTTCCACACCCAAAGGGCCGTAGTCATAAGAATTAGCCAAACCACCATAAATTTCACTGCCGGGAAAAACAAATCCCCGCCGCTTGGCCAGGGAAACTACTTTTTGCATTAAGTCAGAATCAACCATATAAAAAAAATACCTGTAAAACACTCAATAGCGAACTTTAGTTCGCGCTAAATGCTAAATAAAGATGCGCGCACTGAAGTGAGCTACTACTGTTGCAACAGTATAACACACTAAACGCAGTTTTCGGGCCTAAAATCGCCCTTACGAATTTTTTCGAGAAGACTGGGGGATTCTAATCTTTTTTCCAATATATACTCCACGTAGCATTGAGTAACTTGTCGAAGTTTTTCCATCGGCCGTTCGCGGACCTTAATTCGGTCAACTTTCTTCCACGGCAAAAAGGCTGTCTCCCGCAAAAGCTCCAGCAAATCTTCATCTAAACTTAAGCTATCTTCTTCCAAACAGCGCGAACAAACTACGCCACCCTTTTCCGCAGAAAACCCGTTTTTTTCGCCCCACGTAAGCGGCTGTTGGCAAACAACACATTTACGAACTTCCGGCGCAAATCCCAACTCCGCAAGCGCTTTGAGTTCAAAAGCACGAACAATAGCTTCCTCACTCCCCTCCTCTGCGTCATTCAAAAAACCTAAAGCCATAAGGCACAACCGAAAAAGAGGATAAGTCTTTTGCGCCTCAGGAACAAATTCGTTAATAAATTCCGCCAAATAATAACCCAAACTGGTTTTTTGTAAGTTACTTTTAATATTAGAGAAAGGTTCAATAGTTTCCGCCTCAGTAATTACATATAAATTTCTACCTTCGGCAAGAGAAAATACAGAATGGTTAAGAAGTTCAAGATGGCCGCCTTTGCGGGAAGTTAGTTTACGCGAACCTTTAGCAATTGCCCCAACCTTCCCTCTATTCTTCGTAAAAATAGTTAATATCTGATCTGCTTCCGAATAATCTATTCGTTTTAGAACTATTCCTTCGGCACGATAGGTAGGCATAAATATACTTGTCGCTGCAAAAAAAGCGGTGGGAGCACCGAGCAAACGCACACCGCAAAAGGTCCCAAGAACACAAATAGTTGTATAACTCTTGGAAATGAGGGTGCACCGTTTCTGAAAACATTGAAAATTTTGCTAAGTCAAAAGTGCAGTTCTTTATCCGCGGTAAGACTGAATTGTTCACTCTTACCCTGAACATCTACTGTATACTCCGGACCGTTTTTCCCGGGCTGCTTTTGCACCAAAAGCTTATAAACCCCATCTTGTTCAACAGTATCGGGAAGCTGGTACTTAAACACCAACTGTGACGCACCCTCCGGCTTCGTAATATTAAACGCCGCAAAAACCTGCTTCTCTATTATATCATCAAAATAAGATTCTTGCGGAACTTCCGCCTGACCGCCCTCCACCGAAATAAGTTTAGAACCCTCAGAAGCAAGGACTCTGATATAAGAACGGTACGGAGCATTCAACCACCCGTCTGCCGGCTCGGGATTTACAAAATCAACCGTCACTGTCTTTACCCAATTTCCG
>CAYXRZ010000074.1:0-2001 GCA_964467235.1 uncultured Candidatus Saccharibacteria bacterium
CTAATTCCTGTGTGGATGAGGATACAGAGCGGGTGGTTATTTTTGTGCAAATTTATGATCCGCTCCGGATTCGGGAAACAGTGCAAAAAATGGCTTTCCGCACGGACGCGGCAACGCGGTTTGAAAAAGGTATGGACCCCCGCGGGATTTTGCCGGCAATGAAGGTTGCAGCTGACTTTTTAGTAGAAAACGCTGCTGCTCGCGTTGCCAGCGATTTAATAGATATTGAAAATAAGGAATACGAAGAGCTGGAAGTAGATTTGCCGATTAGTCTAGTGGAAGACGTCTTGGGTGTAAAAATGGATTCCGATGAGGTGGCGGGCATTCTAAGGCTTTTGGGTTTTGGCGTGAAATGGGAGACGGCTCCGCAAGAAATGCATGTTTCCCCGGAGCTTAGTGTAACGGTTCCTTCTTGGCGGCGGAATGATATTGTTAGCGCGATTGATTTAGTAGAGGAGGTCGCGCGAGTTTATGGGTATCACAACCTGCCGCAGAACCTCCCTCCCCTACCCCAAGAATTGCATAGAGAAGATTCTATCTTTGCTTGGGAACGTAAAGTGCGAAATTTATTTTCCGGTTGGGGTTTTTTGGAAACAAAAACATATTCTTTTACTAATGAAGGTGTTTTAAGTAAGGCTGGGTTTGCTCCGGAAACCGCCGTAAAAATTGAAAACCCTTTAAACGATCGCTTGACTTACCTCCGGCCTTCGTTAGTACCCCATCTTTTGGAGATTTTAGCTGACAACCAAAAAGAGGAAGAGCAGTTGAAATTTTTTCAGCTCAGCCGGGTATTTTTGCCGTTGGAGGAGGAAGGTGAATTACCTTTAGAAGTGCAAAGGCTTACTGCTTTGGAATCTTTTGCAGGTGGCAGCGAAGAGGCTTTTTTGTGCGTAAAAGGTTATGTTGAAACTTTATTGGAAGAGATGGGTGTAAGAGGGGTTGAATTCGCGCGAGCAGAAAGCACGGAAAATTATTGGCGGGAGAACGCAGTTGCGGAAGTAAGATTGGGAGAAGAGGTTTTCGGTCGGGTTGGCGTGCTAAAAGGGGATGTTTTGAACAGCTTTGGGATTTCGGGTATTGTAGGTCTTTTAGACTTTGATTTTAACGCTTTGACCGGGATAGCCGAAAAGGTTCGAGTATATAAACCCCGGCCCACTGCCCCGCCGGTGGTGGAGGATCTTACTTTTGAAATGAAAAATAAAACTGCGGTGGGGGAAGTTTTGTCTGTTCTAGAGGACTTGAGCAGTGAAGATTATTTGATTGAGGCAACTCTGAAGGGAGTTTATCGCGATGAAAAGTTGGAAGAGGAAGGTAAAAAAGCAGTAACTGTAACTTTAAAGTACCAGCCTTACGAAGGCAGTCTTTCTGACGCAGAGGTTGCTCCTATTCGTAAGGAAGCTGTGGAAAAAATAACCTCTGAATTTACCGCTACCCTCCGCGGGAAAATATAAATTTAATCCTTAAGATCCCAAAGAACGTAATCTTTTTCTTTAATTCGAATTCCGCTTATTTTACTTCCGTCCCCGCAGGTTCCGCTTACACCTGGGCAGTGGTTGATGCCTGGTTGCGGATCACATTTCTCAATCAGCGGATCATCTAGTTCCACCCAGCATTTACCGCTAGCGCAGTCAGATGAACTTTCGCAAGTTTTTCCTGCATCAGGTGCGGGAGTGTAGCACCTGCCCGGCACATCCGGCCTGTTGTAATCAATATATTTTTGGCCCAGCGGGCATTTACTGCTGCGGTTAACAGTTTCAACAACGCTTTCCACGGTTGTTTCAATAAAAGATTTTTCTTCAGTTGGTTCAACAAGGGGTTTTTCTTCTAATTCTTCGCTTTTTGAAAAAAAGAGAAGGCCGGAAAATAGTGCTAGAACTGAGACTGTTGTAAAAACTAGTAGTATTTTTTTCATTATAATTATTTTTAGTCTATCATTATTTTAGAGAAATAATCTACAATGATTACTGCGTATCTAACCAGGGAGGCTGCACTTCCTCTACA
>CAYXRZ010000075.1:0-1950 GCA_964467235.1 uncultured Candidatus Saccharibacteria bacterium
AACCGTTCTAGAACTTCATCATCTATCCTTAATCCGCTTGCTTGGCTGGGCCTAACGTTAGCTTGTTTTAGTTCTTTTAGGCTGGCAACTCGGTCAGTTACCATGTGCTGGACGCCGTACCCAATGGAAACAAGAAAAACTATTGCTGCAATTCCAATGCTCATGCCCCCGATTGTGACTAAGCTTCTTGTTCTTTTCCTGCTCATATTTTTCAGGGCCAGGTCAATAAGTTTTGTTTGGTGAATGCTGTTAGGGTCACCCCGATCGAGTTTTTCAACAACGAACATGGATCCAGTATGCAAAGAGTCTAGAGGTTTAGTTACGAAACGAGGTAAGAATTTGTAGGAGCGTATTTTTTTTATAAGGGAGGATATTAAAAAGAATTGAAGCAAAAAGAAGAAAATGACTAATGTAAACACACCTCCCATTATTGTTTTTACCTTAAACACAAGGTTTTTTGGATTAAGGTTAAATTTTTTAATAAGTTTTTTAACTTTCACTGTGGTTTGTTTTCCCTTTTCCTTGTGATGCAAGGTGTTCTATAACTTTTATATCTTTACTACCGTCGTATTCATCTTCTATCAACCCATCTACTATATGCAGAATACGTGAAGAAAATGTCAGGTATTCCAAGTCGTGTGTTACCATTAGCAAGGTTTTTTCTTTTTCTTTGTTAAACCTTTCTAATAATTTCATTAATTCGTAACCCGATTTAGTATCTAAGTTACCTGTGGGTTCATCTGCAATAATAATGGGAGGATCGTTAATTAGTGCTCTAGCTAGAGCAACTTTTTGCTGTTGGCCCGCGGAAAGTTCCGTAGGCATATAAGTAGCCCAATCTTGCATGCCCACCAGACCAAGCGTTTCCTCGGCCCTTTTTGTTGCTGCATCTGCTGATTTACCTAGAAGGTAAAGGGGAAAGGAAACATTTTCAATTACATTCAAAGAGCCTATCCAATAGGATTGTTGGTAAACCATACCAATCTTTTGTTTCCTTATTTCGGCGCGTTCATCAGCATTATAATTATATACGTTTTCTCCGAACAGTGTAATTGTTCCTTCTGTTGGAACTTCTAGTCCTAAGATGATGTGGAGAAGTGTACTTTTACCGCATCCAGAAGGACCAAAAATTGTTACGAAGTCGCCTCGCTCGATGTTTATGGTGACTCCGTGAAGAACATTAATTGTTTGGTTTCCAACGGGGAAGCTTTTTTTTACATTTTGTGTTTCAACAAGTGTTTTACTCATTTGAGCCCTTTTTTGGCGTTCAATTCGAGTTTAGGCAGTGTGCGGTTACCGTTAATGATAATGCAAGCACTTCCACCCTCACTGCTAATTTGTTCAATAAGGAAGGAATGATCTTTCCTTTTTTCTAAGGAATAAGTTGGCAAAATAGGTATAACTGTGTCCCGAGTTCGGTCTTTATATTCCAGATATGCAATTGCAGGTTCCTCCGTTTGAAAGGATACAAGAAAAGTCGTTGCGTTAATTTTTGTTTTTTCAATGCTTTGGATGATTAGGGGAGATTTTGCTTGGGATAAAAAATGCGCTTTGTTGTTTAGTGATAGACTTACAAAGGGGAGTGAGAAGGAGAGCAGTGCTAAGAGAACCAACCCTTTCGTATTTTCGGCTGTTTCTCTAATTGAGATGCCAAAAAAGATAATAATAACAACAATGGCTCCAATTAAAAATAAAGAGCCTCCCAGAATTAGTTCTAACAGGAAGTCAACTTGACTAAGATTTTGTAATAATTCTTGCAACATGTACTTATATTATATGATCTTTGTTTTAATGCCAAGTGCTAAGGTTGCGTACTCTATCTTTTGGATCTTCCAAGAAACCCAAACACCTCAGAAAGATTAGTGACAACCAGGTCAAGAGCGCTTTCCGTCGCCTTCGGTGTGATTGCAACGGTATCCACAGACTGGGTTTCATTGCCCGCCTCGTCAC
>CAYXRZ010000076.1:0-1944 GCA_964467235.1 uncultured Candidatus Saccharibacteria bacterium
CTTTTAGCCAACGCTCTTGGATTTCGTAAAGACGCTTTTTTATCTGCTGGCGGATTTTTCCGCTGGTTAGGCAGGGGTTGGTCTCATCCGTAGAATTTTTTATCTTTTCTTGCACATTTTCTTTTACCTTCGCATCTTTCGCGCCGTCTTTTTGCCCCAACCGGCGCACAGCCTCCCGCGCGCGCTCCAAATCCCGCTCGAAAGAAAAGAAATAGGCAATGTTTCCTTTCTTGATGGAAGGGAGGATAAGCATAATAAAAAGAAGGGCCAAAAACCAAGCCGAGTGCCTGTCTACGTTAACAACATCGGAGAAAAACGTGTGGAGGATAAGGATAGTAAGGACAAGGAGAGTATAAAGCAGAGCGGGAGTAATCTTGCGGTAAAGCTTCTTAATAAAATCCACACTTACACCCTAGCGCAGGATTTGTAGTATGTCAACTGTTGGAAAATTGTTCTTCAGTTCTTGACAAAACCTTATTTTTATTCCACTTTTACCAATAAATGATTAGTATTTCTGGAATAAAATAATAGTAGAAAATAAGGGCTGATAAAGGGAGAAGAGAGGGTTGATTTCCTTTTTGTTATTTTCTATTCCTTATTTTCTATTTCCCATTTCCTATTGATTATGCTATAGTTACGGTAATGAAGCGATTGCTGGCAGTGACATTTTTGGGATTCTTTTTTGCTGGGGATGTTTATGCCGGGGAGATTTTGGAGGAAGCGGCGCGGGTTTCAGCGGAGTTTGGCCGTGAAGAGATTAAGCTGGCGGAAGAAGCCCAAGCGGGCGGGATTTATAAACTCCCATCCGTCTCTGTAAAAAACACAGGAACAAACGAGGAGCAGTTCCAAGTTGACGTGGTCTTTTTGGGGAGTGAAGGAGAAAGCAGAGGTGCTTCTTGGCTTAATGCAGCACCTTGGCGAATCGCGCTTGGTGCGGGGGAGGAAGCGGACGTGGAGTTGGGTTTGAAAGTTCCCGCCGGGGCGGGTGCGGGGGAATACAATTATCACTTGGAACTTAGGCGCGTGGTGGAAGACGGTACGGCGCACCCCAACCCAATGGATACCGCGGAAGTTCAGTTTAATGTGGAGGAGGGGAGTTTTCTTTCTGCGGTGAATAGGAGTGTTTCTTCTTACTTTAGTGCTAACCCAACTGTGAGTCTTGTGGTGGCGGGGTTGCTGATTACGTTCGCACTTGTGATGCTTTTCTAATTGATATAATGATAGAATTGGTTTGCTAGTAAACTAGTTGGCTGGTTATCAGTTGACAGTGTGTCGGTTGGGAAAGGAGGAGATAAGGGATAAGGAATAATGAATAGGGACTAGGGGTGAGGGGCTAGTGAGCTAGTTGGCTGGTTATCAGTTGACGGTGTGTCGGTTGGGAAAAGAGGAGATAAGAGATAAGAGATAAGGGATAGGAAATAAGAAGATATATTGTTCGATTGCTCCATGGTTCGATTGCTAGATACCAAATACTGAATACGATTTGATGGTGAAATTTTTAAAAAGCATAAAAACAAAGATTAAAAGCTTTTTTACGTTAATTAAGGGTAAATTACGTCCTTTTCGTTACTATCTTTTGGCATTTACAGCTCTCGGGCTTTTTGTGGATACGTTCTTTTTTGATTTTACTTCCGATTTGGTCATTTTGTTTTTTATTTCTCTTTGGATAATTGCCGTGTGGCTATTTTCTTTTGAAGGGAGGGTATCGGTGGGGGTTGGGCTTGGGTTTTTGGTGCTTTGCCCGTTTCTTTTGATTTTTAAGGCAGAGTTTATTGCCGAGAACGCGGCCGTTTGGGCGTATATGTTTTTGCTCATGGGAGTAATCCAAGAAGTTATCGAATTTAGGAAAGAAGAACACGGATTAAACAGATCTGGGAACACAGATGATACGGATGGTGGACAACTTGTGAGCTAGTTTGCTAGTAAGTTAGTTGGCTGGTTGTC
>CAYXRZ010000077.1:0-1918 GCA_964467235.1 uncultured Candidatus Saccharibacteria bacterium
TGGGAATTATGTGTTTTTCTTTTGGGGGAACGGCGGCGGTTCCTGAGGTGGACGAAATTTTGCGCGGACAGAAAAAGGTGTTGTCAAAAGTGGTTGGAATAACAGCTATTATAGTAACTTCACTATATTGGTTCTTTTCTGTTTCTGTGTCTTCTGTTTCGGGGCACGGTACGTCTCCTGCTGCGTTGGATGGTTTGGCAGAGGTTTTCGGCGGGCCAATGTTCGTAGCGGCGCCCCTTATTGGGATATTAGCATTGGGAAGTTCTTTTTTATTGCTTGCTTACGCTTTGCGCGAGGTATTTTTCCGTGATTTTAAACTGCCGATTTCCCTTTCTTGGCTTTTTACTTTACTGCCTCCTTTAATTATTTTTTTAGTTACTAACTTGGATTTTGTTTCTATTCTTAGTTTTGCCGGTAGTGCGGGGATTGGTCTAAGTTGGCTTCTTATCCTTCTTATTTATAGACAGTTATAGTTGTTTTTTGCGTGGGGCGCCGGTGGCATCATGTTAGTTTATGTTATAATGGACGTGTGGAAAAGATTGGTAATATCCTCAAAAAGGAGGATTTAAAACCTTCTAAGCATATTAAGCACGAGTTTCAAGATTTTGGTTATCGCTTGGCTTGCGAATTGGATGATTTGGAGCATCGTTCTTTATATATGAAATTGGCTAAGGAAGAACCGCGGGCGCGGTTGGAAGATGCACTGGCTTTTGTGAAGGATATGGATCGCGACAAATTGGAGGGAGAGAAAAGCAAGGCAAAGCTTTTTATGTGGAAGCTAAAGGAGTTAAGGGAAAAGAAAGCGGATAAAGCGGATTGAGAACGGATAACACGAATAGCCCCAAACCACGTAGGGTATCGGGGCTCAATTCGATTAACAAAATTCGAGTACGATTTTTGAATCTCATTGAGGGCCTGTAGCTCAGTGGTTTAGAGCGCGACTCTTATAAAGTCGAAGTCCCTGGTTCGAATCCAGGCAGGCCCACCACCTTTCGCTCTTAACGAGCTGCGGGTGGCCTGCGGCCATCCGGAGCGATTTTAGTAGAAGGGTGCCCCTCGTAGCTCCGCCTCCGCCAGTCGGCGGATGGCGGAGGCAAAGTGAGGCAAAGTTTAACGGCCTTTCGCTCCGCAAACAAAAAAACAGCCTTTTTGGCTGTTTTTCTTTTCTTTAGTTTGGTATTTGAAATGTGGTCCGCCGGCCGGCGGATTGTAATTTACCCGAAAACTCCTTTTTCGGGTCTATAGTTCTTCCAGTTCTTGAGTCTCTTCTTCGGGACGTTCTACGTATTGAAGATATTTTTCGGTTGAGGTTAGCCGTTTGTGGCCAACAAGCTTGGAAATATAGGTAACATCTGCGCCATTTTTGAGTTGTTGGGCGATAAAGGTATGGCGTAAGTCGTTAACAGTTGCGTCGGGCATTCCTGCTTTTTTGAAATAGCGTTTCATTGCCGCGCGGATATTGCGGATGAGATACGGGTTGCCGGGGCGGGTTACGAAAAGAATATCTGTGTTTGCCTCCGGCCGAACGTCTAAGTACTCTTTTATTGCCTGTTGTGCCCGTTGATTGAGGGGAATGTCCCGGGCTGGCTTCCGATGGGAGGGGCGGATGTGCAGTGTGCCCTTTCCGTTTTCGGAGAAGTGGACGTCCTCAATTCGAATTTCTCTTAGTTCTCCAATCCGGATCCCAGTTTGAAGTAGAAGCTCGACAATAGCGTACATCCGCTTGTCGTTTCGACAGGCATCCCGCAGGGCACGATATTCAGTTTCCGAAAGAATGTTGGGAGGTTTGGCCTCAATTTTGGGGTGGGTTAATTTTTCGGAAGGGTCAGTAGTTACGTATCCTTTTTGCTGGAGAAAGTCAAAGAAAGTCCGAATGGAATTTATTTTTCTAGAAATTGATTTTTTAGTATAGTCTTGT
>CAYXRZ010000078.1:0-1648 GCA_964467235.1 uncultured Candidatus Saccharibacteria bacterium
AAGCCCGCCCAATTCCCCAACCTCCGGGGTTGGATCTGCAGAAACCCCGGAGGTTTTTCCTTGGGCGGGATTTAGAAGATATTATGGTTGGTGGGGTTAGCATCCGTTGTGGACCAGATTCCGAGCTTGCGGAGGGCGTTTTTATTACCTTTTCCCAGCTTGTGGGTGGTGTGCAAGGGCGTTCCTTGTAGTTCGGAAGTGTATTTTAATGCTTTTTCGGCCAAGGGATTGGTGCTTTTTCCGAGGGAAAGGGCAAGGAGGATTTCGTTTGTGTCCAAGTTAGCGGAGGTTTCTCCTAGAGTCTCTTTTTTAAACTCCGTTAAGTTTTTGATTATTTCTTTGGGGATAAGATCAATTTCGTCCGGTATTTCCGCTAATTCTTTTAGTGCGTTGAGAAGCGATGCCGCTTCAGCGTGCATGAGGGGGGAATTTTTTCCGGTGACTATTTTCCCGTTTGGTAGTTCCAACGCTGCGCCGCAATAAATTCCTTGGTTACCTTTTCCTTTTTGGTTCTTAGCTTTTTTTGCAGCTTTGCGGGCGGGTATAACTGTGGGTCGGTCTGTTTCTTTTAGATCCAACTTGGCCATAATTTGGGCCATTCTTTCCAAAGTTTTTTCGCTTCCCGTTCCTTCTAAATACTCTTCGCGGTAGCGGAAGTGGTAAAAGATAATTTCCTGTTTTGCAGCGTATTTTGCCTTTTCATCATTCACAATTCCCGTTTTAAGTTCATTGATTCCCATTTCGGTTGGCGAACTGTAACTAAGGTTTCCGTCACTTCCAAAAAGCTCGTCGAGAATGTTTTTGATAATGGGAAAAGCTTCAATATCGCGGTTGTAATTTACTGCTTTTTCGTTGTTTGCTTCTAAATGAAAGTGGTCAATTGCGTTCTTGTCACCCAAGTCTGCAGTGGCTGCTTCGTAAGCGATATTAATGGGGTGATAAAGGGGCAAGTTCCAGACGGGAAAGGTTTCTAGCTTTCCGTAGGCGGCGTTTTTGCCTTTTTTTTGTTCGTGGTAAAGCTGGCCGAGACATGTGGAAAGCTTGCCGCTGTTGCCGCCGGGACCGTTGACTACCACGATTGGTTTCTTTACTGGGATAAAAGGATCTTTCCCAAAACCTCCTTCGCTGAGTATTTTTTCCAGATTCTCAGGGTAGTTTTTAATTTCGTGGCGGATAAATGTTTTGTAACCGAGGTTGTTTAGGTGACGAGCAAATTTTTTCGCTTCTCTCTCACCATCAAATCGATTTATTGCTACCAGGGGTTTTCCCAAGCCAAGTTGTGTAAATCTTTCTAGAGCGCGAAGAGCGAAATCTCCGTAGGTAAGGTTAAAATCACTGCGGAGTTTTCCTCTTTGCAAGTGTTTTGCGCTTACACAATAGATTATTTCCATGTCGTTTTTGAGCTTTTGCAGAAGACTAATCTTTGCCTTGGGATCGTAGCCGGGCAAAGTTCGGGCGGCGTGATAGTCGGCAAGAAGTTTACCGCCCACTTCCAAGTAAAGGTGTCCTTCAACTTGGTTTAGACTTTTGCGGATGGCGGCTTCTTGAGCCCCTAAATATTTTTTTGTTGAAAAGCAAGTATTATTTTTCATTTTCTAAAAGGGAAAAGCCTAGGCTTTCGGAAAGCCCAGGCTGATGCCCTACTCGG